>NZ_JXQR01000014.1:0-414045 GCF_000834715.1 Flavobacterium sp. MEB061 | reverse complement strand
GCGGGTGCAAAAGTAGCACCTTTATTTACATTTACAAGCCTTTTTTTTATATAATTTCAATCTTTTTTATAAAGCACTGGTTTTGCGTTTTTTACAATCCAAAGTTTTTTTTGATCGGATTGGGGTTTTCTGAATTTGTAGCGCTTTGTGTGGGTTTGGATGGGTTTGCCGCAAAGGCACTAAGGCCCGAAGATTTTTGTTTTTCTTCTTTTTATTGGGATGGAAAAGTCACAAGAGTGCGGTTTGGGCTGGTTTTTGTTTCGCGCAAAGTCGCAAAGGCGCTAAGTTTTCTTCTTTGTTCCTGAATTTTCCTCTCTTTATCCAAATGTTTTCTTGAAAATTACTGACCTAGCCCCGATAGTAACGAAAATCCTTTTGTGCCGGGGTTCGGCACAAAAGATTGTAGTGGATAGCGGGAAATAGCTCCTTCTAAAAACTAAATTCCAAATTCTTCAAACTCCAAAATTCCAATTGGGCGATACTTCGGCTTCTGTTCAGCAGGATAAACTATACATATATAATTAAAGAAGCTTCTCCTTATATATAGGTAGCAAAAAATAAACCCGACAAGTTTAAAAAATGTCGGGGTTGGGAAAGAGTAAATCTACTCTTTATATTATAGTATGTAAAATACACCTTATATATAGGTATGGATAATTAGTTTAAAGCATCAATTACTTCTTTAGTGATTTGGATGCTTTTTAGTTTTTTCTGATGATCAAAAATTGGGCTGGTTACCATTAGTTCATCAATTCTTGAATAGTCGATAAACTTTTTAAGATCTATTGCCAGTTGTTCCTTATTTCCCGTAAAAGTACATGCCGTCATTTGATTGACATGAAAACGTTCTTCTTCGCCCATGATATTATCTAAAGATGGTACAGGTGGCTGTAACCCTTTGCGATCGCCACGAATGAGATTTAGAAACATCTGATACAAACTTGTTGATAGAAATTCAGCTTCTTCATTTGTATCGGCTGCAATAATATTGACGCATGCCATTGTTTTTGGCTTATCTAAAGTGGCGGAAGCCTGGAAATTTTCACGATAAAACTCGAATGCCTGAATCATTTGACGTGGTGCAAAATGTCCTGCAAAAGCATATGGTAATCCATAAGCAGCGGCAAGAGCTGCACTTTCCATACTTGAACCTAAAATCCAGATTGGAATATTTGCGCCTTCGGCCGGAAAAGCGCGCACTTTTGCTGTAGCATTTTCGACTGAAAAATAATCCTGAAGTTTGCTTACGTTTTGAGGAAAGCGCTGTGCCTGTTCAAAAAAGTCTTTTCTAATTGCTTCGGCGGTTGGCTGATCTGTTCCTGGCGCTCTTCCTAATCCTAAATCAATTCGGTTTGGATAAAGCGTTTCTAAGGTTCCAAATTGTTCGGCTATTACTAAAGGAGAATGATTTGGCAACATGATTCCGCCCGAGCCTACACGGATATTTTGAGTTTGTCCAGCAATATATCCTATTAAAACAACTGTTGCCGTACTTGCAACGTGTGCCATATTGTGATGTTCGGCCAGCCAAAAACGCTTGTAACCTAATTTATCTGCGAGTTGGGCTATGTCTTTTGTTTTTTGAAATGTTTCTGTAGCATTGCTATCCTGTGTGATGATAGCGAGTTCTAATATGGAGATTGAAATTGGGTTTTTCATGAAAATTTTTGATTTATACAAAATTAATTCATTTATAGAGATGTCTTTTCTTTTCTAGTGTTAATAGAATTATAATGTTTTCCTGCGAAGTTAAAACGATAACAAATAAATACATTTCAATAATTAATTATTGTTTTAAGATAATTAATCATATATTTGCAACAATAAAACTAATTTAAGCGCAAATGAAAACCACTCACATTGTTTCTAAAATATTATTTTACGTTACACGATTTCTGGCTATTGTTTATTTTACATTATCAATTTATTCTTTACTTACTTTAAGTACCGGATGGTTTTTAAATTTTAAAGATGACGGAAAGTATTTCCAGATTTGTTATCCTTTTACGAATCATCCGCTAATGTTGGGCGATTACAATTTGCCCTATATTATTTTTGATTTTTTGTCGCCTTTGAGTCTTTACGGACTTTTCTTTTTACTGATTAGCAATGTCTTTAAAGTGTTTTTTCAGCCTAAATTATTTACTCAAAATGGTATTAAACACTTGAGAAGATTTTATTTGGGTAATTTATTTTTACCTGGTACCATCATATTTATTTCTTCTATTTTTGTTTCACTAGATAATGAGATCTCAATATTTATTGTATTACATTTTATGTTGGGGATATTTGCTTATTTTTTAGCTGCTATTTTTAAACAGGGATTAAATCTTCAGAACGAACAAGACTTATTTATATAATCATGCCAATAATTGTAAATGTTGATGTAATGCTTGCTAAGCGCAAGATGCAAAGTAAAGAGTTGGCTGAAAAACTAGGAATCACGCCTGCTAATTTATCGATACTTAAAACCGGAAAAGCCAAAGGAATCAGATTTGATACTCTGGAAGCTATTTGTAAAATATTAGACTGCCAGCCAGGCGATATTTTAGAATACGTAAGCGAATAAATCTTTTTAAATCTTAACTAAAAAAAATCGGCTCTTGATGTCGACAGGAATTCTATTGCCTATTTTTTTTCAAAATATTTTTTTCAATCAATCATTAAATCAATCAAAAAATGAACAGTTTATCAATCAAAAATCTCTGCAAAACGTATGAGAACGGCACACAGGCTATAAGCGACGTGTCACTGGAAATTACTAACGGAATGTTTGGCTTGTTGGGGCCAAACGGAGCCGGAAAATCGACTTTAATGCGAACCATTGCGGTTTTACAGGAACCATCTTCGGGAAGTATTACCTTTAACGGAATCAATATTCTGGAAAACCCAATGTTTATCAGAGAAAATCTGGGTTATATGCCTCAGGAATTTGGGGTTTATCCTAAGATTTCGGCTTATCGCTTATTAGATCATTTAGCGATTTTGAAAGGAATCGTGAATAAACAGGAAAGAAATCATCAGATTCTGACTTTATTACAGCAAACCAATTTATTGCAACACAAAGACAAAGCGGTTCACTCTTTTTCAGGCGGAATGCGTCAGCGATTTGGTATTGCGCAGGCTTTATTGGGAAATCCGAAGATTATTATTGTCGATGAACCAACTGCGGGACTTGATCCTGAAGAAAGAAATCGATTCAATAATCTTTTAAGTGAAATTGGCGAAAGCATTATTGTGCTTTTGTCTACTCATATTGTTGAAGATGTTCGAGATTTGTGTACCAAAATGGCAATTATTTCAAACGGAAAATTGATTTTGGAAGGAAATCCAAATGAAAAAATCGATTTATTGAAGGATAAAATCTGGATTAAAGCCATTCATAAATCTGAATTAAAGGAATATCAAACTCATTTCAATATTATATCCTCGCATTTGAATTCGGGTAAATTGAATATTCATGTTTTTTCGGATCAGCAACCAGATTCTGGTTTCAACTTAATTTCGCCTGATTTAAGTGATGTTTATTTTAGTGTTTTATCAAATCAACTTAAAAAATAACGTTATGCTTTTAAAATTAATACAATTTGAATGGCATAACAATACCAGAAACTGGAGTTTTTATGCCACATTCTTAGTTTACTTAATCCTGGGATTTTTTATGAGTGCTTTTGCGAATTTTTCGTTTTCCGGCGCTTACAAAAATAGTCCTTATGTACTTACTTATGCCATTGGCTTGATTTCTTTAACGACGATATTCTCGATAACACTTCAGGTTGCCCAGAATTTTTTAAAGGAATATGAAACCAAATTCGACTCCATTATCTTCACCACTCCTATTTCTAAGTTCAATTATCTAGGAAGTAAATTTATTGTCGCTTTTGGCATCGCCGTTATTTCTTTTGGTATGTTTATTATCGGGATGATGATTGGTCATTTGATGCCCTGGCTTTCTCAGGATGAAATTGGTCCTTTTTATATCATCAATTATTTATGGCCGTATTTGGTTTTGGTGATTCCTAATATCGTATTGTGTCTTTCTATTTTAACGACTTTGGCTTGGTTAACCAGAAGTAAACTCTTTATTTATGTTGGCGGGTTCCTGATTTACATTTTATATATCGCAGGTTCGCTTTTCTCAAACTCTCCCATTTTTGCGAATGCTTCTCCTTCGTCTGCTGCTGCGATGTCTTTTGCGGCAAAAATAGATCCGTTTGGGTTGGCAGCATTTTTAGAACAAACTAGATATTGGACTTCAATTCAAAAAAACACTAATCTTCTGGAATTATCCGGTAATTTTTTATTGAATAGAATGCTATGGATAAGTGTTTCTTTTCTATTGTTATTTCTTTCTTATAAATTGTTTTCTTTCCGAAAAACGAAAACTAAAAAGGTAAAATCATTTAAGGTTTTAAAAATTGAATCTCTTTCATTTTCTACAGAAGCACCAAAAAATATCGAATTTAGAACTTTCAAACATAATTTTCTAGTTTTAAAAAGTTATATCAAAATGGATGTTTCCCTTATTTTGAAAGGAATTCCGTTTCTATTGATAGTTATTTTATTTTCTGGATTGCTTTTAATTGAAATTTCAGATGAGATTGATGGCGGAATCAGATTGGCACAAAATATTACGAATACAGCTTTGATAATTAGCACGATTATGGATCGTTTACCTTTTATTCTAATTATCATTTTGCTATTTTATAGTAATGAATTGATAAACCGAAGTGAAACATCTCGATTTGAAATGTTGGAAAACACAACGCCTCATCAAAAAACGATAGTTTTAGTTTCTAAAATCATTTCGCTTTTTACAATTCCGCTCATCATAATTGCTTTGAGTATTTTGATTGGTTGTGGTTTTCAAATCGTTGATGCAAATGCTCCTATAGAATTTGATCTCTATTTTTCTTTATTTTACTATTTAGGTTTGCCTATTTTATTGATCTCCATTTTAATCGTTTTTATTCAGACTGTTATATCTAATAAATATTTAGGCCTTTCGGCAGCGGTTATTATTACGATTTTGATAAGTACCGGAATTGGGGAACAGTTAGGAATTTCGCATCCTTTATTTAGATTTGGAGATTCTTTTAAAAGAGAATATTTTGATTTGAATGGTTTCGGAAAATATACAATTCCATTTCATGTTTCGATGTTATACAATTCAGGATTGGCTCTGATTCTATTGATCTTAACAGGGATTTTATGGAAAAGAAATACTTCCATCCTGAAATCATTTCGAAGACATTCGCTGAATTCACTTCAGAAAACAACTTTTACTTTGGGAACTCTTCTTTTTATTGGTTTTGGAAGTTTTCTGTTTTATAAAACTAATATTGAATATCCATATTTAACTGAAGAAGATCACAACAATTGGAGCGAACAATATGAGTTAAAATTTAAAAAATATACTGATTTACCTCAACCAACGATAACTTCCGTTAAAAGTAATGTTGCTTTGTTTCCTGACGAAAATCGTTATGAAGTGTCTGGGAAATATCAATTGATTAATAATTCTGAAAAAGCAATTGATAGTTTACTCCTATATATAGATCGAAATTCAAAACTAACTTCAATCAAAATTCCGAATGCTAAAAAATTAACCGACGTTTCTCAATTCAATCATTATTGGTATCGTTTAGCAAAACCGCTTAAACCTCATCAAAAAATGGAAATTTCATTTTCATTTAAATCAGGCTGGTCGTCTTTTAAAGGTCATACTTCTTTTAATTCTATTATAGAAAATGGCTCTTTTATGCGAATAAGTCGTTATTATCCCACTTTTGGCTATCAGAATGATAATGAAATTAATAGTAAAAAAGAACGTTTAAAAAGGCATTTGAAATCTCAAACTCCGCTAAAAAAACTCGAAGACAAAACAGTCAGTCCATACAATTTTATTGATTATGATGCTGTGGTGTCTACTTCTCAAAATCAAACAGTTATTGGAATTGGAGATTTAATTGGAAAATGGTCAAAAAACAACCGCAATTATTTTCATTATAAATCAAATAGGAAGATTCCGTTTCGGTTTGCTTTTTCTTCTGCCAAATATCAAATTCAAAAAACAAATTATAAAGGAGTTACAATTGAAGTATATTATGACAAAAGACATTTTAAAAATGTTTCGAAATTAATACAAGATGTAAAAAACACTTTAGATTATTGTCAAACCAACTTTGGAAAATATCCTTATAAAACAATCCGTTATGCCGAAGTTTCTGCTTTCGCCGATGGTTTTGCAGCAACTTCATATCCTTCGACGGTTTTTATGAAAGAGAATTTTGGTTTTTACAGCGATCTTTCTCATAAAGATAAGGAAGATGTTATCAATCAATTAACGGCGCATGAACTATCGCACGAATGGTGGGGAAATGCACAAATTAGTCCGGAACAAAAAGAAGGCAGCTGGATTTTAACAGAAACATTAGCGCAATATACTGAACTGATGCTTTATGAAAAAGAACATGGTATAGAGAAAACTCTTGAAACTTTAAAAATTCATCTCGATTTGTATTTAAGCAGCCGAAGTTATGATCCTGAAACGCCTCTTTATAAAACGAATTATGACACTCCGCATTTACCTTATGATAAAGGAATGCTTGTGATGCATCAACTGCAAATGTTAATTGGAGAGAAAAAATTAAATCTTGCCTTAAAAAATTTTCTAAATCATTATAAATATCCAAATCAAATTCCTGATTCTGAAGATTTATTAAAAGAAATTTATTCGGTAACTGATCAAAAATTGCATTACAAATTAGATGAAATGTTTAAACAAATTATTACCTATTCATCAAATGTCGTTTCGGTTGAAAGCAATAAAAAGAATAATTTTTATGAAGTTTCTTTTAAAGTAAATTCTAAAAAATATTCTGAGAATGCAACCGGAAAACGAAAACTGATTAAAAATGATTCTATAATAGATATTGGTGTTTACGATGAAAATGGTAAATTGTTTTCTTATCCTTTTTTAATAAAAAATAATGTAGTTAAAGGGAAAATTAAACTCAAAACCAAACCTCAACTTATTGTTGTTGATCCGTATTTAAAAAATACAGACACCTTTATTAAGGATAACGAAAAGGAAATTAACTAAAGTTTTTTGCCACAGATTAGATCTTATTTCACCAACTAATTAGTAAAAATTTGCAAATCTGTGTCTGTTTTTTATTCTAATTCATTTCTCTTTTAATTTCTAATTTCTTGATTTTTGAATTTAATGTCGATGGATGAATATCCAGGATTTCAGCAGCTCCGCCAATTCCGGATATTTTTCCATTGCATTTTTTCAGAATATATAAAATATAATCTCGCTCATTTTCTAAAATGGTTTTGATCGAAAATGATTCGCTTGCCTGGTCTGCGTGCATTTTTGAAGATGTCGAAAGCTCAATGTCTTTAATTGTATTTCCGTCTGTTAGTAAAATAGCTCTTTGTATTACATGTTCTAATTCACGAATGTTTCCCGGCCAATTGTAATTTGTAATTTGCTGTAATGCAAAATCTGAAAGTAATGGAGATTTTCGTCCCATTTTTTCACTGTATACTTTTATAAAATGATTCGCTAATTCCGGAATATCTTCTTTTCGTTTTTTAAGCGACGGAACTATAATCGGAAAAACGTGCAGGCGATAATACAAATCCATTCTAAATCTTCCGGCAGCTACTTCTTCTTCCAAATTTTTATTGGTTGCAGCAATTATTCGAACATCTATTTTTATAGGCGAAGCTCCGCCAATTCTTTCAATTTCTCTTTCCTGCAAAACGCGTAATAATTTTACCTGAAGTTCCATTGGCATTTCTCCTATTTCATCCAGAAAAATTGTTCCACCATCGGCTAGTTCAAATTTACCAATTCGTTTATCCATCGCTCCGGTAAAAGCGCCTTTTTCATGACCAAAAAGCAACGATTCTGCCAGATTTTCTGGAATTGCACCACAATTTATAATCACCAAAGGCTTATTTTTTCTTGGAGACAATGTATGAATACTTTGAGCGATCTTCTCTTTTCCCGTTCCACTTTCTCCTAAAACTAAAACTGAAGTGTCAGATGGTGCTACTTTTCGAATGTAATCAAAAACAGTAATCATTTGAGAACTATTTCCAATAATCCCTTCAAAACCAACTGATTTATTAATTGGTTTTATTTCTTTAATAATTGCTTCTTTTTGATCTGAGTATGAATTTGTTTTGGGATACATTTTAGTAATAAACTGAACAAAAGTATTTTCAAGATTACTCAAAACTGCTATATTTTCGGGAGAATAAACATTAAAATTTCGACTGTAAAAAGTAAAATGAAATTTTTGAATTCCTATAATTGAAAGAGGAAAAACCAAATAAGATTTAATTCCAAAATTATGCGATATCAAACCTTTTATAGGCGCAACCTGAAAATTATTGATTAAAGATTCTTCGCTATAAACAACAGGATTTAAATCTATTTTTGATTTTTTATAAGTCTCGTCTAATTCTTTTATAGAAATATCGGCAATTTTTGAAAATTTTTCGGGATTAATAATCTGGTAATCATCTATATTTTTGCGCATGACACCAAGATTTGCATAATGCGTTGTATTTAAAAAACCAACTTCTAAATAATCAAAAGAGATAAAAGTTTGCACCACTTTTGCAAATGCCAACAAAGCATCTTCCCATTTAAGATTTGATTTTATAATTTCTGCAATATTATTCTGCAACTGAAACTGCTGCATTAATTGCGATTCTAAACTATATTCCTGACGATAAAAAGCAATTTCCAGCGTTGTTAAAACGTCCTGCTCGCGAAATGGTTTTACAATAAAACCGTAAGGCTGGGTAATTTTGGCCTGATCTAAAATACTTTTGCTTGAATTTGCAGATATATAAATGAAACCAATATGGTTTTCCTTTAAAATTTGAGCCAGTTCAATTCCGTTTCTGCTTCCCTTCAACATAATATCTACAAAAACCAAATCTGGTTTTTCCGTTTGAATTTGTTCCAAAGCCTGATCAACAGAACGCGAAATTCCGATTACTTCGTAATTTGCTTTTTCGAGAATTAACTGCAAATCATGAGCCTCAATAAATTGATCTTCAACAATTAAAATTCGCTTTTTAAGAGTAGGTTGAGATGAATTATTGGGAAACTCAGAAACCGTTTTCATAATTGTGGCATTTTTAGTATTATAAAGCTGTAATTTATTGGTATAAAATTAGTTAATTATTGCAAGTAAAATAACATTTTTACCAAATATAAATCATCAAAAACAACTTTAATGTGAATTTTCTTCATATTTTTTCACAAGACCACATATCTTTTATTTTATATTTGTTTCCGAAAACTTCCAAAAAACTAATTCTCACCAAATTATGAAGCAATTCTATTCTCTCTGTTTTTTATTCTTCATTATTCTTCCATCTTTGGGACAAAATTCACCTTCAGTTGCTAAATATGATCTAAAGAAAAAAAGATTGCTCATTCAGGCCAGCTCAATGTATTTGTATAATTCAAATCAAGGTGCAATAGATGCAGACAGCGCCGTTGTTTTGGCTTGTAAAGCTTATAAATTACCTGTTTCATTAGCTTATGATGAAGGATTTAATGACGGCTCTTACCTGATTGGAAATGATTTAATTGAAAAGGGAAATGTTAATTCAGTTAAAAAATTACTTCTAAAATCAAAAAATGAAGACCGAATTAAATTATTACTTCAACTAGGAAATTTTTATCTTTTTAAACCTGGTACAAAACCAGAAGATTTACAAAACGCATTCTCATATATAAAAGAAGCATTTGATTTGAGTAATCAACTTAAAATAAAAAAATGGCAACATCAAAGTTTACTCTTATTAGGTAAATATTATTTTCAGGCTAATAATCAGGCTGAAGGGAAAAAATGTTTTCTTCAGGTTATTACTGAATGCCGAAAACAAAATGATAAACCTAGTCTAGCTAACGCTTTAGATGCTTATGGAACTCTTTTATCCAACTTAGATCCTGAAAAAGAAAAAATTCTGCAAGAAGCTGTTTTGCTTTATGCTTCTTTAGGATTAGAAGAAAAAAGGATCGAAAATTACATGAAGATTACGACTATTTATTTTTGGACTGGGAGAATCAATGAAGCGAAAAAAAGATTTTACCAAAATTTGATTGATTTGCGAAAAATTAATTTTACGCATCAGCAATTTGCAGAAACAACAATTGTTTTTATTGAACTAAATCAGCGTAACATTCCAAGTGCACTCTACTATGCATTAAAAAGTGTTAAAAGAATGGAAGCTGAAAAGGACTATACTTTTGGGGACATCTTTTATACTCGTTTGGGTGATGTATACCACATGTACGGACATAATGAGGAAGCGCTTGAACTATATCAAAAAAGCATTAAAATTGGGCAACGAACCCTAAATAGCGGAACTTGGTACAAAAGTTTTTTAGGTGCCGTGGCCGCTTTGTCTCTAAAGAAAAACAATGAAGCTCTTTCTTATCTTAATACAGTAACTACTGATTATCCTCCTCAAAGTATTTTTGATAAAATGCTGGTAGCTTTTACGAAAGCTAATTGTTACGCTACTTTAAAAAAGTATGATCTGGCAGAAAAATATTTTATCGAAATGGATTTTTATGCTAAACAATTAAAGACACCCGAAACCTTTAGAGAAGTTATTCATGGTTATGCCACGATGTCTTATTTTTACTCATTTACAAATAACGCACAAAAAGCCAAACTTTATGCCAATAAGGTTTTTATGCTCTCTAAAACCAGCAATAAACATTACAACTCAGAAATTTTTCAATATTCATTATATAAAATTGATTCCATTAACGGCAATTATCTTGGTGCTTTAGAACATTACAGAAATGTAAAAAAACTAAGTGATTCTACACATGGTGTTTCTAAAACCAAGCAAATTGATGAGCTCAAAATTGAATATGAAACTAAAAATAAAGAGCAAAAAATTGCACTTCTAAACGATCAGTCGAAACTGCAAAAAAGCGAATTGCAAAAATCTAAACTTTTAAATAGTGTCTCGATCTGGAGCCTGATTTTATTACTTATTACAATTGGACTATTGTACAACAGATACCGATTAAAACAACGAAATCACGCCAAACTAGAACTTAAAGAAAAAGAAATCAATCAGAAAAATATAAATCTTAGACATTTATTGGATGAAAAAGAATGGCTTTTGAAAGAAATTCATCATCGTGTAAAAAATAATCTTCAAACGGTTATCAGTCTTTTAAATTCACAATCGGCATATTTGGATAATGATATGGCTTTGTCTGCAATAAAAAATAGTCAGCACAGAATTCATTCGATGTCATTGATTCATCAAAAATTATATAATTCTGAGAATATTTCGACAATTAACATGCCTAATTATATTAGAGAACTTGTCGAATATCTTAAAGAATCTTTTTCGCTTGGGCAAAAAATCAGATTTGAATTAAAAATAGATCAGCTGGAATTAGATGTAGCACAAGCCGTTCCGCTTGGACTTATTTTAAATGAAGCCATTACCAATTCTATTAAATATGCGTTTCCGGATGAACGAAACGGGATGATTTATGTAACGCTTGAAGCAACAACTGAGAATCATTATTTACTAACAATTTCGGATAACGGAATTGGAATTGATACTGATTTTAGTGCTAAAAAGCTAAACTCGTTTGGAATGAGTCTGATAAAAGGTTTAAGTGACGATTTAGAAGCCAAATTTTCGATGGAAAACAATAACGGAACTATTTTGAAAATTGAATTTTCACAAGAATTTCCAATGAATCAAAAAAGAAAAGTAATTTAAAACCTAAATTTGTAATGTTAAAATGAATTTCGATTTTAACCTTTTCCTCAAATGATACACAAAATTTTAATTATAGACGACGAAGAAAAACTTAGAAGTCTATTGGCACGCATTATAAAATCGGAAGGATTTGAAGTTATTGAAGCCAAAGATTTAAAATCAGGTTTTAAAAAATTGGAACAAACAGATATTGATGTTGTTTTGTGTGATGTAAAATTACCGGATGGAAACGGCGTTGATTTTCTTCAAAACATAAAAGGAAGTTTTCCTTTGGTCGAAGTTATTTTACTTACCGCTTTTGGGAATATTCCTGATGGTGTTCAGGCCATGAAAAACGGTGCTTTTGATTATATCGTAAAAGGCGATGACAACGACAAAATTATTCCGCTTCTTTATAAAGCTGTAGAAAAAGTACAATTACAGAAAAAAGTAAAACAACTCGAAAAACGTATTGGTGATAAATATTCGTTTAATACTATTATAGGAAAATCAAAAGGAATTGAACAGGTTATTGATTTGGCAAAAAAAGTCGCCAAAACCGATTCGACTGTTTTACTAACGGGTGAAACCGGAACGGGAAAAGAAGTTTTTGCACAAGCAATTCATGAAAATAGTAATCGTGTCGGTAAATCTTTTGTGGCCTTAAACTGTAGTACTTTTAGCAAAGAAATTCTTGAAAGCGAACTTTTTGGACACAAACAAGGAGCTTTTACAGGAGCTTTAAAAGATAAAAAGGGTTTTATTGAAGAAGCCAATGGTGGAACTTTATTTCTCGACGAAATTGGAGAAATGCCAATTGAACTGCAGGCCAAATTATTACGTGTTCTGGAAACCAGCGAATACATACCGATTGGTGATACAACTCCAAAAAAATCTAATTTCAGATTAATTGCCGCAACAAACCGGGATTTAAAAACAGAAAGTGATGAACACCGTTTTCGTTCTGACTTGTATTTTCGATTGAATATTTTCGAAATAAAACTGCCGCCATTACGCGAAAGAATTAAAGATATTGCTGCGATAACGAATTATTTCGTCAAACAATTTTCTGAAAAAACGAATAAAAAAACATTAAACATTTCAGATGATTTTCTTCAAAAATTAGAAAATTATTCCTGGCCGGGAAATATTCGGGAACTTAAAAATGTGATTGAAAGATCTGTTATTCTGAATAATGGAGACACTCTAACTTCAGATGTTTTACCTTATGAAATGCAGCATCAACCTGAAAAACCTACAAAATCAATGTCGGCATTTTCGATGCAAAGCGTTGAGAAATTACATATTCAGAAAGTTTTAAATTATACAAAAGGTAATAAAGCAGAAACGGCAAGATTACTGGAAATTGGAATTGCGACTTTGTATCGAAAATTAGAAGAATATAGTATTCAATAAAAAAATAAAATTCCAATCCCCATAGTTGTCTGGACAAATTCCAAATTCCATTTAAAAGCTCCAGCGGAGCGATATATCTGGGTTGCTAAATATGTCACCCCGATGGGGTTCTAACAACAAATCTATGTTTTTCTATAAATATGGCGTTCCTCCGGAACTCAAATTTTAAAATTAAAATCCTTATCATTTCAATAAAAGCTTATCATTTTGATAGGCTTTTTTTATGCCTGTTTTTTGGCACAAAACCACATTCCATTTATTTACAACACTTTATCTACAACTTTACTTTTTCGGAACATATTTTGGCATAAGGAGGAAGAACAAAAAAATTCATTCAAAATGAAAAATCAAGTCACCTCAATCTACAAACAAGCCGAACGCTTTGCTGAAATTACTAAAAAATCTATTATTTCCGGAAATATTGTGAGAGCCAAAAAATGTCTGGCACTTGCTGAACGGTTATTTATTACAGGAAGTTTTGAAACCAAAAATGCGATTTCAAATGTCTACATTTTCTCCGTCTCCTCTTTTATGGAAATGCGTCACTGCAATATTTCTCATCTTTTTCCTCAAACGCTTAAAGCGGAATATATCAAGCAGGTTAATACTTCTGGCGTATAAAAAAGTTTAATCGGTTAATTGTTTAATCGAATGACAATCTAAAATCTGAACTCTAAAATAATCTTATGATCACTTTTCTTTTACTCGCATTGGCAGTTTTACTATTTGCCATTTGTTTTAAATCTGTAGAATTCTTTGAAAAAATCTAAATCATGACAGCACTATTTATTGTTTCCATCGCCGTTTTTGGTTATTTGGTTTATGTACTAATCAAACCAGAAAAATTCTAAAAAATGAAAAAGTCACAATCCCCAAAAAAGCTGCTACTATATGTATTTGCGGCCTGGACATTAGCTTTTGTAACACTTATTATGTTTTTATAAAAGTCTAAAATTTATTTAATTTCTAACAAACAAAATATGAACACAGAATTATTTGGCCTCATTAGTATTTTTATCATTTCGATAGTTTTAGCGATTCCCGTGGGAAAATATATTGCTAAGGTTTATTTGGGAGATAAAACTTTTCTTGACCCGATTTTCAATCCAATTGAAAAATTTATTTTTAAAATTAGTGGAATTAATTCCACAGAAGAAATGAACTGGAAAGAACATTTAAAAGCACTTTTAAGTGTAAATATGGTTTGGTTCTTTCTTTGCTTTTTTGTTTTACTTTTTCAGGGATCGTTATTTTTAAATCCTGATAATAATCCATCTATGACACCGGATTTAGCATTTAACACTGCTATTTCATTCGTTGTAAACTGTAATTTACAGCATTATTCAGGCGAAACCGGACTTTCATATTTGTCACAAATGGTTTTAATGTTCCTGCAATTTGTTTCTGCAGGTGTAGGAATGGCCGCTGCAGCAATGGTTTTCACTGCAATGCGAGAAAAAACAACCGACAAATTGGGTAATTTTTACAATTATTTCATCAAAAGCTGTACTCGCATTTTATTACCACTTTCTGCGATTGTAGCAGTTGTTCTATTATTTAGCGGAACTCCTATGACTTTTGAAGGCAAAGATGCAATTACCACTTTACAAGGAGACAATGTTGAAGTTTCCCGAGGACCTGCAGCAGCGTTTATTGCTATTAAACATATAGGTACAAACGGAGGAGGTTTTTTTGGAGCCAATTCAGCACATCCTTTAGAAAACCCAACTTATTTAACGAATGCAGTTGAACTTTGGGCACAATTAATTATTCCGTTTGCAATGATTTTTGCGCTTGGTTTTTTCCTTAACAAGAGAAAATTATCCTATATCATTTTTGGTGTAATGACGGTTGGTTTTTTACTATTGGTAATTCCAACAGTTATGACCGAACTTAACGGAAATCCGGCTATCGAAAAAATGGGAATCGCCCAAACAACCGGAGCGATGGAAGGAAAAGAAGTTCGTTTTGGTCCGGCTATTTCAGGCTTCTGGAGTATTGCCACAACGGTAATTTCTACAGGTTCTGTAAACAGTATGCACGATAGTTCAATGCCGCTTTCAGGAGCTATGCAGTTGTTAGCCATGATGGTTAATGCCTTTTACGGAGGCTGTGGCGTTGGTTATTTAAACTTCTACATTTTTATCATTTTGGCTGTATTTATTTCCGGTTTAATGGTTGGTCGAACTCCTGAATTTTTAGGAAAGAAAATCGAAGCACGGGAAGTTAAAATTGCTGCTTTTATTGCGATTCTTCATCCACTTTTAATATTAGCAGGAACAGCTTTGGCTTCTTATTTTACTGCACATGACACAGCAATGGGGTATTGGTTTAGCGGAAACGCTACAGGCTGGTTAAACAATCCGGGAAATCACGGATTCTCAGAAATGTTATATGAATATACTTCTAGTGCTGCTAACAATGGTTCTGGTTTTGAAGGTTTGGGAGATAATAATCCGTTTTGGAATATCACTACGGGAATTGTTTTACTATTAAGCCGTTTCATTCCTATAATAGGTCCATTGGCAATTGCAGGATTATTGGCTAATAAAAAATACATTCCTGAAAGTGCGGGAACATTAAAAACTGATACTACCATTTTTGGAGTTATGGTTTTTGCCGTAATCGCAATTATAGCTGCTTTATCATTCTTCCCGGCTTTGGCTTTAGGTCCATTGGCAGAATATTTTACACTAAAATAAAAATGCAGCAAATATTTTTAAACACATAAAACATAAACGCAAAATATTTCAAACATAGCCCGTGGTTTCAACCACGGGAAACGAATTCCGGGAACAAAGATTCTGACATACGTTGCGTCCCAGCGGTTGAAACCGCTGGCTATGCTCTATAATCTATGTGTTTTTAGTGCATAACATTTAACAAATAACATTTAACTTTTTACAAGAAAATGACAACTAATAAATCCGCATCATTGTTTGAAAGCAAACAGGTAAAAGAAGCCTTAGCGCAGTCTTTTGTGAAGCTTAATCCAAAATTGATGATCAAAAATCCGGTAATGTTTACCGTAGAAATAGGAACTGCTATTATGTTTGCCGTTTGTATTTCCATTTTAATGGGCGCGACAGACCAAGGCAGTTTCACTTATAATTTAATTGTGTTTTTAATTTTATTAGCAACGCTTTTGTTTGCCAACTTTGCCGAAGCAATTGCCGAAGCCAGAGGAAAAGCACAAGCAGATAGTTTAAGAAAAACACGTGAAGAAACTCCGGCAAGACAAATTTTACCTAACGGCGAAATCAAAAACATCAGTTCTTCTGAATTGAAAAAAGGAGATATTTTCGTTTGTGAATCTGGCGATTTAATTGCAACTGACGGAGAAATTATCGAAGGATTGGCAACCATTGACGAAAGTGCTATTACCGGAGAAAGTGCTCCTGTTATTCGGGAAGCTGGTGGTGATAAATCTTCCGTTACCGGAGGAACAAAAGTGTTATCTGATAAAATTAAAGTAATCGTAACATCAGAACCAGGCGAAAGCTTTCTGGATAAAATGATTGCTTTGGTTGAAGGTGCAAGCCGCCAAAAAACACCAAACGAAATTGCCCTGACTATTTTATTGGCAGCATTTACCTTAATCTTCGTGATTGTTTGTGTTACGTTAAAACCATTTGCAGATTATGCTAATGCGCCAATTACAATCGCTGCATTTATTGCCTTATTCGTCTGTTTGATTCCAACTACAATTGGCGGTTTACTTTCTGCAATTGGTATTGCGGGAATGGACAGAGCGTTGCGTGCCAACGTAATTACAAAATCAGGAAAAGCGGTTGAAACTGCCGGAGATATTGATGTATTGCTTTTGGATAAAACCGGAACAATCACTATTGGAAACAGAAAAGCAACCAATTTTTATCCTGCAAATGGAGTTACTGAAGAAGATTTTATAAAATCTGCCGTGTTAAGCTCACTAGCAGATGACACTCCGGAAGGGAAAAGTATCGTGGAACTGGCAGGAGCCGAAACTGCCAATAAATTATCAATTGAAGGTGCTACTTTAATAAAATTTACTGCAGAAACCAGAACTTCCGGAGTTATTTTAAAAGACGGAACCAATATTAGAAAAGGTGCTCAGGATGCTGCAAAAAATATTGCTAAACAAGCCGGAAATGCATTTCCCGAAGATACCGCTCAAAAAGTAATTGATATTTCTACAAACGGAGGAACGCCGTTGGTTGTCATTAAAAACAATCAGGTTCAGGGTGTTATCGAATTGCAGGATATTATTAAAACCGGAATGAAAGAACGTTTTGACCGATTGAGAAAAATGGGTGTAAAAACAGTTATGGTTACGGGAGATAACCCGCTTACGGCTAAGTTTATTGCAGAAGCTGCCGGTGTTGATGATTTTATTGCCGAAGCAAAACCTGAGGATAAAATGAACTACATCAAAAACGAGCAAAACCTTGGTAAACTTGTTGCCATGATGGGTGACGGAACCAACGATGCTCCTGCCCTTGCGCAAGCCAATGTGGGTGTTGCCATGAACAGCGGAACCCAGGCTGCAAAAGAAGCCGGAAACATGGTCGATCTTGACAATGATCCAACAAAATTGATTGAAATTATTGAAATTGGAAAACAGCTTTTAATGACTCGCGGAACGCTTACTACTTTCTCGATTGCGAATGACGTTGCGAAATATTTTGCTATTGTTCCGGCACTTTTTATAACTGCAATTCCAGCTTTGCAAGGTTTGAATATTATGCATTTGCATAGTCCGGAAAGTGCGATTTTATCAGCGGTAATTTTCAATGCGATTATCATTCCGATTTTGATTCCGCTTGCGTTGAGAGGTGTTGATTATAAGCCAATCGGAGCAAGTGCAATCCTTAAAAGAAACCTGTTGATTTATGGTTTAGGTGGTTTAATCGTCCCTTTTATCGGAATTAAATTAATTGATTTACTGGTAGCTGTATTTATTTAAGGTTCTGAGATGCTAAGACTCTAAGATGCTAAGGTTTCCTATTGGAGTCAAAAATCCTGAACCTTCAAAAACTCAAATTAAAAACACGGACTTTGATTGCTAATCTTCGAAGAAAAAAAACTTAGAACCTTAGCAACTTAGTCCCTTAGAATCTCAAAAAATGAAAACTATATTCTCACTATTAAAATTCACCTTGATTACTGTAATTCTGTTTGCAGTTATTTATCCTCTTGCAATTTACGGAATTGCACAATTTGCTCCGAATCAGGGAAAAGGAGAAACTATTTCGGTTAACGGAAAAGTGGTTGGTTACCAAAAAATTGGTCAGAAATTCGATAAGTCAAATTATTTCTGGGGAAGACCTTCGGCTGTGGATTACAATGCTGCAGGAAGCGCCGGAAGCAACAAAGGACCAAGCAATGCCGATTATCTGGCTTTGGTTCAAAAAAGAATCGATACGTTTTTAATTGTTCATCCTTATTTGAAAAAATCGGAGATTCCATCAGATATGGTTACGGCTTCTGGAAGCGGATTGGATCCGAATATTTCTCCAGCAGGCGCTTTGATTCAGGTGAAACGTGTTGCTAAAGAACGAAAATTATCTGAAGAAAAAGTAAAAGCTTTGGTTGAAGCGAATATTAATACTCCAAAAGTTATGGGAACTCCAACGGTTAATGTTTTGGAATTGAATGTTGCTTTGGACGGATTGAAGTAATACGTTTTTAAACCCGACAGGTTTTAAAAACCTGTCGGATTTGACAAAGCGTTAGAAAATAAATACCTACAAGGTTTTAAAAACCTTGCAGGAGAATAAAACACCTTTTTACCCCAAAAGCCCTAGCCCCGATAGTAGTGGAAATCCTTTTGTGCGGGGGTTCCGCACAAAAGATTGAAACGGATAGCGGGAAACAGCTCCTTAAAAACCTACTAATAAATACTTACACGGTTTTAAAAACCTTACAGGAAAAACAAACACTCTTTTACCCCAATAAAAATGAAAAAAATAATACTTACAGCTTTAATCGCATTCGGTTTTAGCAATTTACAAGCACAAGAAGAATCAAAAAGTCCGTTTACGTTTTCAGGATATGTAGACGTTTATTATAGCTATGATTTCGCAAAACCGGAAGATCATACTCGTCCGGGATTTTTTTACAGTTATAACCGAAGCAATGAAGTGAACCTGAATTTAGGTTTGGCAAAGGTGAATTATTCAAAAGATAATATTCGCGGGAACTTTGCTTTAATGGCGGGAACTTACGCCCAATATAATATGTCTGCAGAACAGGATTTATTGAAAAATGTTTATGAAGCTAATGTTGGTGTGAAGATTTCGCAAAGTCATAATTTATGGATTGATGCGGGAATTATGCCTTCTCACATTGGTTTTGAAAGTGCGATTGGAAAAGATTGCCAAACTTTAACCCGAAGTATTCTGGCTGAAAACTCTCCGTATTATGAAGCGGGAGTAAAAATTGGCTACACATCAGAATCTGGTGCGTGGTATTTGGCCGGAATGTATTTGAACGGCTGGCAGCGAATTCAGAAAATTGACGGGAATCAAACGCCTGCTTTTGGAACGCAAATTACTTATAAACCAACGGATAAAGTGGTTTTGAACTGGAGTACGTATGTTGGAAATGAACAACCTGATATTGACAAAAAATGGCGTTATTTCAACAATTTTTACGGGCAATTTAAGGTAACAGATAAAACAAATATTACGGCTGGTGTTGATATTGGTTCGCAACAATCGGCTAAGAATAGTGACAAATATGATACTTGGTTTTCACCGGTTTTGATTTTGCAATATAAACCAACGGATAAAATTCAATTAGCAGCGCGAGGTGAATATTATAGTGATGAAAAAGGTGTTATTATCCCGATAGCTATCGGGACGGAAACGCCAAACGGATTTAAAACTTACGGATTTTCGGCTAACTTTGATTACTTAGTTACTGATAATGTAATGTTTAGAATCGAAGCAAGAAATCTTTCCAGCAAAGATGAAATCTTCACAAAAAATAACGTTCCAACGGATACAAATACGTTTGTAACGACTTCGTTGGCGATTAGTTTCTAAACATTAAAATTGATTTTTTTTACCATTAAGATATTACGAAAGTTAAGCTTTGCCTTAATGAACCTATATTGAGAAAATTAAGCTTTGCCTTTATTGACTTAATATCTTAATGGTAAAATAAAAAACTTTGTGACTTAGCGCCTTCGTGGCAAAAAACATGAAAGAAGAAAAAGAAAATAACGCACAGCACTTTCTGGATTTAATTCAGAAATCACGAAAAGGAAAGTTTAAAGTCTACATTGGTATGAGCGCCGGTGTGGGGAAAACTTTTCGTATGCTGCAGGAAGCGCATTCGCTGTTGAAAAACGGAATTGACGTAAAAATTGGTTACATCGAAACGCATATGCGAAAAGAAACGCATGAACTTTTATCTGGTTTGCCCGTGATTCCGCGGCGAACCATTTTCTATAAAGGAAAACAGCTTGAAGAACTTGATGTGCAGGCAATAATTAACTTAAGACCCGAAGTTGTTATTGTCGATGAATTGGCGCACACAAATATTGAAGGAAGCAAAAATGAAAAACGCTGGCAGGATGTTTTGGAGATTCTGGAAGCGGGAATTAATGTGATTTCGGCTGTGAATATTCAGCATATTGAGAGTTTGAATGAGGATGTAAAACGTATTACAGGAATTGACGTTCAGGAGCGGATTCCGGATAATGTTTTGCGTTTGGCTGATGAAGTTGTCAATATCGATTTAACTTCAGAAGATTTGATTGCGCGTTTGAAGGAAGGAAAAATTTATACGGCTGATAAAATTCAGACAGCTTTAACCAACTTTTTCAAATCGGAACAAATTCTGCAATTGCGTGAATTGGCTTTGAAAGAAGTTGCAAGTCAGGTCGTTAGAAAAGTCGAAAACGAAGTACCTCAACTGCACGCTTTAAAACACGAAAAATTGTTGGCATGCATTAGCAGTAACGATAAAACAGCAAAAATTGTTATTAGAAAAGCGGCGCGTTTGGCCAGTTATTACAACGGATCCTGGTATGTTTTGTATGTTGAAACTCCGCAGGAAAGCAGCACCAAAATCGCATTAGACAAACAACGCCATTTGATTAATAATTTTAAACTCGCGGTACAATTAGGTGCAGAAGTCATTAAATTGGAACACAAAAATATTGCCGATGCAATTGTAATTGCGGTAGAAGAAAAACAAATTACAACTGTCTGCATCGGAAAACCACATTTGAATTTATTTAAAGTAATTTTGTCTACAACAATTTTCAGGCGTTTGTTAAATCGGCTTTCATTATCAAATGTTGACCTGGTTATTTTATCGTAAAAAATTTCTAAACCATATAAGTTATATAAGTTCATTTAAATTAGGGTGTGTGAAAATTAACCGCAAAGTTCGCTGAATTTTTTTGCTCGCAAAGTCGCAGAGATGCAAATTTTTGTCTTCTTTACTTAATTATGCATCTTCTTATATTACTTTATATGGTTCAAAAAAATAAATGTTTTTTAAACAAACATCATGAGAATTAAAACTAAATTGAATCTGGGAGTTGGGTTATTATTTTTATTAATAATTATACTCACATTGGTAAGTGCTTTTTATATTTTTTCGATAAAAAAAGACACTGAGAATATTCTAAAAGCGAATTATAATACGCTGGAATATTCCAGAAATATGCTTTTGGCATTAGACGAAATTAACGCTAATAAAGAAAATGCGATTGTTACTTTTAAAGAAAATCTCTTAAACCAAACGAAAAATGTTACCGAAGCCGGAGAGAAAAAAGGTACCGATAGTCTAAAGAAAAACTTTGCTCTTTTAGAAAAAAACAGTTCTGATGAAAGTTTAAAAATGCAAATCAGACAGGATATTTTTGAGATCATGAAACTCAATATGAATGCCATAAAACAGAAAAGCGATATCGCCAAACATACCGCCGAAACTGCCAATTTATGGATTGCTATTGTGGGAACTTTGTGCTTTTTAATCGCCTTTAATTTGCTGATTAATTTGCCTCATAATATTGCCAACCCAATTAAAGAATTAACGTTGAGTATTAAAGAAATTGCCAATAAAAATTATTCAGAACGTGTGCATTTTACCAACCACAATGAATATGGAGATTTGGCAAAATCGTTTAATACCATGGCGCAAAAACTTCAGGAATACAACAATAGTAATTTGTACAAATTATTTTTTGAGAAAAAACGACTGGAAACGCTTATTAATAATATGCACGATCCTATTATTGGTTTGGATAATGAAGGAATTATTTTGTTTGCGAATGATGAAGCCTTGAAAATTATTGGTCTAAAACTGGAAGATGTTATTGGGAAACCCGCTTCTGATTTGGCTTTATCGAATGATTTAATGCGTTCCTTAATTTTAAAAGAATTAGATTCTGATTCGCAGAAAAAGAAACCTTTGAAAATTTTTGCTAACGGAAAAGAAAGTTATTTCGATAAAGAAACGATCAATATTACGATAACGCCAACGGGTGAAGAAAAAGAAATTAATATTGGCGATGTTATTATTCTGCGAAATATTACCTTGTTTAAAGAACTTGATTTTGCCAAAACCAATTTTATTGCCACCGTTTCGCACGAATTAAAAACGCCAATTGCTTCGATAAAACTGAGTTTGCAATTGCTTCAAAATAACAAAACCGGCGATATGAACGACGACCAGAAACAATTGGTTGAAAGTATTAAAGATGACAGTCAGAGGTTATTAAAAATTACGGGCGAACTGCTGAATTTATCACAACTGGAAACCGGAAATATTCAGTTGAATATCGAAAAAAGCAATCCTTATGCGATTGTAAATTATGCTGTTGAAGCGGTAAAAGTTCAGGCAGAACAAAAGCAAATTAAACTTATTATTGATGCCGATGAAAACTTGCAGGATGTAAAGGCCGATAGCGAAAAAACAGGCTGGGTTTTGATTAATTATTTATCGAACGCGATTACATATTCATCTGAAAAAAGTACGATTCTTATCAAATTAAAAAATGAAAACGATCAGATTGTATTTCAGGTTATTGATACCGGAAAAGGAATTGACGCGCGATACAAAGACAAAGTTTTCGACAAATATTTTCAGATTCCGGGAAGTCAGAAATCAGGAACAGGATTGGGTTTAGCGATTAGCAAAGAATTTATTGAAGCGCAAAATGGGATAATTGGCGTAGAAAGTAATTTAGGTTTAGGAAGTACGTTTTGGTTTTCGTTGAAAGTTTAGATTTTTTTTCGCCACGAATTCACGAATTATTTTAAATCAAAATTCGTGAATTCGTGGCGAAAAAAATTATGCATTCGAAGTATTATTCTTAATCTCCATAACCTCTCTTTTTACCTCCAAAAGCAAATCTTTCATACTTTGCGATTCTGTTTGCTCGTGTCGTTTATCACTGCGTCCGATATTGCATTCGTATTCCCAGATTTCTAAAATATCTGAGGCTTTTACTTCATAATTCGGATAAAAACGATTGTCTGATTCCAGAACCAAACTATTCTTTTTATTCTTGTTGAGACGTTTGTAGACCATTCCTTCATTTTTGGTAATCAGGATATAGGTTTTACCATCCATCACCTCACCCAGTCTTTCTACATAACGACCAATGATGATAGAACCGTCTTCGTGTGGTGGCATCGAATCTCCTTCTACAGGAAATCCGCGGTGTTTTCCCGGTCCTAAAAATGGAAGCGAAACTTGTTGCAGACTCTCGATATATTCCGGATCAGCATATCCGTTAAGGTAGCCGGCTTTTGCTTTTTGAGATACAATTTCAATATAATTCTCCCCAAAACTATCTACTTGTATGGGCAAAATAAGTCGGTTGCCTTCTAATTTTATCAAGTTTTCTATATTGATTTTACGTATGTCGACAGACAACAATAAATCGATACTCATATGAAAATATAAAGCAATCTGCTTTAAGATATCATACGGTGCTTCTGAAGTTCCGTCTTCGTATTTAACGTATCTACCACGGGTAATTCTAAGGTTTTCAGCTAATTTCTCCTGCGATATTTTATGCTTAACCCTCAATGCTCTGATATTATCTGAAAATAAGGACATAATTAATTTGTTATAATTTGGAACAGCAAATATACAAAAAAATGTTATCATCTGTACTAATTTTGTGATGTGCAAAAAATAAATTTTTGAAGTGATTATGAAATTGATGAATATAAATACCACGAAATCAATAGAATTCTACATTCCGGATGTAAGTTCAGAAGTAAATTTGCCATTTTTTGACGTTGGGATTAGCGCCGGTTTTCCTTCGCCTGCTGATGATTTTATCGAATTATCGATTGATCTCAACAAAGAATTCATTAAACATAAATACACCACTTATTTTGCAAGGGTAAAAGGCCATTCTATGAAAAATGCCGGTATCAGTGATGGTGATTTATTGATTATTGACAAAAGTCTGGAACCGCAAAACAATAAAATTGCTGTTTGCCAAATTGATGGTGAATTTACTGTAAAACGTATCAGAATAGAAAAAGACATCATCTGGCTTATTGCCGAAAATGAAGATTATCAGCCTATAAAAGTAACTCCGGAAAACAACTTTGTAATTTGGGGAATTGTGATTCATAGTATTAAATCTTTTTGAGTTATTGTCAGTCTGAGCGAAGTCGAAGACCTTTTACACAATGAAGCCCTTCGACTCTGCTCAGGGTGACAGAATAAGAAATAAAAAACACGTTTAGAAATGTTTGCTTTAGTTGATTGTAATAATTTTTATGCTTCTTGTCAAAGAGTATTTGATCCACGTTTAAGGGGAAAACCTATCGTTATTCTCTCTAACAATGATGGTTGTGTTATTTCGCGTTCTGACGAAGCCAGGGCTTTGGGCATACCAATGGCTATTCCTGCTTTTAAGTATGAATCTGTTTTTAAGGAAAAAAATATTTTTGTTTATTCTTCTAATTATCCGTTATATGGCGATATGAGCAATCGGGTAATGAACCTCCTTCAGACTTATACTCCTGAAATCGAAATTTACAGTATTGATGAAGCTTTCCTGAAATTTTCAGGTTACGATTTATTTGATTTAAATGTGCTTGGTTTAAAAATGCGGAAAGAAGTGACACAAGGAACAGGCATTCCTGTTAGTATAGGTTTTGCGCCTACGAAAGCTTTGGCAAAAATGGCGAATAAAATTGCCCGAAAATTTGCAGATCGTACACAAGGTGTTTATTGTATTGACTCTGAAGAAAAAAGGATTAAAGCATTAAAGTGGACTAAAATTGAAGATGTCTGGGGAATTGGAAGAAAACATGCCAAACGACTTAAATTAAAAAAAATCAACACAGCTTACGAATTTACCCAATTTCCGGATGCCTGGGTAAGAAAAGAAATGTCTGTAGTAGGACTTCGATTGAAACATGAATTAGAAGGGAAACCAACTTTGGAATTAGAAGATGCCACAGACCGAAAAATGATTGCCACTACGAGATCTTTTGAAAAAAAATATACTACTTATGAAGAAATATCAGAAAGAATCAGCACGTTTACAGCTTCTTGTGCAGAGAAATTAAGGCGTCAGGATTGTCATTGCAATATGGTAACTGTTTTTATTCAAACTAGTTTTTTAAAGAACGAGCCATCACATTATTCGCGAAGTATTACCATCACAACTGATTTTCCAACCAATTCGACAATAGAGCTGAATGAAGCTGCCCAAAAAGGATTTAAAGCTATTTTTAAAAAAGGCTATCGTTATAAAAAAGCAGGTGTAATTGTAATGGGCTTAACACCAAATAGTGAAACGCAGCTTAATTTATTCGAAACTTCAAATCCCAAACATCGACCTTTAATGAAGGTTATCGATGAAATGAACCAAAATTATGGCAATAATAAAATCAAATTCGGTGTGCAGTCTTTGGGACGCCAATGGAAAATGAGGCAGAACAGATTATCTCCCAAATTTTCTACTTTACTCAAAGATGTTATTACAGTTAATGTTTAATAAAAAACAGAAAAAATAGGTTTTACGTTATATAATAGAGATGAAAAAGCTGGAATATGCCATAGTAGATATCGAAACCACAGGTGGAAACGCCAGTGGCAGCCGCATTACAGAAATTGCCATCATTATTCATGACGGAACCAACGTAATCGAACGTTTTGAAACGCTTGTTAATCCTGAAAAAGAAATACCGATTTCTATTTTTGGTTTAACAGGTATTAATAACGAAATGGTGGCTAACGCTCCTATATTTGATGATATTGCAGAGAAAGTACTGGAAATGCTTACTGATCGCGTTTTTGTTGCACACAATGTCAATTTTGATTATTCTTTCGTACGCCATCAACTTGAACAAGCGGGGTTTAAGTGGACTGCGAGGAAATTGTGTACCGTTCGCGCGACTAGAAAGATTAGACCCGGATTGGGATCTTACAGTTTGGGAAATCTTTGCAATTCATTAGATATATCTTTAGAAAACCGACATCGTGCCGGTGGAGATGCCGATGCTACAGCTATATTGTTTTCCAGATTATTAAAATGGGATGATGAAGGTGAAATCGAAAAAATGCTCAAAATTACATCGCAGGATCAGCGTTTGCCTCCTAATTTACCTCCGGCAGATTTTGACCAATTACCGGAAAAACCCGGCGTATATTATTTTTATAATGATGTAAAAAAGGTAATTTATGTTGGAAAAGCCATCAACTTAAAAAAACGAGTGGCTTCGCATTTTAGCGGTCATAAAATTAATCCGCAAAGGCAAAACTTCTTACGTGATATCTACAGTATTTCTTTTGAAGTTTGTGGCAACGAACTAATGGCGTTGCTCTTAGAATGCACAGAAATTAAAACACTTTGGCCAACATACAACAGAGCATTAAAACGTTTTGAGGCAAAATATGGCCTTTACCAATATGAAGCCCGGAGTGGATACAAATATCTGGCAGTTGGAAAACTAAGCAAATTTCAGGTTTGCATTCATGAATTTAATAGTCTGTATGACGCAATAAATATATTGCGAAATCTGGCCGAACAGTTTGAAATCGATCAACGATTTTGCAAATATTCTAAACAGGAAGAAGCCGAATTTTTTCTGAACCAAGACATTAAAATATTGCCTGATGTGACGATTCATAACGATCAGGTCGAAAATGCCATTGACTTTTTATTAAGCAACAGACCCACTTTTGCTATTATAGACAAAGGCAGATCTCCAGATGAGCGCAGTTTCATTTGGGTTGAAAATGGACATTTTTACGGAATGGGCTACATAGCATCTGATATTACAATTACTGAACCATCAGATATAAAAGATTATATAACCCCTTATAAGAGCAATCAATATATAACACATTTAATTTATGCTTATGCCGAGAAATATCCACGGAAAGTTTTTTTCAGCAAGCACTTCTTAAAATAAATTTTAAAATAGAGCTATAAACTTAAACATTGACTTATGACACTATTTAACGATACCGAATTATTTACTACTGGAAATCGTGGTAAAATTGTATATAATCTGCCTGACACAGAACTAATTTTGATTGATAATTTCTTCACTAAAGAAGAATCTGATCGTTATTATGAAAAACTGCTTCATCAAACCAAATGGAGAGAATATGAAATGGAAATCTATGATAAAACTTATACTGCACCAAGAATGATTGCCTGGTATGAAGACAAAGACAATCACGGATCAAGTCCGAATGGGCTTGACTGGACTTATGAATTGCTGACAATCAGAAGCCGGGTGGAAAAAGAAACACAGCTTGATTTTAATGCCGTATTACTCAATTTATACCGAAACGGCAAAGATGGCGTGGGATGGCATAGTGATAAAGAACACAATACGGGACAAAATCCGATTATTGCTTCGGTGACTTTTGGAGAGACGAGAATGTTCAGACTGCGTCATAAATTTAGAAAAGATATTCCGCAGGTCGAGATTCCTTTACATCATGGTTCTTTTCTGTTAATGGCAGGAACAACTAACAGTTTTTGGCAGCACGAGGTTCCTAAAACAGCCCGAAATGTGTTACCCAGAATCAATTTGACTTTTAGAAGAATTTATCGTAAAGAAGATAACGTACAACATTTTCACACTAGAAATAGTGTACAAAAATTCCTCCTCTAAAAGTTAAAACGCTCACAGTATGAACCTTTTATTAGGCATACCGTATTTTTTTTAGTACTTTCGCACCCTTTTTTTCATATATATAATACCAAAATGGCTTACTCAAACAATGATTTAATGCGTTTTTTAGATGCACAAAATAAACTTTATCTTACTGCTTTTTCTGAAATCAAAAAAGGAAAAAAAGAGACACACTGGATGTGGTTCATTTTTCCTCAATTAAAAGGATTGGGCACCAGCGATACTGCAAATTATTATGCCATTAATGATCTAAAAGAGGCTTCTGCATTTTTAGAACATCCTATTTTAGGAAAACATCTTATAGAAATATCAGAGTTGCTATTGACTTTTAAAAGAAAATCAGCAGATGGTATTTTTGGAGATCTGGACGCTCGAAAACTTCGTTCGTCAATGACTCTTTTTTCTTTGGCAGAAAATACAAATCCAATATTTAAGGAAATACTGGATGCGTTCTTTTCCGGAGAAGAAGATCCACTTACTTTGACCATTATTAATTCAACTATAAAACCTTCTATTGAATCTACTGTTTTTTAACCGAAAAGTTTAGACAAAAGTTCACTACGAATGGTTTTCTGCTCGCAAATTCGCTAAGGCGCAAAGTTTATTTTCTTTGCGATTCTAATGAGTTTGCGAGATTTTTATTTCACGCCAGATTCTAAGATTTCATTGTTATTTTTTCCCTTTTTAATAATTGATTATTTCGCACCATAATTAATTCTATATTAGTAGTTACTAAATCAATCTCTTAAATCAACCAAAATGACCGAAAAAATCAAAACTCTCCAGATAATACATTTTGCACTTTGTGCAGGATTAATAGTTGCTTATTTTGTAATAGGAGAAATTTCAGTTGAAAAATTAAAAACAATTCCTACTATCGATTCTTCGTCGATTGTATTTGCTATTATACCTTTTTTAGCCATTATCATGGCTAATTTTCTATTTAAATCACAATTAAAACAAGTAGATCGAAATTTGAAACTTGAAGATAAATTACCTGTTTATCAAACGGCTTCGATCATTCGCTGGGCAATTCTTGAAGGTGTAGCTTTTATAATATTAATTCTGAAACCTGATTTTATAATATTTGGAATACTGGTTATTATATATCTTATCTTTTTGAGACCAACAGAAGAAAAGATTACTAACGATTTTTCAGAATAGTGATTTTACTGCAAAGGACATAAATCCGTCAAGAAAAATAACTTTACAAAATTCTATTTTTCACATTTACATTTCACAATTTCTCCTAACGAAATTTCACTAAACTAAAATAAATTAGCGAAATACAGTTCTTTTCAATAAGCTAAAAAAACGCGTAATTACTACTCTTTCAGCATTTCTTCGCTGTGGCATATATATTGGTTTCTTATAAAAAATTAATCTTAAAACCACTTTACGATGAAAAATTTTGACTATCAAAAAAAAGTATTAACCCTGTTTATTATTTTAGCAAATACCACTATGAAAAGCTATGCACAAGTTGATTACGCCACAGATCCGCATTTGACACCTGCGGTAAAAGATTTTTTGAAACCACTAAATTCGGGAGGAGCACCATTAGAATCACTTCCGGTTGGCGATGCCCGAAATGTACTTGTTGGTGCACAAAATGCATTTAAAGTCGATTTATCAGGAATCGATGAATCTGAAAAAGAAATTACTGCCGATGGATATAAAATAAAGCTCAAGATTGTTCGTCCAAAAGGAGCAAAAGGAAAACTACCCGTTTTCATGTTCATTCATGGCGGAGGCTGGGTTTTGGGTGATTATCCCACACACAAGCGTATGGTTCGCGATTTAAGTGTACTTACTGGTTATGTTGGTGTTTTTGTAAACTATTCACTTTCGCCAGAAGTTAAATATCCACAACCTGTAAATGAAGTTTATGCAGCAGCAAAATGGATCGCTGCACATGGAGATGAAATAAATGTTGACGGAAGCAAATTGGGAATTGTAGGTAATAGCGCCGGTGGAAATTTAGCCACTGCAAGTGCTTTAATGGCAAAAGAAAAAGGAACGCCATTGTTTAAAGTTCAAATTTTATTCTGGCCTGTAACCGATGCAAATTTTGAAACGGAGTCGTATAAATTGTATGGAAAACAGCGCTTTTTAACCAGCACTTTGATGCAATGGATGTGGGACCAATATGTTGATCCATCAAAAAGAAAAGAAATTTACGCTTCGCCTTTACAAGCTAGTTTAGCGCAGTTAAAAGGTTTGCCTCCAACCTTGATTCAGGTTGCCGAAAATGATATTTTAAGAGATGAAGGCGAAGCTTACGGACGTAAACTAAGCGATGCGGGAGTGGTTGTAACAACAATTCGTTACAACGATGTAATTCATGATTTTGGCTTATTGAATGGTTTAGCCGAGATTCCGCAAACGAAAACCTTGTTTCTTCAGGCTGCTGCCGAACTTACCAAATATTTAAAATGATTGTATCAGCAGACATATTTATAAAAAACAAAGCGCCTTGAAACAAGGCGCTTTGTTATTCTATTTAAAGTCTTAAATTTTCTCGCTAGAAAAAATCCTTAGAATCTTAGCAACTTAGAACCTTAGCATCTTTCTTTAACTCTCTTTCGGTTTTGTAAAATAATAAACCGGAATTCCTATTAGCATAATTAAAATTCCCCAGCCACAGGTTGAAAATTTTGTAATTAATAAGGAAATACAAATTGCAGTTGCAATCACGATATACAACATGGGTAAAAACGGATATCCAAAGGCTTTATATGGTCTTTCTGCATCCGGCATTTTTTTGCGCAAAATAAAGATTCCGTAGATTGTTAGGATGTAAAAAATCAAAACAATGATAATTACAAAGTCTAATAAATCTCCATATTTTCCTGTTAGACACAAAGCCGAAGCCCAGATACATTGCGCCCATAATGCCCATTCAGGAACGCTTGCTTTGTTCAGAACTGCCGCTTTTTTAAAGAATAAACCGTCGTTTGCCATCGTATAATATACTCGTGCGCCCGCCATGATTAATCCATTATTGCAGGCAAAAGTCGAAATCATAATCATAATGGCAATGATTAGCGTTCCAATATTTCCAAAAATATATTGAGAAGCCACTACTGCTACCCTATCAGATTTTGCTGTTGCTATTTCGTCTAGTGGAATTACAGCCAAATACATCAAATTTGTTAAAACATAAATAATTGTTACGATAAAAGTTCCAAGAAATAAACTAAAACCAACGTTGCGTTTCGGATTCTTAATTTCTCCTGCAATAAAAGTTACTCCGTTCCAGGCATCACTTGAAAATAATGATCCTACCATTGCAGCAGAAATTCCTGTAATCAAAGCCGTACCGCTAATTGGCAACCAAGAACCACTTTCTACATTATAAGAACGTGTTGTCCAGGCATCTGCCCAATTGGCATCCCATATTGAAGATTTTGCTGCAAGCGTTAATCCAAAAACGATTAAACCTACTAATGATAAAATTTTGATAATCGTAAGAACGGTTTGAAGAATTTTTCCGTTTTTAACACCGCGACTATTAATATAAGTCAATAAAACAATTGTCAAAATCGAAACAATTTGTGCGGCATTCAATTTAAAAGAACCTAATTCAAAAAGTATATTTTCATCACTTAATGGTTCATAAAGATAAGCTGCAAATTTCGAAAAAGCCACACCAACAGCAGCAATAGTTCCGGTTTGAATCACGGCAAAAAAGCTCCATCCGTACAAAAAGGCAATCAATTTGTTGTAAGCTTCTTTTAGATAAACGTATTGTCCGCCTGCTTTTGGAAACATGGCACTCAACTCGCCATAACTTACAGCAGCAATAATCGTAATTAATCCGGAAATAAGCCAAATCAGTGTTAACCATCCCGCAGATCCTACTTGTCTGGCGATATCGGCGCTTACAATAAATATTCCTGAGCCAATCATAGAACCCACAACAAGCATGGTTCCGTCTAGTAATCCGAGTTCTCTCTTAAAGTTTTCCTGGTTTTCTTCTTGCATTATTTTGTTTTTTGGGTTGGTTAAAGATATACTTTTTTCTGAAATTCTAGATTTTAGTTTATAGATTTTAGATGCTGCAAAAATATTTTGGGCGTGTCCCTCCGGGTCGTCCCGAAACTTCGGGATCGGCTATATCTTTTGTTCCGTTTCACTTCACAAAAGGATACCGCCTCTATCCCTCACGCAAACCTCGTTTCATTAGAAGTTTTTAGATAATAATTGCGTTTACGGTTTTCCATAAAATAATACTTTTTCATCTGTCTACATTTGAAAATCAAAAAACATTAAACCATTTATTTTAATACTGATATGGCTAGAATCATTTTACAAAACGACAATATAAATCTTGATACAAATCAAAAACAGAATTTAACAACTGGTTTTATCAGTGACAGAGATATTCTAAAAAAACGATCAAAAAAATATCTTGATCTTATTTCCGGACTTGATGCAAAAACACTAACCAATACAAAAGGAATAGATGAACTCATAAAGGCAATTCAGGAAGAATTTGGTACTGCTGAAGTGGCTAGTTTACCACTCGGAATTGTCGCTAAATGTTTTTTGGGACATCCTCATGAAGTCCACACTCTTGATTTGAGCGGTAGCCAAATCATCAAACATTATAAGGCAAATGAAACGATGGAAACTGAATTCGAAAAGGGCCGAACAGTTGCCAAACACAATGCTTATGCAATGGTTGAAATCTATAACGATAAAATCATTTTAATTCGCGAAGATGGAACAGCTACAAAATTATAACACCAATAAACTAAATAAATTATGTCACAACAAGTAATCTCTTATGCTGACCTTTCAATCATAAATAGTGCTTTAAGGTCAATCAGTTCAGATATGTCAGGAGTGCATTCTGAATTAGGAACATTAAACTTCAAACAAGATCAGTTAGAAAGCGAACTAGTACAACTTGCTGACTCGTTTGCAGATTTTGTAGAAGCAGATATAAAACACAAAGCACTACAACTTGCCGAAACCAGACAAGGTAACTTAAAACAAGATCTGCAAATTAAATTTGGTTATTATGCCGAAGTTCGAAGAATGGCCACTGGTATTCTTCAAGGAGTAGATACAGGAGTAATAAGTGATGAGACTTTAAAATTTACAACGGAAGAAGTAATGATAAAAGCGCCCGGCTATTGGTTAGCACCTGCTTTGGTTTCATTAGCAGCTTGGGTTAGAAATGATAAAAACACAACCGAAAAAGCCTTGAACGAAGCTTTAAAAAGAGATGATTACAAAACAACTCTTTTCTTTATGATGGTAATGCGAAGACTAGCACGAAATGACACCAGTTTAAAATGGTTGGAACGTTATTTTATGCATCAAAACCCTCATAATCTTGACAGAGAATTTATAATTATACTCGAGGCTGTAACTACAGGAGTATTCCCTCCTGCGGCAAGACAATTAATGATGGTAAATGTAAAAAAATGGCTAGATCAACTTACACAAGGTGATACATTTATAAATGCACAAAAATCACAATGGGTCGATTTTTTTGAAGCATTAGGCCCTTTGTCTGATGGTAAATATACGTTACTCGAAAAATTTTCTATTAACTGGAATTCCCTTGAAAATTCTTTAAAAGAAGCCAAAACTCATGATATTTTAAATACTCATTTTAAAAGTATTATATCCTCATCAGCAGACTTTTCAAAAGGTGTTAAAATTCAATTAGATGAAATTTTATCTTTATTAGTTACAAATTTTGATGATGAAGAATTACCATTACAGGAACAAGTAAGATTTAATCAGCTCATTATTCAAATGGATGGCGATAAAGCTGCTGCCCAAGCCATTATGGATGCTGAAAAACATATTTTTGAAGAACATGTTGACTTCCTGCAATTACTTACCAATGCATCATTCAACCCTGAATTATCCGGAGCAACAAAAGTAACCCAAGCGCTTGCCGTTTCAATAAGTCAGCCTTGGATATTGGAAGCACACGATACTTTTACAGCACAAAGCAGAAATAAAATTCCTGAATATGTTGAGCTTTCAATTGATGATTTTAAAACTTGTGCAAAAGACGGAAGTGAAGAAAATGAAATTCTAAAAAAACAAGAAGTTTTTTATAGCAATGTATTAGAAACAGAGCTTAAGAAACTTTCATATCCCTACGCAGGAATCATCATTGGTATACTAATTTGTTTACTTGGCATTTGGGCATTTAGCCTCCATGTTATTGTAGGTGTTTTAGGAAGTTGCATTGGCGGTGTTATAATTTGGAATTCTATCAACAATCATAAGAAAGCTAAAAATGCAATTATTGAAAATGTTGAGGAGAGAAAACAAAAAGCAAAAGAAGTTTTAAGAGGTTGTCTTGCAGAAACTGTAGACTACAGAAAAGAACATTCCGACGAAGATAATAACGCAGAAAAAGTCAGACAGTTATTAACTTCAATTACTCCTGAAGATTTCTCAAGTGTATCAAAAGAAACTGTAAGAAATATTATCTAATCATTTAAAAATTCAAAAACATGACCAAAATAATTTTAGGTAATCATTCAGAAGAATCTGAAAATACCTCACACGAAATAAAGAAAGAAATCAATATAAAACCTAATTTATTTCAAGGCAGAACAGAAGCCGAATTGGGTAATGCAAAATTTCCTGATTGGGATATTGTACCTCCAAACCAATTTATAAACCCCAGAATTAAATCTCAGTAATGGAAGGTCCAAGTACTTATTCTCAATGGACAAAATTGCTTGATCAATTTGGAAATGGAGATGATTCTGTTTTAGAAGAATTAAATAAAGGAAGTTTTATTATTGATGCCGGAACAGCAACACGATTTTATACTAAAGTTGAAGAAGCATATAAAAAACGTAAACAGAATTGGTTAGATAAATTCCAACATTCTTTTCAACTTCAAAATTTTAGAACATATGAAGAATTTGAAATTGCTTTAAGAAATGGCAAACAAAATCTTTTTACTCTACATAAGTTTATTAATCTAAATGGTTTTCCAATTGATTTAAAGAAAACATTAAAAAAAGATATGGAAGATTTTGTTGATGAAATTAAAACGTCATTAAAAGATAATAATTCCAAGATTTCAAAAGGCCGAGAAAAAATATTAATCTTATTAAAGTCTTTTGAACTCAATACTATTCCTGAGGAAATTAAACATATTCCAGATAATAACGAAATAATTGCTCCGACGGGCAGAAAAATAATATTCTAAAATGGCAAATAAGGCAGAATTTAAGACTTCGCTTTTGCGAATGTTCAGAGCAAGAATACCTTTTATATCTATTCGAAGTATTGAAAGAGCGAGGGTTTTAGAAGTAATTCAGCAACTAGCGGAAGAAATCAACATCCCAATTTATTTTCATAGTTTATCACATGGTACTATTGATATCAAGTCAAAAAAAAGCGTAAATGACGACCGATCAATTTCCGGTGGTCTAGATTATGCTGTTCAAAATATTTCACAAAGACAAAATTTAACTTTTGTTTTTACAGAAGTTAGTGATATTGAAGATGACAATTTGGTTTCGAGACATCTTTATGATTGTGTTGTTCAGGCTATTGAAAGAGGCGGAAGCATTTGTTTAATTACAACCAAAACAATCTGGCCTCAGTTACAGCGTTTAGGAATGACAATTACACTTGACGCTCCAAACGAAGAAGAAATGTTAGAAGTTGTCAGAGATTGTGTTACGCCTTATAAAGGTTCAATTCCGCTTGAATGGGAAGAAAACGATTATAAAATGGCTGCAACAATTTTAGCAAATATGACTAAAATTGAAGCTGAAAATGTTTTGGCAACCCAAATGGCAAAAGGATCATTAACCAAAGAAGACATTAAAGAATTAAGTAATGCAAAGGACAAATTATTTAGCGATATATCCGGATTAGAAAAAGTTAAACTTGATAATTCTAATTTATCCGTTGCTGGTTTAGCCGGTTTACAACATTGGCTTGATAATCAAAAGCAACTTTTAACTGCAGATTTAAAAGCGAGAAAAATGAGACCTCCCAGAGGGGTTTTATTGGTAGGAGTTCCTGGGTGTGGTAAATCCTTATCTGCCAAATTTATTGCTGCAAATTGGAATTTACCTCTTTATCGACTCGATCTTGCAGCTATTCAGGGGCAATATCTTGGGCAATCTGAAAATAGATTAAAAGAAGCATTGGCTTCTGCAGATAATGCAGCTCCTTGCATTTTGTGGATTGATGAAATTGAAAAAGGACTTTCGGGAGCAACAGGTTCTAGTGATGGAGGAACATCTACCAGAATGGTTGGACAATTTTTATTTTGGCTTCAGGAAAGTACCGCTAAAGTTTTTGTTGTTTCTACTGCAAATGATGTTAGTAAATTACCTCCTGAACTTTTACGCAGAGGCCGTTTTGACGAATTGTTTTTTGTTGATTTGCCAGGAGCAATAGAGAGAAAAGACATCATTAATTTATATATAAAACGCAATTTATTATTACTACCCTCAACACATACATTAGAACAACTTGTTGAGATTTCTGAAGGATTTGCTGGTTCTGACATTGAAGGTGCTGTTAGAGATGTTGCAATTCAGGCAGTAATTCATGGAGATAATATCGTAGATGATATACTTTTCGAAAAGTGTTTTAAAAACATTGTTCCTTTAAGTAAAACAGCACCAGAAAAAATTGAATCAATAAGAATATGGGGGCGCGAAAGAGCTGTACCTGCTTCAGGTACTTCTTGGGAAACTACATTAAATGAAAAAGTAATTGGTAAACGTTCAATAATTATATAATGTACGTAGTATTTCTCTAAAAAGAGAGATTCTTTAAATAAAAAAATTTGACAATTCAAAAACTGTAAGTTATAAAAACCTTACAGTTTTTCATGTTTAAACCCCTAAATAAAGCTAAACAAAAATAAGCTCATTAATTCAGTAGGTGAATTTCTACTGCAGCATTAAAAATTCACATTCTCTCTTTTAAAAATTAAAAACACAATTAACAATAATTCAATTAATTGAAAATAAACAACTTAACCATTGAAATTTTGACAAATAAAATTAACCAGAAAAAACAAGCCATTTGTAAAACCGTAATATTTTTTTACTAATTTTGAGTTAAGCGATATACTGATGTTAAAATTTATTTTTTTTATTAACATTTGTTTAATAATTACAATAATCTCGCTCCAAAGATTATTGTCAAGGAATATCTTTTTTCTACAAAAGACAACCAAAAATTAGAATCAGATTATCAACCAACAAATTCGAAAACTATGTCTAAATCCCAATTTTTTAAGAAGTTGCGTTTTGCAAATGTTTTCATTCTTATTTTGATAGTTTTTGTTTGTTGTGCTTTATTAATTTGTATTAACTTTTTCACCATCAAAACATTGTCTGCAACCAGAGCTTATGTAAATGGTGAATCACATTATTCAAAAGGACAAAAAGATGCTTCCCGCCATTTAATAACCTATTTATACACTAAAGACAAAAATCAATGGAAATTATATCTTGAAGAACTAAAAGTTCCGCAAGGTGACGGAACCGCCAGAGTTGCATTACTAAAAGCCGGAGATAATGCAATTGCCCGCAAAGCATTACTAATTGGCAGAAATCATCAGGAAGATTTAGATGATCTTGTTTGGTTATTTGTGAATTTTAAAAAGGTTTCATTTTTAGCCAAAGCCATTAACGAATGGGAACAGGGCGACAAACTAATCTTCAAATTATTCATTATAGGAGAACAAATTAATGCCAAAATAAAACATAACATATTAACCGCTGCCGACCAACAAAAATTCCTCCAGCAAATTAGCATAATAAGTGATAAACTCACCATTAATGAACGCAATTTTTCGAATACATTAGGCGAAGGAACACGCAAAATAAAAGACTTACTGATCTTTACTAATGTTTTTTTTATTCTGATTATCATTTGCAGCGTTTGCCTTTATTATTCGATAATGGTAAAACGCCTCATTGTTTCTAAAAAAGAAATAGAAGTTAAAAATGAAAATTTAATATTGGTTAATCACGAACTCGATCATTTTGTTTACAGTGCATCACATGATTTGAGATCTCCTATAACCTCTTTACAAGGATTAATCAAAATTACCCAAGAAGAAGACAACCTTAATCAAATTAGGGAATATTTGACTTTAATGCATACGAGTCTGGCCAGGCAAGACCAATTTATTAGTGATATTATCGATTATTCTAAAAATAAGCGAAAACAAATCATCTTGGAGCCTGTTAGCTTACAGGAAATATTTGATGAAGCAATCTCACAATTAATGCATTTTGAAAATGCCAGCCAAATATCCATTACAAAAGAATTATTGGTAGATGAAATTCAGAGTGATAGTTTACGCTTAAAAATTATTATCTTCAACCTACTTTCAAATGCCATTAAATATGCCGACAATACCAAACAGCAAATGTTTATTGCTATTAAAACCTACATTGCTGATGGTTGTAATAAAATTGAAATATCTGACAACGGAATTGGAATTAAAGATGAATTTAAAGACCACATTTTTGAAATGTATTTTGGAACAAACAAAAACAAAGGATCAGGACTGGGGTTATACATTGTAAAAGAAGCCGTTGAAAATATTAGAGGAAATATTTATGTTTTGTCTGAAAACAATATTGGAAGTAAATTTATTGTAACAATCCCTAACTGTCATGGATCTTAAACCTGTATTTTTATTAATTGAAGACAACCTGATAGATCAGCTCGTCATCAAACAGCTTATAAAAAAATCTCTTGATAGTGACATAAACATCACTAACAATGGCAAGGAAGGCTTGCAATGGCTATACAATCATCAGAACTTAAACCAAACTTTAATTATTCTATTGGATATACAAATGCCAATAATGAACGGTTTTGATTTTTTGGAAGAATACGATAAATTAAGTGACGAATTTAAAAAAGAAATCCAGATTTATGTACTTTCATCAACTTTAGATACTGACGAAATAAAAAAAATCAAAGAGAATAACTATGTAACTGAATTTTTAAACAAACCCTTTCCAATTGAGGATTTCAAAAAGAAATTACATTTTAATTAATTTCTCTTTTATTGCAAAACTCTGTTTACTTGTGAAAAAGCTCGTTGGTAATAAGGTTCTTTTGTTGACGAAATCATTACACCGCCATGAGTTGAAGAGTGAACAAATTTAATTTCACCATCAACAACTTCTACTACCATTCCAACATGATTAATTTGTCTTCTTCCATTTGTTTTAAAGAAAATCAAATCGCCTTTTTGGGCTTCATCAGTAGTAACTTTCATTCCAATGCGGGATTGCTCTATTGAACTTCGGGGCAATTTAATATCAAAATTACTAAAAGTCGAAATCATTAAACCTGAACAATCAAAACCTGCTTTTGTAGTACCGCCCGATCGATATCGCGTCCCGATATTTTCTGTAGCGTTTACAATTAATTGATCGACTAATTCAGAATGATTACTCACTTTTATAATTGTACTCGTTGAATCAGTTTGAATTGCCGGAGGTGTGTTTTCTGCAATTTGTGTTTCTGATGATGGTGTTATTGTCTCTTTTATTTCTTGTGGAGAAACCAAAGCTGCAGCAGCATCTGCTTTTTCTTTTGAAGTTCTAATTTTCAAAACATAACCAACCGGTAATTTCCCTTTAATAAATGGATTTTGCCTTTCTAATTCAGCAACTGTTAATCCGTATCTTTTTGCAATTGCGTATTTAGTTTCTTTTGGCTGAACTTCTACAACCACTTCAACATCTGTTACAATTTTAAGATCATCAATTGGTTTTTGCGAAACTGCAACGGAATTGGACGGAATAATAATTTGCTGCCCAATTTTTAAGCCTTCTGTTTCCAGAAGCGGATTGGATTTTTTTAAATCTTCGACTGAAATATTGTATTTTTTGGATATTCCCCACAGCGTTTCTTTAGCTAAAACCTCGTGTGTTCCAGGAGTATTATTATTTACAGCAACTTCATTTGTTGTTGCTACAGTAGTTTGATTTGTATTGGGAATTAGCAAAACCGAGTTTAGCTTTAAAATTTTAGGTGCATTAGGATTTGCATCTATAATAGCTTTAGGTTTTACTCCGTACTTTTTTGCAATTGTAGTGATATTATCACCTTTAGAAATAGTATGCTTAATATATTTTTCCTGTGAAAAAACACTTAAACTTAAAAACAACATTATGACGACTAACTTAAAATTCATTTCTTGGGGGGAATTTTTTTTTAAATTTTGTAGTTCATTTTATAAACTCAAAAAAAGAACGATTCTTTTACTAATAAGGCGAATTTAACATTTTTATGCAAAAAAAACGCCTTTTTTAACAGCTTATTAAGTTCAAATTAACAAAATTCAACTGATTTTAAAGTAATAAACTCAAAATCACTGCATTAAACAAAACGTATAAACTTCATTATTAAATCAAAAAATATAAGTTTTATCCTGCAAATATAATCTTTTTTTTATTAATACTATATAACAGCTTACCTGAAATAAAAAACGCCCTGTTTTCACAGGGCGTTTTTAGCATATTAAATCATATCGATTAAGCTTTTCCGGCAGCAATTAAATTTAATGCTGAACCTGCAACGAACCAGCCAATCTGACCTGCATTGTAAGTATGGTTTGCCAGGATAATATCTTTAGAACCATCTGTATGAAGAAACTCTAACGTTAATGGTTTTCCAGGAGCGAACTCAGTTAAATCAGTAAAGTTAATTGTATCATTTTCCTGAATTTTATCGTAATCTGCTTCATTAGCAAAAGTTAATCCTAAAAGCCCTTGTTTTTTAAGGTTTGTTTCATGAATACGTGCAAACGATTTTACCAATACCGCTTTAACACCTAAGAAACGTGGCTCCATAGCAGCATGCTCACGAGAAGAACCTTCACCATAATTGTGGTCTCCCACAACGATTGATGGAACTCCTGCAGCTTTGTATGCACGAGCTACAGCAGGAACTGCATCATACTCTCCTGTTAACTGATTTCTAACAGAATTTGTTTTTTGATTGAATGCATTTACAGCACCGATCAACATATTGTTAGAAATATTATCCAAATGTCCACGGAAACGCAACCATGGTCCAGCCATAGAAATGTGATCTGTAGTACATTTTCCAAATGCTTTGATCAACAATTTAGCACCTGTAATATTTTTACCATCCCAAGCATCAAACGGAGCTAATAACTGCAAACGTTCTGATGCAGGATCTACCACAACCTGAACACCTGAACCATCTTCAGCCGGAGCCTGGAATCCAGGATCTTCGGCATCAAAACCTCTTGGAGGCAATTCGTCTCCTGTTGGCGCTTCAAGTCTTACTTCTTCTCCATCTTCATTGATCAAAGTATCTGTTAATGGATTGAAGCCTAAATCACCAGCTATAGCCATTGCAGTTACCAATTCAGGAGAACCCACGAAAGCTAAAGTATTCGGATTACCATCTGCACGCTTTGAGAAGTTACGGTTAAAAGAGTGAACGATTGTATTTCTTTCTTCTTTTTCTGCCCCATCTCTGTCCCACATACCAATACATGGTCCGCAGGCGTTAGCAAAAACGGTAGCTCCAATTTTTTCGAAAGTATCGATAAATCCATCTCTTTCAATTGTATAACGAACTACTTCAGAACCCGGAGTAATTGTAAATTGAGATTTTGTTTTTAAGTTTTTATCACTTACTTGTTTTGCCAAAGAAGCAGCACGAGCAATATCCTCGTAAGAAGAGTTTGTACAAGAACCAATTAAACCAACCTGAATTTGCAAAGGCCAGTTATTTTTGATCGCTTCTTCTTTCATTTTAGAAATTGGAGTTGCCAAATCCGGTGTAAAAGGACCGTTTAAATGTGGCTCTAATTCTGATAAATTGATTTCGATTAACTGATCAAAATATTTTTCCGGGTTAGCATAAACTTCCGGATCTCCTGTTAAGTAAGAAGCTACTTTATCTGCAGCATCTGCAACATCAGCTCTTCCTGTAGAACGCAGGTAACGACTCATAGAATCATCATATCCAAAAGTTGAAGTTGTAGCTCCAATTTCGGCACCCATATTACAAATAGTACCTTTTCCTGTACATGACATAGAAGTTGCACCTTCACCAAAATATTCAACTATAGCACCTGTACCACCTTTTACAGTAAGTATACCAGCCACTTTAAGGATGACATCTTTAGGAGCTGTCCATCCTGATAATTTACCAGTTAGTTTTACTCCAATTAATTTAGGAAATTTTAATTCCCAAGCCATACCAGACATAACATCTACAGCATCAGCACCACCAACGCCAATTGCTACCATTCCTAAACCACCTGCATTTACAGTATGAGAATCGGTACCAATCATCATTCCGCCCGGGAAAGCATAATTTTCAAGTACTACCTGGTGAATAATTCCGGCTCCTGGCTTCCAAAAACCAATTCCGTATTTATTAGAAACTGACGATAAGAAATCGAAAACTTCGTTACTTTGTGTTTTTGCTCTGGCCAAATCGGTTGCAGCATCCACTTTTGCCTGAATTAAGTGATCACAGTGAACTGTTGTAGGAACTGCAACTGTTTTCTTTCCGGCATGCATAAATTGTAATAATGCCATTTGTGCTGTTGCATCCTGACATGCAACACGGTCCGGTGCAAAATCAACATAATCAACACCCCTTCCAAACGCCTTCGTTGGATTTCCATCCCAAAGGTGATTGTACAAAATTTTCTCCGTTAAAGTAAGTGGACGACCAACAATCTCGCGTGCTTTATCAACACGACCGGGCATGTTCTCATACACTTTTTTTATCATTTCAATATCAAAAGCCATAAGTTATAATTGTTTTGTTTTTTTTATTTTGAACACGACAAGGTACAAAAAATAGAGTAGCCAGAAAAGAAAAAGCCCGAGTTTATCACTCGGGCTTTTTATATATAATGATTATAACTAATAGTATTATTACATCACTAGTTGCTTGCTGGAAGGCGCAAACTTAGTCAAACTAATACCTTCTACTGCAGCTGTATATTCATCCATTGTAGGAGTTCTGCCAAGAATTGTAGACAAAACTACTACTGGCGTTGAAGAAAGCAATGATTCTCCTTTTTTACCTTCAGTATCTTCTACAACTCTTCCCTGGAATAAACGTGTCGAAGTTGCCATTACAGTATCTCCTTTTGCAGCTTTTTCCTGGTTACCCATACAAAGGTTACATCCTGGACGTTCTAAGTACAACATGTTTTCGTATTCTGTACGTGCTGCACCTTTAGGAGCATTATCGTCGAATTCGAAACCTGAGTATTTCTGTAAAACTTCCCAATCTCCTTCAGCCTTAAGTTCATCTACGATGTTATAAGTTGGCGGCGCTACTACAAGCGGCGCTTTAAACTCAACTTTGCCATGTAAATCTTCTATATTTTTAAGCATTTGGGCAAGGATTTTCATATCCCCTTTGTGAACCATACAAGAACCGATAAATCCAAGGTCTACTTTTTTCACTCCTCCATAAAAAGAAAGAGGTCTGATAGTATCGTGCGTATATCTTTTAGAAACATCAACATTGTTAACGTCCGGATCGGCAATCATTGGCTCTACAATTTGATCAAGATCCACAACTACTTCAGCATAATACTTAGCATTTGCATCTGGAGTTAAGGCTGGTTTTTCAGCAGACTTAATTTCAGAAATTCTCTTATCTGCTTTATTGATCAATCCTTGAAGAACTTGTTTGTGATTATCCATCCCTTTATCGATCATAATCTGGATTCTTCCTTTTGCAATCTCCAGTGAATCAATCAAAGTATCATCTTCAGAAATACAGATAGAAGCTTTTGCTTTCATTTCTGCAGTCCAGTCTGTAAACGTAAATGCCTGGTCAGCAGTAAGAGTACCAAGATGAACTTCAATAATCCTTCCTTGGAATACGTTTTCACCACCGAATTTCTTAAGCATTTGAGATTGTGTTGAATGAACTACATCACGGAAGTCCATATAACCTTTCATTTCTCCAATAAAAGTAACTTTTACAGATTCTGGAATTGGCATTGAAGCCTCACCTGTTGCAAGTGCAAGAGCAACTGTACCTGAGTCAGCACCAAAAGCAACACCTTTTGACATTCTTGTATGAGAGTCACCACCAATAATGATAGCCCATTCATCTATTGTAATATCGTTTAAAACTTTATGAATTACATCCGTCATTGAATGATAAATAGCTTTCGGGTCACGTGCCGTGATTAAACCGAAATCATTCATAAATTTCATCAATTTTGGAATATTTGCCTGAGCTTTTTTATCCCATACTGAAGCTGTGTGACAACCAGATTGGTAAGCACCATCAACGATTGGCGAAATAACTGTAGCAGCCATAGACTCCAATTCCTGAGCAGTCATAAGACCGGTCGTATCTTGTGAACCTACGATATTAACTTCTACACGAACATCAGAACCAGCGTGTAATACTTTACCCGGAGTGATACCAACAGCATTTCTGTTAAAGATTTTTTCCACAGCTGTAAGACCTTGCCCTTCAATAGAAATCTCTTTTGATGGAGCAAATACAAGTGGTGCTTCAATATCAAGAACTTTCGCTGCTAATGTTTGAAGTTTTTTACCAAATACAATTGCATATGACCCTCCAGCTTTAATGAATTCCATTTTCTGAGGCGTGAATGCCTTTGAAATATCAATTAACTCTTTATCGCCATTATAAAGCTTCTTAGTTTTTGTATTTATTGTTAATACAGTTCCTGTAGCAACAGAGTATGCTTCTTCCAAAATTGGCTCATTATTCTCATTACGAATAATATCACCATTTGCGTCAAGCTTTTTTACCCAGTTTTTAAGGTCTAAACCAATTCCACCAGTAACATCAACCGTTGTTAGGAAAATTGGAGAAATACCATTTGTTCCTGCAACAATTGGAGCAATATTAATAAATGGAACGTATGGACTTGCTTGTTTACCTGTCCAAAGTGCCACGTTATTTACACCTGACATTCTTGACGAACCTACACCCATTGTACCTTTCTCTGCAATTAACATCACACTTGCATCAGGATACTGAGCTTGTAGCATCTTGATTTCGTCTTGTGCCTGAGGAGTAATCATACATTTACCGTGAAGTTCACGGTCAGAACGAGAGTGAGCCTGATTACCCGGAGATAATAAATCTGTAGAAATATCTCCTTCACCAGCAATATATGTAACTACTTTAATTTCTTCAACTACTTCTGGTAATGAAGTAAAAAACTCTGCCTTTGCGTAGCTTTCCAGAATTTCTCTGGCAATTGGATTTTCATTTTTAAATGCTTCTTTTAAACGGTCTGTATCTGCCTCATAAAGGTAAACTTGCGTTTTAAGAACGTTTGCTGCTTCTTTTGCAATAGCAGCATCATTACCAAGTGCTAAATCAAGTAATACCTCGATTGAAGGCCCACCTTTCATGTGTGATAATAACTCAAAAGCAAAAGCAGGTGTTATTTCTTTTACTATGGATTGACCAAGAATGATTTCTTTTAGAAATTTAGCCTTCAGACCAGCTGCGCTCGTCGTTCCCGGTACAACATTATAAATAAAGAACTTAAGAGAATCTTCTCTGTATTCATTATTCAAATCTTTAATTTGTTCAATGATTTCGCTTAATAATTCAGCACCATCAATTGGTTTCGGGTGAAGCCCTTGACCTTTTCTTTCTTCAATTTCTTGGATGTAATCCTTATAAATGTTCATAGTAGAGGTATTTCTAGGTATTTTTATTTTTTTGTTCGCAAATTTAGCTATTAAAGCCGAGAATTAAAAAAAATATAATAGAAGTCGCCTTTTCAAAAATTATTATTGTTAAAAAACGATTTTGACAGCTTGTTATTGCGAAAATATTAATTTTGAAATAAAAAAATGAATTATTGATATTTTAAAATCTTTTCTTTAACAAAGTCGAAATTTGTTGTTATAAACAAACCCTATTTTGAGCCTGTTTTAAGTAAAGAATCTTTCTAAATTAGAATTTACATCGTTATAGTTGACATCAAATTCACTTTTTCAATGATATTGAAATAGAATTTTATCGAAGTTTTATTAAAGATTATTTTACGATATAAATTCCCAAATCAAACAAAAAAAAAGCCTAACAATTTAATGTTAGGCTTTTCGCAAACTTTGTTCGTTTTATAATAATTTCTGAATAATAATTTCTTCAGTTATTCCTTCAGCATCAGCTTTGTAGTTTTTAATAATTCTGTGGCGTAAAATACCAATTGCAACTGCTTTTACATCTTCAATATCAGGTGAAAATTTACCATTAAAAGCGGCATGTGCTTTTGCTGCCAAAATTAAATTTTGAGACGCTCTTGGTCCAGCTCCCCAATCTAAATAATTTCTAACAAAGTCATTCGTCAGCTTATTATCCGGACGAGTTTTACTAACTAAAGACACCGCATATTCAATAACATTATCTGCTACAGGAATTCTGCGGATTAAATGTTGAAAATCGATAATTTCCTGTGCTGTAAATAATGGATTTATAGTTGTTTTAGCATCAGAAGTTGTACGTTTTACGACTTGCACTTCTTCTTCAAAACTAGGATATTCTAATTTTATAGCAAACATAAAACGGTCTAACTGAGCTTCCGGCAACGGGTAAGTTCCTTCTTGTTCAATTGGGTTTTGAGTTGCTAATACAAAATATGGTAAATCTAATTTATGATTTTCACCAGCGATTGTAACAGAACGTTCCTGCATCGCTTCAAGCAAAGCTGCTTGCGTTTTTGGCGGTGTTCTATTAATCTCATCAGCCAGGATAATATTAGAAAAAACGGGTCCTTTTATAAATTTAAACCTTCTGTTTTCATCTAAAATTTCACTTCCTAAAATATCTGACGGCATTAAATCCGGCGTAAATTGAATTCTTTTAAAATCTAAACCTAATGCCTGAGACAAAGTATTTATTAATAATGTTTTTGCTAATCCCGGCACACCTATCAAAAGAGCATGTCCGCCCGAAAATATACAAAGTAAAATTTGATCTACAACGGCGTCCTGCCCTACAATTATTTTTGCTATTTCGGTTTTTAATCCGTTACGTTTTTGAACTAAATTATGAATTGCTGTTACGTCAGACATTTATGAATGTATTTAAAATTAAAAAGAGTTAGTACTATGAAATCATAAAACTAACTCTTTTTATTTATTTAATAAAAATTATTTTTTCAACCAATTGTTTGTAAAAGTACAATCTCTGTACTCTCCAATAATTTTGATATAGGTATCTTTTATTTTTTCGTCAAACCATTTAGCAATGGCATTGATTTGTTTTTCTTTTAATGCTAATTCTTTAATTTTAGTATAATCTTTAGCATAATCCGCCGTATGCTCTTCAATTCTGTTGGTAACAGTAATTAACTTATATGTTTTTTTACCTTTTTCATCTGTGTTTAAAAGTGGCTGAGAAATTTCAGCATCCTTTAAATTCGAAACCTGACTGTATAATGTCGGATCCATTTTAGTCAATTCAAAACGTGTGTCTTGTGTATTAGGATTTACTAAAGTACCACCATTTGCTCTTGTTTCTTTTTCATCAGATTCTGTTCTGGCTGCATCAGCAAAAGAAATTTCTTTACTTTCAATCTTTTTTCTAATATTTATGATTCTTTCTTTAGCTTCTTTCAAAGCATCTTCAGAAACAGTTGGAGCTATTAAAATATGACGTAATTCAACTTCTTGCCCTTTAATTTTATCTACCATAATAATATGATATCCAAAATTAGTTTTAAATGGTTCCGAAATTTCTCCTTCTGCCAAACTAAATGCAACATCTTTAAACTCTTTTACGAAAGGAGTTTTTCTTGTCATTTTATAGAAACCTCCACTAGAAGATGATCCCGGGTCTTGTGAATATAAAACTGCTTTGGTAGCAAAACTAGATCCGTCTAATACATCTTTTCTAATACCATTTAATCGGTCAATAACCTTTTGCTCGTCTTCTTTTGAAACTTTTGGTTCTACAACAATTTGTGCTACTTCCATTTCTGCTCCAAAAGTTGGCAATTCATCTTTTGGTATTTTTTTAAAGAAATTACGAACTTCTTCCGGTGTAATCTCAACTGCATCAATAATTTTTTTCTGCATTTCAGAAGCTAACTTTTGCTCTTTTAAGATATCAGCAAAGTAAGTTTTGAATTCTTCTACAGAGTTTTTCTTATAATAAGCTACAACCTTATTTATGTCTCCAACTTGCTGCATCATATAGTTTAGACGCTCTTCCATCATTCCTCTTACTTCAGCATCGCTTACAATAATACTATCCTGAATAGCCTGATGCGCATATAATTTATCCTCTAAAAGTTTACCAAGCATTTGGCATCTTGTAATATCTTTTGTAGAACCTCCCTGACTGGTAATTTCTAAATATCCTTTATCAATATCAGAATCTAAAACAATATAATCTCCAACAGTTGCAATAATACCGTCAATTTTTTGCTTCTGTCCAGAAGGAGCTTCAACTGGTTTTTCTGCTACAACAACATCCGGAATAATTTCCTGTGCTGAAATAAATGAGTTGAAAAAAAGTAAAAAACATATTGTTAACCCAAATTTGTAATCAATTGTTTTTAGCTGAATTTTTTTTAATAACATTATTTTAAATTTAATTTGAATGCTTTTAGACTTTATTTAAACTACCAATTCATTTATTTCTCTTTCAAAAATTCATTCTGAAACATTAAATAATTAACTTCTAGTTTCTTCTAACTTATAACGAACAAAAATAACAATTCAATTACATAATACAACTATCAGCAATACTATTAACAAAAAATTATGGGATAGCTCGTAAATTCAATTAATAAGAAGTTGTTTATCAGCAGAAATACTTCAAAATACAATCTCCAAATAATAAAGCTCATATCGATATAATTGTGGTTTTATTTATGACGGAATTGTTTAAATTTTTTACTCCTAAAATTAAAAGTTTTCAACACTACAACGTTTTCGTGATATAAAAAATTTCCTATAATTTACAATATAACAAAATTTATATACTTTAGATGAGTAATTAATATTTTATATGTGATAAAATTATGAATAATTCACTTTTATCATTAATATCCGACACAATTACAACTTTATTAATCTAACCTTAACCAAATCATTATTATGAAAAAACCTTTTGTGAAATTTTATTGCTTTGTTGCAATTACTGCATTGTTTTGCGCTTGTTCTGACAATGAAACATCTGAAAATGGCGCAAGTGCAGCGAGTAAAGAATTCAAAATCATCAATGTAACACATCATGACGGAAAACCTTTTAGTACCGGCGAAACCAAATCATCCCTAACAGGCAAATATGTTGATAATCCTGGTGGAGGCGTTATGATGCAGGCTTTTTATTGGGATGTTCCTGCGGGCGGAAACTGGTGGAATACTGTTACGACTAAATTAACCGACTGGTCTAATGCCGGAATTGGATCTGTATGGCTTCCTCCTGCCTCAAAAGCGCAAAACGGAGCATTTTCTATGGGATATGATCCAACGGATTATTTCGATTTTGGAGATTATAACCAAAATGGAACTATCGAAACCAGATTTGGTTCTAAAACCGAATTGGTAAGCCTGATTACAAAGGCACATACTGAAAACATGAAAGTATATGCTGATATCGTAATTAATCACAATAGCGGTGGCCAATCAGAAGCGAATCCTTTTACGGGAACAAATACCTGGACAAATTTTACCGGAGTTGCTTCTGGAAAATTTAAACGTACTTATAATGATTTTTATAAAAATAGTTATGGCAATAATGATGAAGGAAGTTTTGGTGGATTTCCGGACTTATGCCACGCAGCTCCTAATGTGAAAGATTGGTTGTGGCTGAGAGCTGATGGAGTTGGTAAATATTACAAAAACACAATGAAATTTGATGGCTGGAGATTTGATTACGTTAAGGGTTTTGGTTCTTGGGTTGTTAGGGACTGGAATGCAAATGTAGGTGGGTTTTCTGTAGGTGAATTATGGGATTCTAATGTAAACATATTAAATGACTGGGCGAATAATGCTAATAGTTCTGTATTTGATTTTGCTTGTTACTACAAAATGAATGATGCTTTTGACGGAAATAATCTGGCTCTTTTAAATGACGATATGATGTGGAAAAGAAATCCATATAAAGCGGTAACTTTTGTAACCAATCATGATACGGATGAAATTTCAAATAAATTATTGGCGTATTCTTATATTTTAACGCATGAAGGATATCCAACAATTTTCTATAGAGATTACGAGGAATGGCTGGATAAGAGCAAATTAAACAATCTAATCTGGATTCATAACAACAAAGCAACTGGTACAACTTCAATTTTATATTCTGATAATGATGAATATGTTGCCAGAAGAAATGGATACAACGGAAATCCGGGATTAGTGGTTTATATCAATAATTCATCTTCCTGGCAAGAAAGATGGGTTGAAACTAATTGGGCAAATACTCAAATTAAAGATTTTACAGGAAACTCAACTTGGTATCCAACCACGCAAGCAGACAAATGGGTAAAAATACAATGTCCTCCAAAAGGATATTCAGTTTGGTCAATTAATCAGTAATTTAAAATGACTAATGTAAGGCTGTTATAATAACAGCCTTATTTTTTTCTTTAAAAGAAAGACTTCCCAAATTAAGAAGTGAATATTTTTATTAAGCGGTAATTAATAGTACTTTTGCAACCTATTTATACAAAATATGAGCTTTTTAAAAGAAATACAACGCAGAAGAACATTTGGAATTATATCGCATCCCGATGCCGGTAAAACAACTTTAACTGAGAAATTATTGTTGTTTGGAGGGGCAATTCAGGAAGCTGGTGCTGTAAAAAATAATAAAATTAAAAAAGGAGCAACGAGTGACTTTATGGAAATCGAACGCCAAAGAGGTATTTCGGTTTCAACATCTGTACTTGCTTTTAATTATAAAGATAAAAAAATCAACATTCTTGATACTCCTGGACACAAGGATTTTGCCGAAGATACTTTTAGAACTTTAACCGCAGTTGATAGCGTTATTGTTGTAATTGACGTTGCAAAAGGGGTTGAGGAACAAACGGAGAAATTAGTTGCCGTTTGTAGAATGCGTAACATTCCGATGATTGTTTTCATCAATAAATTAGACCGTGAAGGAAAAGATGCTTTTGACTTAATGGATGAAGTGGAACAAAAACTGGGATTAAAAGTTACACCTTTAAGTTTCCCTATCGGAATGGGTTATGACTTTCAGGGAATTTATAATTTATGGGAAGAAAATATCAATCTTTTTAGCGGTGACAGCCGTAAAAATATCGAAGAAACGATCGCTTTCTCTGATGTTCAAAACAATCCTGAATTAGATAAAATTGTTGGTCAAAAAGCAGCTGACAAACTTCGTGAAGAATTAGAATTAATCGATGAAGTTTATCCAAAATTTGAGCGTCAGGATTATTTAGACGGAAAAATTCAGCCAGTATTTTTTGGATCGGCATTAAATAACTTTGGAGTTCGTGAATTGCTAGATTGTTTCGTAACAATCGCTCCTTCTCCAAGAGCAAAAGATTCTGAAACCCGTTTGGTTGATCCTAAAGAAGAAAAAATGACAGGTTTTGTATTTAAAATCCATGCTAATATGGATCCAAAACACAGAGACCGTTTGGCATTTATTAAAATTGTTTCTGGAACTTTTGAAAGAAATAAACCTTACTACCACGTTCGTCAAAAGAAAAATTTAAAATTTTCGAGTCCGAATGCTTTCTTTGCTGAGAAAAAAGAAATTGTAGACATTTCATACCCAGGTGATATTGTAGGTTTACATGATACCGGAAATTTTAAAATTGGAGATACTTTAACAGAAGGCGAAATCATGAGCTTTAAAGGGATTCCAAGTTTCTCTCCTGAGCACTTTAGATATATTAATAATGCTGATCCTATGAAAGCCAAGCAATTGGACAAGGGGGTTGATCAGTTAATGGATGAAGGCGTTGCGCAGTTATTTACTTTAGAGATGAATAATCGTAAAGTTATTGGAACGGTTGGAGCGCTTCAATACGAGGTAATTCAATATCGTTTAGAGCATGAATACGGTGCAAAATGTACATATGAAAATTTCCCTGTACATAAAGCATGTTGGGTAAAACCTGACGATGCTAAAAATGATGAATTCAAAGAATTTAAACGTATTAAACAAAAATTCTTAGCACATGATAAATACGGTCAATTGGTATTTTTAGCCGATTCTGATTTTACAATTCAAATGACTCAAAATAAATATCCAACTGTAAAATTATTCTTTACTTCAGAGTTTGATTAATTTTCATTTCAAAAAAATAACAAAAAAAGCGCTAATTTAAATATTAGCGCTTTTTTTTAATCTGAATTAAATCAACCTTACTAAGTCATTATATTTCATAAATCAAACCTCTTCTATTAAGAAAGTCTAAATTAACCTAATAGAATTGCATTAGGAAATTTAGTCGATAAAGTGAAATAAAAATCGGACAAACTACAGATTTCTATATTTCAATTTCAACAAAAAAAAAGCCCCATTTCTGGGGCTTTTTATATTATGCTTGTCCCGCAGGACCAAAATTAAGCGGTATTGGTGCTTGTTCAGTGTCTTTGATCTCGCCGTGAGCTACTTCAAAACGATGAATATTTTCACCAATTGCTTTTAATAATCTTTTAGCATGTTGTGGTGTCAGGACAATTCTTGACTTTACCTTGGCTTTAGGAATACCCGGCATAATGCTCACAAAATCTAAAACAAACTCTGATGATGAGTGATTTATAATCGCAAGATTAGAATAAATTCCTTCTGCGATAGTTTCATCTAACTCGATATTAATTTGCTCTTGTTGTTGTTTCGGATTACTCATAGTTTCCTAATTAATAAATATATTCTTCTTTATTGGCCATCATTTCATTGTAATCGTCTTTAGATCCTACGATAGTGTTATCGTATTCTCTCATACCAGTTCCCGCAGGAATTCTGTGTCCAACAATTACATTTTCTTTTAATCCTTCTAAATCATCTACTTTACCAGCTACAGCAGCTTCGTTAAGTACTTTTGTTGTTTCTTGGAAAGAAGCAGCAGAAATGAATGATTTAGTTTGTAACGAAGCTCTTGTAATACCTTGTAAAACTGGCGTTGCAGTTGCGGTAATTACATCTCTTGCTACAACAAGATTTTTATCAGTACGTTTCAACAATGAATTTTCATCACGTAAATCACGAGGAGAAATAATTTGTCCTGGTTTCAATACAGCTGAATCTCCAGCATCTTCAACTACTTTCATACCATATAATTTATCGTTTTGAACGATAAAGTCTTTAGTATGAATTAATTGATCTTCTAAGAACAATGTGTCTCCCGGATCCTGAACTCTTACTTTACGCATCATTTGACGAATAACTACCTCAAAGTGCTTATCGTTAATTTTCACCCCTTGTAAACGGTATACCTCTTGAATTTCATTTACCAAATACTGTTGAACAGCAGCCGGACCTTGAATTCTTAAAATATCATCTGGTGTAATTGCACCGTCAGACAATGGTACTCCTGCTCTTACAAAGTCATTTTCCTGAACTAAAATTTGACTAGAAAGTTTAACTAAATACTTTTTAATCTCACCAAATTTAGATTCGATAACAATTTCACGGTTACCTCTTTTGATTTTTCCAAAAGAAACAACACCGTCAATTTCAGAAACAACTGCAGGGTTTGAAGGGTTACGAGCTTCAAGCAACTCAGTAATTCTTGGTAAACCTCCCGTGATATCGCCTGCTTTAGAAGAACGACGTGGGATTTTCACTAATACTTTACCTGCTTTAATTTTCTCACCGTTCTCAACCATAAGGTGTGCTCCTACTGGTAAGTTATACGAACGAATCAATTCACCTTCTTTACCGTAAACCAATAAAGTTGGAATTAATTTTTTATTTCTTGCTTCAGAAATTACTTTTTCCTGGAATCCTGTTTGCTCATCGATTTCAACCATGAACGACTGTCCTTGCTCTAAATCTTCGTAAGCAATCTTACCAGTAAATTCAGAAACAATTACACCATTATATGGATCCCACTTACAGATCACAGATCCTTTAGTAACAGTTTCTCCATCTTTAACAAAGATACTAGAACCGTAAGGAATGTTATGTGTATTTAAGACGATTCCAGTTTTCTCGTCAACTAATTTTAATTCAGTTGAACGTGATACTACGATATCAACCGCATTACCTTCACTATCTTCACCTTTAACAGTTTTTAAATCTTCAATCTCAAGTCTACCGTTGAATCTTGTAACAATACTAGATTCTTCAGAAATACCTCCGGCAACCCCTCCAACGTGGAACGTACGAAGTGTTAACTGTGTACCTGGCTCTCCAATAGACTGAGCTGCAATAACTCCGACAGCTTCACCTCTTTGTGTCATTTTACCGGTAGCTAAGTTTCTACCGTAACATTTAGCACAAATACCTTTTAAAGCCTCACAAGTTAATGGAGATCTAACCTCTACTCTTTCAATCGGAGAAGCTTCAATAGTTCTCATAATTGCTTCAGTAATTTGTTGGCCAGATTGAACCATTACTTCATTAGTAAGTGGATTTATAACATCTTGCAATGCAACACGTCCTAAAATTCTTTCTCCTAATGACTCAACGATTTCCTCATTTTTCTTCAAAGCAGAAACTTCAACACCTCTTAAAGTTCCACAATCTTCGATGTTAACAATAACATCTTGCGAAACGTCATGAAGCCTTCTTGTTAAGTATCCGGCATCGGCAGTTTTAAGGGCCGTATCCGCAAGTCCTTTACGAGCACCGTGAGTAGAAATGAAATACTCAAGGATCGAAAGACCTTCCTTAAAGTTAGAAAGAATCGGGTTTTCAATAATTTCTCCACCACCAGCAGTAGATTTTTTAGGCTTAGCCATCAAACCACGCATACCAGTTAACTGACGAATCTGTTCCTTAGAACCCCTCGCTCCAGAGTCAAGCATCATATATACAGAGTTGAAACCTTGTTGGTCTTCTCTAATATTTTTCATTGCTAATTCTGTTAACTGAGCATTTGCTGAAGTCCATACATCAATAACTTGGTTGTAACGCTCGTTATTGGTAATAAGACCCATGTTATAATTCACAGAAATACCTTCAACTTGCTCTCTGGCATCTGCAATTAATTTAGTTTTTTGTTCTGGGATTCTAATATCACCAAGAGAGAAAGATAAACCTCCTCTAAATGCAAATTTATAACCCATATCTTTCATATTATCTAAGAAAGCTGCCGTTGTAGGTACATCAGTCACACTTAAAATGTGTCCGATAATATCTCTAAGGTTTTTCTTAGTCAATACATCATTGATATATCCAGCTGCTTCCGGTACTACTTCATTAAATAATACACGTCCTGCAGTTGTTTGAATAATTTTGAACACTAATTCTCCAGCGTCATTAAAATCTTTCGCTCTGATTCTTACACGAGCATTCAATTCTAATCTTCCTTCGTTTAATGCAATGTTTACTTCTTCAGCAGAATAGAAAGTTAAGTCTTGTCCTAAAATTACATGTTCTGGTGTCGAGATACGTTCTTTGGTCATATAATATAGACCCAAGACCATATCCTGAGAAGGTACAGTAATTGGAGCACCATTTGCAGGGTTCAAGATATTGTGAGAAGCCAACATTAATAATTGTGCTTCTAAAATAGCCTCTGGTCCTAATGGCAAGTGAACTGCCATCTGATCCCCATCAAAATCGGCGTTGAAAGCCGTACATACTAATGGGTGCAATTGGATTGCTTTTCCTTCAATTAATTTTGGTTGGAAAGCTTGAATACCAAGTCTGTGTAACGTAGGAGCACGGTTAAGCAATACTGGGTGACCTTTAATTACATTTTCAAGGATATCCCAAACTACAGGCTCTTTTTTGTCTATAATTTTCTTAGCAGATTTTACTGTTTTAACAATACCTCTTTCAATCAATTTACGGATTACGAAAGGTTTGTATAACTCAGATGCCATATCTTTTGGCAATCCACATTCAAATAATTTTAATTCAGGACCAACAACAATTACCGAACGAGCAGAATAATCCACACGTTTTCCAAGTAAGTTTTGACGGAAACGTCCTTGCTTACCTTTTAAGGAATCAGATAATGATTTTAATGGTCTGTTAGATTCTGTTTTAACAGCAGAAGCTTTACGAGTGTTATCAAATAATGAATCTACAGATTCCTGTAACATACGTTTTTCGTTTCTTAAGATAACTTCAGGAGCTTTAATCTCCATTAATCTTTTCAAACGGTTGTTACGGATAATTACACGACGGTATAAGTCATTTAAATCTGAAGTTGCAAAACGACCTCCATCAAGTGGCACAAGCGGACGTAATTCTGGTGGAATAACAGGAACCACTTTCATAATCATCCACTCAGGACGATTTTCGCGGTTTAAGTTAGACTCACGGAAAGATTCAACAACTTGTAATCTTTTTAAAGCTTCAGTTTTACGTTGTTTAGATGTCTCGTTGTTAGCGCTATGTCTTAATTCATAAGATAAAGCATCTAAGTCAATACGAGCCAATAAATCCATAATACACTCTGCTCCCATTTTGGCAACAAATTTATTAGGATCCATATCATCTAAATATTGATTTTCTTGTGGAAGAGTATCTAAAATATTCAAATATTCTTCTTCAGTTAAGAAATCTAATCTTTGTAATGATTCTCCATCTGCATTTTTAGCAATACCAGCCTGGATTACTACGTATCTTTCGTAGTAAATGATCATATCTAATTTCTTAGATGGAAGACCAAGTATATAACCAATTTTGTTTGGAAGAGAACGGAAATACCAAATGTGAGCAATTGGCACAACAAGGTTGATGTGTCCTACTCTGTCACGACGTACTTTTTTCTCTGTAACTTCAACGCCACAACGGTCACAGATGATACCTTTGTAACGAATTCTTTTATATTTACCACAAGCACATTCAAAATCCTTAACAGGTCCGAAGATTCTTTCGCAGAAAAGTCCGTCACGCTCTGGTTTGTGAGTTCTGTAGTTGATAGTTTCTGGTTTCAACACCTCTCCTCTTGATTCTTTCAAGATTGATTCTGGTGAAGCCAATCCGATTGAGATTTTATTAAATCTTTTAACTGGATTTTTATCTTTATTATTATTTCTATTATTCATCATAGTTTTTACTATTGATTTATTTGCAATTAAAAAATTGATTCTTGGTTAAGTCTAAAGTCAAATGTCATAAAGTTTTTAAAGTCACGAATGACTTTAGACTTTGGACTTTTAAACTTTCTACTTCAACACTACCTCGGGTTACTTCTCTAAACTTCAAACCTAATTATTTTGAAGTGCTAATTATAAAACTCTTAGGGCTTATATAAAAAATCGGAACGGGTTACGGGTATAAATCCTAAAAACTTCTATAAATGAGTAATCAGCCCCGATAAAAATCGGGACTGAAAACTTCCTAATACTTATTATTCTTCTAAACGAATGTCAAGTCCAAGACCTTTCAATTCATGCATTAATACATTGAATGATTCAGGTAATCCTGGCTCTGGCATAGACTCACCCTTAACGATAGCTTCGTAAGTTTTAGCTCTACCAATAACGTCATCCGACTTAACAGTTAAGATTTCACGAAGTGTACTTGATGCTCCATAAGCTTCAAGTGCCCAAACCTCCATCTCTCCAAAACGCTGACCTCCAAATTGAGCTTTACCTCCAAGTGGTTGTTGAGTAATCAACGAGTATGGACCGATAGAACGTGCGTGCATCTTATCATCAACCATGTGTCCTAATTTAAGCATGTAAATTACACCCACAGTTGCAGCTTGATGGAAACGCTCTCCAGTACCACCATCATAAAGGTGTGTATGTCCGAAACGTGGTACTCCAGCTTCATCAGTTAATTCATTAATTTGATCTAAAGAAGCACCATCAAAAATTGGAGTAGCAAATTTTCTACCTAAATTTTGTCCGGCCCATCCAAGAACAGTTTCATAAATCTGACCAATGTTCATACGTGAAGGTACCCCAAGTGGATTCAATACGATATCTACCGGTGTTCCGTCTTCAAGGAAAGGCATATCTTCATGACGAACGATTCTTGCAACAATACCTTTGTTACCGTGACGTCCTGCCATTTTATCCCCTACTTTCAGTTTACGTTTTTTAGCGATATAAATTTTCGCTAATTTCAAGATTCCAGATGGTAATTCATCTCCAACTGTAATAGTGAATTTTTCTCTTCTTAAAGATCCTTGTAAATCGTTCAGCTTAATTTTATAGTTATGAATCAAATCATTAACCATTTTATTTGTAGCATCATCAGCAACCCATTGACCTTTGCTTAAGTGAGCAAAATCTTCTACTGCGTAAAGCATTTTTTGAGTATATTTTTTACCTTTTGGTAAAACTTCTTCACCCAAATCATTCATTACACCCTGAGATGTTTTTCCGTTTACGATCAGGAATAATTTTTCAACCAATCTGTCTTTCAATTCAACAAATTTAGTTTCAAATTCCATTTCTAAAGCGCCTAAAGCATCTTTATCCTGAGTACGTTTACGTTTATCTTTTACGGCTCTTGCAAATAATTTTTTGTCAAGAACTACACCGTGTAAAGATGGAGAAGCTTTTAATGAAGCATCTTTTACATCACCTGCTTTGTCCCCGAAGATTGCACGAAGCAATTTCTCTTCCGGAGTAGGATCTGATTCCCCTTTTGGTGTAATTTTTCCGATCAAAATGTCGCCAGGCTTAACCTCTGCTCCAATTCTGATCATACCGTTTTCATCTAAATCTTTAGTAGCTTCTTCAGAAACGTTAGGAATATCGTTTGTTAACTCTTCATTTCCTAACTTAGTATCTCTAACCTCTAATGAATAATCATCAACGTGGATAGAAGTAAAAATATCATCACGAACTACTTTTTCAGAAATTACAATCGCATCCTCAAAGTTATACCCTTTCCATGGCATGAACGCAACTTTTAAGTTTCTACCTAAAGCTAATTCACCATTTTGAGTAGCATATCCTTCTGATAATACCTGTCCAGGAATCACTCTGTCACCTTTTCTTACGATTGGTTTCAAGTTGATACTTGTACCTTGATTGGTTTTTCTAAATTTAATTAGGTTGTATGTTTTCTCATCAGCATCAAAACTAACCATTCTCTCGTCTTCTGTACGATCGTATTTAATAGTAATGATATTAGCATCAACATATTCAACAGTTCCATGCCCTTCAGCATTGATTAATACTCTTGAATCTGAAGCTACCTGACGCTCTAAACCTGTACCTACAATTGGTGCTTCAGGACGGATCAAAGGAACTGCCTGACGCATCATGTTTGATCCCATCAACGCACGGTTCGCATCATCATGTTCCAGAAAAGGAATTAATGAAGCAGAAATCGAAGCGATCTGGTTAGGAGCAACGTCTGTATAATGAACTACAGATGGTTCAACAACCGGGAAGTCACCTTCCTCACGAGCAATAACATTGCTAGCTGTAATTTTACCATTTTCATCCATTTCAATGTTTGCCTGAGCAATCATTTTACCTTCTTCTTCTTCAGCACTTAAGTAAATTGGAGTACTTTCTAAATCAACTACACCATTAGTTACTTTACGGTATGGAGTTTCGATGAATCCCATTCCATTAACTTTTGCATAAACACCAAGAGATGAAATCAAACCAATGTTTGGCCCCTCAGGAGTTTCAATCGGACATAAACGACCATAGTGTGTATAGTGAACGTCACGAACCTCAAAACCAGCTCTTTCTCTCGAAAGTCCACCTGGTCCAAGTGCAGAAAGTCTTCTTTTGTGCGTAATCTCAGCTAATGGATTCGTTTGATCCATAAATTGAGATAACTGGTTAGTCCCAAAGAAAGAGTTGATAACTGACGATAATGTTTTAGCATTAATCAAATCAATTGGTGTAAACACCTCGTTATCTCTAACGTTCATTCTCTCACGAATAGTTCTAGCCATACGGGCTAAACCAACACCGAATTGTTGAGACAATTGTTCTCCAACTGTTCTAACACGACGGTTTGATAAGTGATCAATATCATCAATCTCTGCTTTAGAGTTGATTAACTCAATCAAATATTTTACAATGGTAATGATATCTTCTTTGGTAAGCACTTGCTTTTCCATTGGAATATCTAAACCAAGTTTTTTGTTCATTCTATAACGACCAACTTCACCTAAGTTATAACGTTGATCAGAGAAGAACAATTTATCTATAATACCACGAGCAGTTTCCTCATCAGGCGGTTCAGCGTTACGTAACTGACGGTAAATGTGCTCTACAGCTTCTTTTTCAGAGTTTGTTGGATCTTTTTGTAACGTATTGTGGATAATAGCATAATCTGCCTGATTATTATCCTCTTTGTGTAACAAAATAGATTTAACGTTAGAATCGATGATTTCTTCAACATTATCTTTGTCGATAATAGTATCTCTATCAAGGATGATTTCGTTACGTTCGATAGAAACTACCTCACCGGTATCTTCATCAACGAAATCCTCGTGCCAAGTGTTTAAAACACGGGCAGCAAGTCTTCTTCCAATATATTTCTTAATACCAGTTTTAGAAACTTTAATTTCTTCAGCAAGGTCAAAAATTTCAAGGATATCCTTGTCTCTTTCAAACCCAATTGCACGGAATAAAGTTGTTACCGGTAATTTTTTCTTTCTATCGATATAAGCATACATTACGCTGTTGATATCTGTAGAAAATTCTATCCAAGATCCTTTAAAAGGAATTACTCTGGCAGAATATAGTTTTGTTCCATTTGCGTGGAATGACTGTCCAAAGAAAACCCCAGGAGAACGGTGTAATTGTGACACTACTACACGCTCGGCACCATTAATAACAAAGGTACCACTTGGAGTCATATAAGGTATTGTTCCAAGATAAACATCTTGTACAATTGTTTCAAAATCTTCGTGTTCTGGATCAGTACAGTATAGTTTTAACCTTGCTTTTAAAGGCACACTATAAGTAAGACCTCTCTCTATACATTCTTGAATTGTATAACGTGGCGGATCAACAAAATAATCTAGGAATTCCAATACAAAGTTGTTTCTTGTATCTGTGATTGGAAAGTTTTCCATGAAGGTGTTGTATAACCCTTCGTTGCCTCTTTCGTCAGATTTAGTTTCTAATTGAAAGAAATCTTTAAAAGATTTAACCTGAACATCTAGGAAATCCGGATAGTCAGGGATATTTTTTGTAGAGGCAAAATTCAATCTTTCAGTCTGATTTGTTATCATCAATGGACAAAATTTTGATTAAAAAAAAGTAATTTTTTGTGTAAACACACACTGTTTAATCTATACTTTCTTATTATAATCAATACATCTTTAAAAATAAACTAGTAAGAATTCAGTTCAATTTTTTTTCTTCGTATTGATCAAAAACTTTTTCGTATTTTAAACTATTTGATAATAAAACTTGATCTATTTTATTATACGAAAAATGGTTTAGGCCATTGAGCGTTGACTCAAGACCTAAACCTAGTTCTTAAAACCGAGTAAACTTATTTAAGTTCAACTACAGCTCCAGCTTCTTCTAATGATTTTTTAAGACCTTCAGCCTCTTCTTTAGAAACACCTTCTTTAACGTTACTTGGAGCACCGTCAACTACATCTTTAGCTTCTTTAAGACCTAAACCTGTAAGTTCTTTAACTAATTTTACAACAGCTAATTTAGAAGCACCAGCTTCTTTTAATACAACTGTAAACTCAGTTTGTGCTTCTTCAGCAGCACCTTCTCCACCACCAGCAGCAACTACTACAGCTGCAGCAGCAGGCTCGATACCATACTCGTCTTTTAATATTGTTGCTAATTCGTTAACTTCTTTAACTGTTAAGTTAACTAATTGTTCTGCGAATTGTTTCAAATCTGCCATTTTTTCTATCGTTTAAAATGATTTGTAAAATATAATTTATTTATTGTGCGCTTATTTAAGCTGCAAGGAAATTAAATTCCTTACAATAATTATTATGCTTCCGCTTCTTCTTCGCTACCAGCGAATTTGTTTTGTAAAGCAGAGATAATTCTTTGTGCTGGTGATTGCAATAATCCAATAAGTTCTCCAAGAAGTTCTTCTTTAGATTTAATAGTTGCTAATGCATCTAATTGATTATCTCCAATATAAATTTCATTATTAATGAAAGCACCTTTTAAAACTGGCTTATCAGATTTCTTACGGAAATCTTTAATAATTTTTCCAGGAGCGTTAGCTACATCAGAAATAAATATAGCACTGTTACCAGTCAATACTGAAGGTAAATCACCATAATCATTAGCAGAAGCTTCCATTGCTTTTGCAAGCAAAGTGTTCTTTACAACTTCTAATTTGATACCAGCTTTAAAGCAAGCTCTACGTAAGTTTGAAGTTGTCTCTGCGTTTAATCCAGAAATATCAGATACATAAATGATATTTGTACCAGCTAACTGCGCAGTTAAATTTTCAATCGCGATTGATTTTTCTTCTCTAGTCATACTAAAAATTTTTAACTACCAATTATACTGCTTTTGGATCCAATGCAATTGCAGGACTCATAGTGCTTGTAAGGTGAATACCTTTAATGTAGGTACCTTTAGCAGCAGTTGGCTTAAGTTTTATTAATGTTTGAATAATTTCGTGTGCGTTGTCAACAATTTGCTCAGCTCCAAAAGAAACTTTACCAATTCCTGCGTGAACGATACCAGTTTTATCAACTTTAAAGTCAATTTTACCAGCTTTAACCTCTGCAACAGCTTTTGCAACATCCATAGTTACAGTACCTGTTTTAGGGTTTGGCATTAAACCTCTAGGTCCTAAAATACGACCTAATGGACCTAATTTACCCATAACAGCCGGCATAGTGATGATAACATCAACATCTGTCCAACCATCTTTAATTTTTTGTAAATAATCATCAAGACCAACATAATCAGCCCCAGCTTCTTTAGCTTCCGCTTCTTTATCTGGAGTAACTAATGCTAATACTTTAACGTCTTTACCTGTTCCGTGAGGTAATGTAACTACACCTCTAACCATTTGATTCGCTTTTCTTGGATCTACACCCAAACGAACTGCGATATCAACAGACTCATCAAATTTTGCAGAAGCAACTACTTTTAATAATGCCGCAGCATCTTTAAGAGAATATAGTTTGTTCTTTTCAATCTTTGAAGCAGCCTCTTTTTGCTTTTTTGTTAATTTTGCCATGTCTTTTTCTTAATTAAAAAGGAGCTTCTCCTGATACAGTTATACCCATAGATCTAGCTGTTCCAGCAACCATACTCATTGCAGCCTCAATAGTGAATGCATTTAAGTCAGGCATTTTGTCATCAGCAATTGCTCTAATTTGTTCCCAAGTAACACTAGCTACTTTTTTACGATTAGGCTCACCAGAACCAGATTTTAGCTTTGCAGCTTCCATTAACTGAACCGCTGCTGGAGGAGTCTTAACAACAAAATCGAATGATTTGTCTTTATACACAGTGATTTGCACTGGGCATATTTTGCCAGGTTTATCCTGAGTTCTAGCATTAAATTGCTTACAAAACTCCATGATGTTTACCCCAGCAGCTCCTAAAGCAGGTCCAACCGGTGGCGACGGATTCGCAGCACCTCCCTTAACTTGTAGTTTAACTACCTTACTAATTTCTTTAGCCATTTTTAAAAAATTTAACACTGCAATCAATGGAAGCGATTACAATGGTTATTATATATGTAACAAAAAATTATACTTTTTCAACTTGCATAAAACTTAATTCTAATGGTGTTTTTCTTCCGAAAATCTTAACCATAACTTCAAGTTTACGCTTTTCTTCATTGATTTTTTCAACTGTTCCGTTAAATCCGTTAAATGGACCGTCGATCACTTTAACAGTTTCTCCTAAGTTGAAAGGAATAGCACGAGTATCTGTATTAACAGCCAACTCATCCACTTTACCCAACATTCTATTTACTTCAGAAAGTCTCAAAGGAACAGGTTCTCCTCCTTTGATCTCACCTAAAAATCCAATAACACTAGTAATAGACTTGATAATATGAGGTATCTCACCAACTAAATTGGCTTCGATCATAACATATCCAGGAAAATAAACTTTATCCTTAGACATTTTCTTTCCCTCTTTTACAGTAACTACTTTTTCTGTAGGCACTAAAACTTGGGAAACATAATCACCCATACCTAATCTGGCAATCTCAGTTTCGATGTAAGCTTTGACTTTGTTTTCCTGTCCGCTTACAGCTCTAACCACATACCATTTTTTTACATTATTATCTGCCATCACAAAAAAATTATCCTTTTAACCAGTTAAAAAATCCAGCCAAAGCTTTTGCAAAAAATTCATCTACTCCCCATGTTGCCAAAGCGAATAGAACTGAAAATACAGCCACAACAATTGTCAATTTTTGAACCTCAGCCCAAGCAGGCCAAGTAACATTTGACTTTAACTCTTCGAAAGCCTCTGATAAATAATTAGTAACTTTTGTCATTTGATATATTTTATATTGCACGGGCGGAGGGATTCGAACCCCCATCAACGGTTTTGGAGACCGCTATTCTACCCTTGAACTACGCCCGTAATTAAAAGCCAGTGATTTCAGTTAAGAAAACAACTGGCTTTTTATAATTTTTATAGGATTATCCTACGATTTCAGTAACCTGACCAGCCCCTACTGTTCTACCACCTTCACGGATAGCGAAACGTAAACCTACGCTCATTGCGATTGGGCTTAATAAAGAAACATTGATAGTTAAGTTATCTCCTGGCATTACCATCTCTACTCCTTCTGGTAAAGTAATAACTCCTGTTACGTCAGTTGTACGTACGTAGAACTGTGGACGGTAGTTATTATGGAATGGAGTATGACGTCCACCTTCTTCTTTTTTCAAGATATAAACCTCAGCTTTGAAAGTAGCGTGTGGTTTTACTGATCCTGGCTTAATGATAACCATTCCTCTTTTGATAGATTCTTTATCAATACCTCTTAACAATAAACCTACGTTATCTCCAGCTTCACCTCTATCAAGGATTTTACGGAACATCTCAACTCCTGTAATAGTAGAAGTTAATTTATCAGCTCCCATACCAATGATTTCAACTGGATCTCCTGTATTAGCAATACCTGTTTCGATACGACCTGTAGCAACAGTTCCACGACCAGTAATTGTAAATACATCTTCAACCGGCATCAAGAATGGTTTAGCTACGTCACGCACTGGCTCTTCGATCCAAGCATCAACAGCTGCCATTAATTCAATGATTTTTGGTACCCAAGCAGGATCATTATTCAATCCTCCTAAAGCAGAACCTTGAACTACAGGACCATTATCTCCATCATATTCGTAGAAAGATAATAAATCTCTAATTTCCATTTCAACAAGCTCTAACAATTCAGCATCATCAACCATATCCACTTTGTTCATGAAAACAACGATTCTTGGAATACCAACCTGACGACCTAAAAGGATGTGCTCACGAGTTTGTGGCATTGGACCATCTGTAGCAGCAACTACTAAGATAGCTCCGTCCATTTGAGCAGCACCAGTAACCATGTTCTTTACGTAATCCGCGTGACCTGGACAGTCAACGTGAGCGTAGTGACGGTTAGCTGTTTCATACTCTACGTGTGATGTATTAATAGTAATACCTCTTTCTTTCTCCTCTGGAGCGTTATCGATTTGATCAAACGATTTTGCTTGACAGTAACCAGCATCAGACAATACTTTTGTAATTGCTGCAGTTAATGTAGTTTTTCCGTGATCCACGTGTCCAATTGTACCTATGTTTAAGTGCGGTTTGGAACGATTAAAATTCTCCTTTGCCATTTTACTTAATTTTTAATCTTAGTTATATATTAATTTCAATTTCCTACTTACTTGAGCCAATGTCGGGAATTGAACCCGAGACCTCTTCCTTACCAAGGAAGCACTCTACCCCTGAGCTACACCGGCAGAGTCCTGATTTTAGACTGTAGATTTAAGAATTTAGACTTTAACAATCTAAAACCAACAATCTGAATTCTAAACTTTTTTTTGTGGGGAGAGCAGGATTCGAACCTGCGAAGTTCACACAGCAGATTTACAGTCTGCCCTCGTTGGCCGCTTGAGTATCTCCCCTTTTTTTTATCAATAATTGCATGAACAATTTCAAATCGCATTTGAAATATTTAGAGCCGGCGGAGGGACTCGAACCCACGACCTGCTGATTACAAATCAGCTGCTCTAGCCAACTGAGCTACGCTGGCAATATCAATAAAAAAGTCCGCTATTTCTAACGGACTGCAAATGTAGCTATTTTATCTTTGTATCAAAACATTTTTTGAAAAAAATTTTCAATTATATGTGTGCTCTTATTTTTTCTTTCCTTTTTACCAGCAAACGTTCTAAAGATTCTGCCGAAAGCTCTACTGCTTCTTCGAATGTTTTGCATTGTTTTTTAACCAAAAATTCGTCTCCAGGAACATTAATCTTAATCTCTACCGCCTTATTCTCCTTATCACTTGTTCTTTCCACTTTTAAAAAAACGTCAGCCGAGACAACTCGATCGTAATATTTTTCTAATTTATCCATTCTCTCCTGAATAAAATCAACCAACTTTCTGTCAACAGTAAAGTTAACGGCATGAACATCTACCTTCATAATACTAATTTTAGGGTTAAACATTTAAGAATTACTATTTATTTCTCGGATGCGCATTAGTATACACTTTCTTAAGCTCCGCTAAACTATTATGAGTATAAACTTGCGTAGACGCTAAACTCGAATGTCCTAATAATTCTTTAACTGAATTTAAATCTGCTCCATTATTTAAAAGATGAGTTGCAAAAGTATGCCGAAGCACATGCGGGCTTTTTTTCACCTTCTCAGAGACTTTACTAAAGTAAGAATTTATTAATCGATACACAAAAGATTCGCTCAATTTTAACCCTTTTTTTGAAATAAAAAAATATTCACCATCAACGATGTTCTCAACTAAAGCCCGCTCGTTTAAATACAATTTAAGCTGATCAACAATAACAGGTAAAAGTGGAATAATGCGTTCTTTATTTCTTTTCCCTAAAACCTTAATAACACTGGAAGACAAATCCACATTACGCAGCATCAAATTTATCAGCTCCGCCCTCCTCATTCCGGTTGTATAAAACATTTCAACAATAAGCCTATCTCTTATTTCTTCAAATCCTACCGGATTACCTACTTCCTGAATTAAATCTGTAAGTTCTTTTTCTGAAAAAGGAATCTGGACAATCTTGGGAGTTTTTAAAGCTTTATGCTTTAGCATCGGATTTATATCTATCTGCTTTGTCTTTAAAAGAAATTTATAAAAAGACTTTAACGAAGCCATTTTTCTATTGACAGAAACATTAGAAACATTCTGATCAACCAAAGAAACAATCCAGCTTCTGATTTGACTGTAATTTACCTGATCAATATTATCCTGGTCAAAATGAGTTTTATTGAAATCTTCAAAAAACGTCACATCATTTAAATAAGCATTAACAGTATGGGGAGAATATTTTTTTTCGAATTGAAGATAATCACGAAACGCTTCTTTATTTGATTTCATAAGAATACATTCTTTTACTTTACACAAAAATCCAATATTACACCTATATATAATATCTTCAAAATCTTATTTACTTCAAAATTAAGCATAAAAAAACCGTTAGTATCAAAATTTGACAACTAACGGTAATTATTTTTGAAAAGCTTAATACTAACTTTCTAAACCATCTCTCATGTTTTGGATGTAAGCAGCTTTTTGAATTTGAGCTCTTTTGATAACAGAAGGCTTAATAAAAGCAGTACGTGCTCTTAGTTGACGAACAGTTCCTGTTTTATCAAATTTTCTTTTATAGCGCTTTAATGCTCTATCGATATTTTCTCCGTCTTTAATTGGTATAATTAACATAATATAGACACCTCCTCTCGTTAAGGTTGCAAAAGTAATTATTAATTATGAATTATGAGTTATAAATTGTAAATTATTTTAAAAGAAAATAGAACATAGAAAAAAGAGAATCGACTTCTCTGAAAACCGGTCACTAAAAAGAGCAAATTAAGAATATTCTTAATTCTTTATTCTTTTAGCAAATTCCTTGAAATTACAAGTTTCTGAATTTCAGTAGTTCCTTCGCCTATAGTGCACAATTTAGAATCTCTGTAAAATTTCTCTACCGGAAAATCTTTTGTATATCCATATCCGCCGTGAATCTGAACTGCTTCATTTGCAATTTTCACACAGGCTTCAGAAGCATACATTTTTGCCATTGCTCCAAGCGTTGTAACCGGCTTATGTTTTTGTTTTAAAAAAGCAGCTTTATGCAATAACAATTCTGAAGCTTCGATTTCAGTTGCCATATCGGCTAATTTAAACGAGATCCCCTGAAAACTGCTAATTGGCTGCCCAAACTGATGTCTTTCTTTTGAGTATTTCAATGCTGCTTCATAAGCTCCTTTTGAAATCCCCAATGATAAGGCTCCAATTGAAATTCGACCCCCATCTAATATTTTCATAGCCTGAACAAACCCTTGCCCAACTTCACCCAATCTATTTGCATCAGGAACACGACAGTTGTCAAAAACTAATTCAGCAGTTTCACTGGCTCGCATTCCTAATTTATTTTCTTTTTTACCTGAAGTAAATCCGGGCATTCCTTTTTCAAAAACAAAAGCGGTCATTCCTTTCGAATCTCCTTTTTCTCCTGTACGAACAATTACAACGGCAATATCTCCCGAAATTGCATGTGTTATAAAGTTTTTTGCACCATTTACAATCCACGAATCACCATCTTTAACCGCAGTTGTATTCATTCCTCCGGCATCCGACCCTGTATTATGTTCTGTTAAGCCCCAAGCACCAATATATTCTGCAGTTGCCAATTTAGGCAGCCATTTTTTCTTTTGTTCTTCATTTCCGAAAGTCAAAATATGATTGGTACATAATGAATTATGGGCCGCAACAGAAAGTCCAATTGAAGGATCTACTTTAGAAATTTCCTCTACTACAGTAATATATTCATGATAACCTAATCCGGACCCTCCATATTCTTCAGGCACCAAAACACCCATAAAACCCATTTCACCTAATTTTTTAAATAAATCGACAGGAAAAATTTGCGCTTCATCCCATTCCATTATATTAGGTCTAATGTTTTTTTCTGCAAACTCTTTTATAGACTGAGCAATCATTGATTGCGTTTCATTATATTCAAAATTCATTTCGATGTTATTTTTAGAACTCCAAATATAAACTAATTATTTTTCCTTTTTCAACAGGAAAATCTTTAATTTTTGCTAAATCCTCAATATTTTTAAAATTTCCGTTCATACTGCGATATGTGATTATCTGTTTTGCCAATGCATATCTGAAATACGGAAACTGCGCCAACTCTTTCAAAGAAGCATCATTTACTGCAATTTTCTTAAAATTTGGGACCGTTACAATTTTAAAATGTGTATTTAATTCGAAAAGAACTTCTGGTGAAAGCCCCCAAACATCTTTGATCTGTTCCATGGAAATAAAACCTCCTAAAATTTCTTTTTGCTTTAATATTCGAAGTGACAAAGCTTCTCCAATGCCAAATATTTTCATTAAATCTTCCTGACTTGCTTCATTAATATCCGATAAAATTATCTTTTCCTTTTTAGGATATTCTTTGTGAACATATTCTACTCTATCTGTTTTAAATGATTTTTTATTCTGAATCCAATCCGGAAATTTAAAGAGTGGTGAAATAACATTTAACAATGAATCTGAAATTTTAGTTATTTCCTGAAATTCTTTGGCTGAATTCACATATTTATTTTCTTTCCGAAAGGCCAACAATCTATCTATTTCCTGAACCGACATTCCGAGTTTATACCCTTTATAATCTGAAATGAAATTTGGATTAAAAGTATAAACTTTAGCCACTACATTATATTTTTCCACTTTTAGTGAATCTATTTCCGATTGTAAAGAAAGCCATTGTTCTTCTTCGGGAGAGAAGGTTTTCTCCTGAATAGAAAAATTGACAAAAAAATAAATCATTTGTAGTATTACAATGATGCCTAAAAGCAAAAAAATCCCTAAACGTTGTTGATTTGTAAACTTAAAATGATGCTGCAGAGCTTTAAAATTAATCATTTGATAACTTTTCAATTTTTTAAAAGTCAAAATTAAGTCAAAAAGAGCTTATTTATAAGAAAAATACTAAATTTTTATAATTTATAAAAAAATGCATAATGTATTTTTTATCAAAGTAAGTTGACAAAATAGAGTTATTGGAACTGAATTTCGGATGATCCTGTATTAATTTTAAACATTTTATAACTTAAACTTATATAATTGTTTTTATTTTTTATAAAAAACGATACATTTGGAGCTTAATAACAATAAACCACTATTATAATATGTCAATTTGGAGAGTTAAACCGATATCGGCTTTTGAAGCGGATATGAAAAAAAGTGATTTAAAAAGAGTTCTGGGAAAATGGAGCCTTACAGCCATTGGAGTTGGAGCTATTATTGGTGGAGGAATTTTTGTTCTAACTGGTACCGGTGCATATTATCATGCTGGTCCTGCTTTAGCACTTTCTTTCATTATTGCAGGTGTTGCCTGCGTTTTTGCAGCTCTTTGTTATTCTGAGTTTGCGTCAATTTTACCAGTTGAGGGTTCAGCTTATGCGTATGCTTATGGTACAATTGGAGAAATTTTTGCCTGGATTATTGGTTGGGGGCTAATCCTTGAGTATGCAATGGGATCAATGACCGTAGCTGTTTCATGGTCTGGATATTTCAACAAATTACTTAAAATGTTTCACATTAAACTTCCTGACTGGCTCACAACAGACCCGGCAAGTTATACTGGTGAAGGCTTTTCAATGAATCTACCTGCTTTTTTAATCGTGATTTTAGTTATTTCGTTACTTATTAAAGGTACAAAAAGCGCAGCAAAAGCAAACAATATGATCGTTATTCTTAAAGTTTCTGCTGTTATATTTGTAATCATTGCCGGTCTTTTCTTTATTAATACTGCTAACTGGCATCCATTTATTCCTGAGGCTACTAAAATCATCGAAAAAGAGACTACTCACAATGCATATGGAATAGCGGGAATTGTTTCTGGAGCTGCTGCAATTTTCTTTGCTTATGTAGGTTTTGATGCCGTTTCAACACAAGCCGGTGAAGCTATTAATCCTAAGAAAGATGTACCGTTTGCAATTATTGCTTCGTTATTAATTTGTACTACATTATATATTCTTGTTTCTTTAGTTTTAACAGGAATGATGAATTATCAAGACTTTAATCCACTAGGAAAATATCCGGAAGCTATAAAAGCACCAGTAGCTTACGCATTTGATATTGCGGGGCAACCATGGGCTGGTTTTATTATTACAGTTGCTGCAACTATTGGATTGATTTCTGTATTAATGGTAATGATTATGGGACAATCAAGAATTTTCCTTGGTATGTCTAAAGATGGTTTAATTCCTGCTGTATTCTCTAAAGTAAATCCAATTTCAGGAACACCAAAAACTAATTTAATTATCTTAGGTGGTATTATTGCTGTAGTTGCAGCTTTTACACCAATTAACAGATTAGCAGATATGACAAGTTTTGGTACCTTATTTGCTTTTACAATGGTTTGTATTGCTGTTTGGATTCTAAGAGTAAAACAACCTCAATTAACAAGAACATTTAAAGTTCCAGCTCTTCCAATAATCGCAATTTGTGGTATTTCAATCAATACGTACTTAATGATTAATTTGAGTTTAGATGCTCAATTACTTTCACTAGGATGGTTAGCTATAGGTATTATTGTTTATTTTGCTTACAGTAAAAAACGAGCAAAACTAAACAGACCAGAAGAAATAGAATAAAAAAACACAAAATTGAAAAGCCCCTTATTTATTAAAATAAGGGGCTTTTTTATATCCAATTTTTAAAATTACAAGTCAAAAACAGAAGTTCGTTTGGCGCGAATTAAATCTTTTAAACGAATCCAAAAGGCTAAAGTTAGATAAATACCAAAACCTAATCCTGCTGTTACAAACGAAATATAGATAAAAAACAATCGTACGCTCGTAACACGCATTCCGAGTTTATCTGCTAATCGCGATGAAACATGGAATCCATATTTTTCAAAGAAAAATTTAAGTCTTAAAATTGCTGACATGTTTAAATTTTAGATTTTAGATTTTAGATTTTAGATTTTAGATTTTAGATTTTAGATTTATTCCTCGGCTACGCTCGGAATGAATAGTGTGACTTCGCTTAGAAGTATATGCAAAAATACAAAATTATCTCATTGCCACATTTTCTAATTCTCTAATTATTTCTTAATAACTCCATCCCTACCGCGCATCTCAAACAAGCTTTTTGATTACAGTATTCATTTTTAAGCTGAATCAATGTTTGTGTGTCAAACGCATTTTTAGAAGAAATACCAAAAGATTCAAACTTTTCGACGATAGAGTTCTTTTCCGGAGAAACTTCATTTAATAATGCAATTAAATCTTCTGAAAACGATTCTCCCATAATGTTCGAATATGCAAACTGAATAGGAATAATGGTATTAATAATTAGTAAATCAATAAATGACTTTGACAATGGTTTTGATTTCTTCGGACTTTCTTTATCAAACTGATAATGATTTTGCCAATACAAACTCGCTGAAACGTTTAACAACTCATATATGCTTTTGACTGATTTTAAAGCAATAATCTTAGAAAATAAATTTTGATGTTTGTTATACAAACTTGCTAACTGTGAAAGCCTGATCGTGGGAAAATTATCAGGACGATGTTTAAAAAACTCCACGGGATCTGTATAAGCCTTATCTAATTGATATTTATACAGAAGATAAAAATATCTAATTTTCAAATCCTTAAAATACACATCTTCTTTCTCAGCATCTAATAAACCTGAAGTTCCTAAAAGTAAAGCCTCTAGATTTTCGACTTCGAAGCTTTCTTTTCGAATAATTGAAAATGGAAGTTTTTTGGCTATTTGCAAAAATGCATTTCCATTTGTATTGAGTCCAAAATTCTTCGCCAAGAGGCAAAACAAAACTGCTTCCCAATCCTGATTTGTTTCTTCGAGTAAATCATAAATAAATTTTGATTTGCGTTCTAATCGCTCAAAAAACAATCGCTCCTGCCAATTCTTAAAAACAAAATCATCTATTTGAGCAATTTGTTTTTCGCAGGATATCCACGATTTTGGGCTCATTAATGATTGATAATTATTTACAGTTTCTGAAGAGACATAGTCTTTTAAAACCAAAACAGGAATTTCTCTATTATTTTTTCCAAAAATTTCGGTATCATGTTCCCAAACTACATGCAAAATAACATTTTCATAAGCAGCATCTTTTTCGTGGCCATGAACATACCAATCAGATGATTTTAAATGGATCTCAACATTTCCTGCCCATTTTTGTTTTCCAATTATAATTTGGGCATTAAAAAAATCGGGGCCTGAAAGCTCTAAATAATCCCCGGTTTTAATTATAGTAATTTGTTCTTTCTGAGTTGTTATTAAATTCAAGGTTTCAAACTTCTTGAATTTCCAGAGATAATGAAGAAAATCTTCTTTCATTTATTGGCTTTTATATTAAATTTATAAAAGCTCAAAATTAAATAAAATAATATTAATCTTACAAAATATATTGTTTATCGCAACATATATAATTTGGCACAGGCCCGAGCATCAGAAAGTGCTTCATGATGGTTTAACTGAATATTCATTTCGCGACAGCAATCACTTAATTTAGTAGGTTTAAGGCCTTTTGCTTTATATATCTTAACTGTACATTCCCATTTCTCAGCAATATTTAAATCTTCATATTGCAAACCACAAAGTGCCATTGTTTTCATCAAAACATTGCGGTCAAAACTTTCGTTATGCGCTACCACTACTCTATTTTTCAATCGCTTTTCAATTTCAGGAAAAACCTGGCGAAATGATTTAGCATTTATTGTATCACGCGGATATATGCCATGAACGCGAATCGTAAACGGATTATACTCATTATTTGGCGGCTTAATCAAAGTCACAAACTCATCTACAATTATTCCGTTTTCAACAGTAACAATTCCAACAGAACAAGGATGATAACCTGTGGCAGTTTCAAAATCTATAGCAGTAAAATTCATTATAAAATGAGATGAAAAATCCATAAATCTAATTTATTAAACTAGATTTATGGACAGATAAAGTTATTAAAACGGTCTTATTTTATAGACCCGATAATATCATATTTTGTAATAATGTGATGTTTTCCATTTCCTAAATCAACCAAAACAGCATCATTTTCTTTCGTAAATAACTTAGATACTTCTTCGATTGTTGTTCCTAATTTTACAATTGGAAAAGGTTTTCCCATTACTTCTTTAATCGGTTTTTCGGCAACATTTTTGTCGGCAACATAACTTCTAAATAAATCTGTTTCGTCGACAGAACCAACAAATCCGTTAATATCTACAACCGGAATCTGCGAAATTTTATATTTACGCATACGTTCGATAGCGTGTGAAACCAATTCTTCTGTACGTACAACAATTAATTCTTTATCAATATGGTCCTTGATAACATCTTCGGCTTTTGTCACGTTTTCTTCTAAGAAACCACGCTCACGCATCCAGTCATCATTGAACATTTTACCAACATAACGGCTTCCAGAATCGTGAAAAAGCACTACAACAACATCTTCAGGCTTAAAATGTTCTTTAAGCTGTAATAATCCTTTTATACAAGCTCCGGCAGAATTTCCAACAAAAATAGCTTCTTCAAGAGCAATTTTTCTGGTATAAACAGCAGCATCTTTATCAGTTACTTTTGTAAATCCGTCAATTAAAGAAAAGTCAACATTTTTTGGTAAAATATCTTCTCCTATTCCTTCAGTAATATAAGAATAGATTTCGTTTTCATCAAAAATTCCTGTCTCATGGTATTTTTTAAAAACCGAACCATATGTATCAATTCCCCAAATTTTAATATTTGGATTTTTCTCTTTCAAATACTTTCCAACACCAGAGATTGTTCCTCCAGTTCCAACTCCCACAACAAAATGAGTAATTTTTCCATCGGTTTGCTTCCAAATTTCCGGTCCGGTTTGTTCATAATGTGCCAATGAATTCGACATATTATCGTATTGATTTACATACCATGAATTTGGTGTTTCTTCAGCCAATCTTTTTGAAACTGAATAATAAGAACGAGGATCTGTAGGTTCAACATCTGTTGGACAAACTACTACTTTGGCACCAACAGCACGCAAAATATCCATTTTCTCTTTAGACTGTTTGTCTGATATTACACAAATCAATTTGTATCCTTTTATAATGGCTACAAGTGCCAATCCCATTCCGGTATTTCCAGAAGTTCCTTCAATAATAGTTCCTCCGGGTTTTAAACGACCATCAGCTTCAGCATCTTCAATCATTTTCACGGCCATTCTGTCTTTTACAGAATTTCCGGGATTAAAAGTTTCGACTTTTGCCAATACTAACGCATCAATTTCAGCAACAATTTTGTTGAGTTTTACTAATGGTGTATTACCAATTGTTTCTAAAATATTATTTGAAAAGTCCATTTTTTCGTGAATTTAAATTATTTGGTTTAAGTAAAGTAAAGAGTATAATTTATTGGAAGAAATTCCAAACTAAACCAAATCGGATAGTGAAATCACGATATGGATTATTAGGCGCTGAATAATAATTGTATCCAGAAAAAGCAGCGTTAAAATGTTCTGCTTTAAAGTAAAATCTTGTTTGCCTGATTCTAAAATTTATGTAGTAATCAAAGTTGGCATAGCCTCCAATTTTTTTATCTGTCTGAACAAAAAATTCTCCAACAACAGGATTATAATCATTACCATAATAACTGGTAAAATAATTAAATGTTAATCCTGTTTGCATAAACAATGCTTTTTTGAAAAAGTAACTTGAATAATAAAGTGTATTTCTGGTTACGAAATCAGGCACGTTTAAAATCAAATCAGACTGATCAACTTTTTGATATAAAAATGTATTATCAAAACCAAAAGCTCCAAATTTGAATTCTTTGTTGGCTTTAACAGAAAGATAATTAATTGCATTTCCGTATTGAGCCGGGTTTACAATTTGGGTTTGCGCAGCTATCTGAGCATCTGTAGATACATCTTCAAAATATAAATGATCTTTTAATACAGTATATTGAGCTTCGGCATTTAACCAAGGCGTATAAATACTGGCACTTAGTGAATTAATTTTTTCATTTTTAAAATCATTCGACCAGTTATATTGTATAAAACTGCTTTGGTATAAATTATAGTTATTATTTGGCAGTTTATTGATGTTTCGATATCTAAAATCAAACTGAATTTTATCGTTTAAATTGTATCTTAATTTGGCATCTAAATCAGAAAGTGATTCATTTGTAATTGATCTTGAATATAAAAATCGACCATTCCACTTATTTTTTTGGTATTCATATTGTCCACCAACATTATTAAACTGAAGAAATAAATTATCAGGAATTCTGGAACCATCAGCATTTATTATAATTCTATTATACTCATAATTAGATCTGTAATCATCTATGAAAAAATTAAATTTCCCAAGAAGTGAATTTTCATAAGCAAGTCCTGCTTTGTTATACAGTTTTTCAAAACGAGTCTGATCATTAATTGCGCTTGCAACATAAGCGTCTCCAAATCTTGCTACCTCTGCACCATCAACAGTAGAAAAAACTGTTGGCTGATTGTATTCGAAAAATTTATTTTCGTAATTGAATTGATGCGTTACATATAAATTATTATTTCCTGCTGTTGGATTTACTCTAAAAGCATGATCAAAAAACAATCGCTTTCCTTTTAAAAACGATTTTGCATCGGTTAAATAAACCTGTAATCTTTGACGGTTCTTAAAATCAGCATCTCCGCTTTCAAAATCTTCCGGTGTTGTTATACCGCCATTTTCTTCATTTGAAATATCCTGAAAAGTAACATGGGCATTTAGGATATATCTTTTATCTGTAGTGAAATAACTTGTTGTAAAACGAAAATTTCCGGTACTTACCAATTGATTAATATAATTTCCCTCAGAACGCAAACCTCTGTAGGCAATAGAAAAATTTAGATTTTCGGAAGTATTCAGCGTAATAAACGAATCTACGTTCTGACCTTTATTAATAGTCGTATTAAAAAACAACTCTGTAAAAGGTGTCGCGACCGAATAATATCTAATATCACTAACTTCAAGATAACTAAAGTGTTTTGCTTTAAAACCGATTTCAGGATATGGCGAAAAATCAGTTAAACTGTATTGTAAAGTATTATAAGGTTGTCCAATATTAGGAAATTCCAAAAGCCCAAAATTGTCCTTGCGAAGATAATTTTGTTTATAAGCACTTTTTAGTGTTAAGGAAGTATCAGCATAAGTAGTATCGTGTTCTAAAGTATAAATTTGATACTGTTCGATTTTAGCAATTTTTGCTTGTTTTTTTTTCAGCGTATCGGTAATACTGGTGTATTTGGTATTCATATCTAAATTGCTTTTAGACGCATTTTTTTTTTCTTGAGAAAACAATAAGGCGGGTACGACTAATAGATATAGAAAAAAGAATATTCTCATTTGATAGCTTTATATATAATTATTTTGGCAAAATTTATCAGGCAAAGGTAAAAGATAAAAACGTATAAATAAAAAAACACTTCAATTTATACCACTGCTTTTTCAATAAGTTAAAGAACGAAAATTTTCGGCAAAAATTTTATAATATTGTGTTTTGAAAATTTAAATAAATGCTTGCAAAAAATTTCTCCGGATTTATTTTAGAAACTGGTACAGATGAAGCTGGCCGTGGTTGTCTGGCTGGTCCGGTAACTGCCGCTGCCATAATTTTACCGGCAGATTTTGAGCATGAATTTTTAAATGACAGTAAACAATTGTCTGAAAAAATAAGGTTTCACTTAAAACCTATTATCGAGAAACATGCCGTTTGCTATTCTGTAACACATCTTCATGCAGAAGAAATTGATGAAATCAATATTCTAAATGCATCAATGAAAGGAATGCAGGAATGTATTTTAAAATTAAACCAGCGTCCGGAATATATTATTGTGGATGGAAACAGATCGCTTAATGCAAAATTGGGTTTAAAGAATACTTTTGGAAAACAATTTTCGAAAGATGAAATAGATTTATTAAAATCTATTCCAAACCAAAGTATTATAAAAGGAGACGCAAAATTTGTAAGTATTGCAGCCGCTTCTGTTTTAGCCAAAACCTATCGTGATGAATATATGGATCTAATTCATGAAGAATTCCCGATGTACAACTGGAAACAAAATAAAGGATATCCTACCAGAGAACACCGGGACGCTATTAGAAAATACGGAACTACAAAATACCACCGAATGAGTTTCAGACTTTTGCCGGATCAATTGGAATTGGAATTCTAATTGGCTTATTTATTTTCGTTTAAAAAAGATATAATCTGATTTTCCCATTCTGAAATATTTTCTGAAGAAGCGCGATCTGCTTTATCAAAATAAAAATGCTGCTGAATTTCGAATCCGCAATAATTAAAAATTCCAGTATCAGATGTTAAAGCCAAAGCTTTATCCAAGCCATTTTCGGCATATTCTGCGTTTGATTTTCCGTGCGAATTGATGATGATTGCTTTCTTCCCAGCCAATAATCCTTTTTGAATTCCCTGATCGTATCGATACGCAAATCCGAAACTAAAAACGCGGTCAATATAACCTTTCATAATCGCCGGCATTCCTGTCCACCAAATTGGATAAACAAAAATAACGCGGTCTGCCCAGATAATAAAATCCTGTTCGATTTTTACATCATTAACAACTTGTCCCATTCTTTGTCCGTTCATATCATCTAAAGAAAGCACCGGATTAAAATTCAATTCATTTAAATCGCGAACAATAACTTCTTGTCCCGATTCTTCAAGGTTTTCGACAATAGTTTGTTTTAAGAAATGATTTAAACTAGCCGGATTTGGATGCGCATAAACAATTAAATTTTTCATGTTTTCTATTTTTTAAAGATTACATGACAAATGTAAAACGCAATGTTTGGGTACAATTGTAAGAAAACGAAAAGTGGCTTAAGTGCCTTTTGCGCTGCAGATATCGCTTTGAAACTTTAAGAATTTTGTTGGCGAGATGTTCATATAATATTTAAAATCATGAATCAACTGACTTTGATCGTAATAACCACATTGTTCTACAATCGAAAGCCAATCTGTTTTTTCGTCATTAACTGAAGTTTTCTGAATAAGATCAACCGCTTTCAAAAAACGTTCGTAGCGACTGATTTCTTTAATCGTATACCCAAAAAATTTCTTTTGATGAAGCTGAATATTTCTTTCCGTTTGATTTATCTGTGAAGCAATTGCTTTTATCGGATTTAAAGACTCTTCTTTAAAATCAGCCAAAAGTGTTGTTATCGCATTTTGCTCTCCTAAATAAGGTTTACAGAATTCTAAAATATAATCGACGCGGTCTTTTGTGTCCGGAATTATTTTTAATTCTTCCCATAAAACATCAAAACAATTTTGAGCAATTAAAACATCGGGATGAATGGGTAAAGAATGCGTTAAAAGTGCATTTCCGAAGAATCTGTAAAAAGCATCTTCTTTAAAATTTGCCACTAAAATTTCAGAATCAGGTTCTAAAGTATAATCAAATGCCTGTTTTATTGGTCCTAAAACAATGCATTTCTCCACTTGTAAAACGGTATTTTGTTTTGATTTTAAAAAAGATTTTGTACCGAAGTTAAAAACCAAAATAGTCTGAAAACTTGGCAATAATGTTTTTGTTATTGGAAAAGCTGTTTTATTTTCTGCGAAGTAAAAATGAGAAAAAACAGTTGAAAATGCTGAAGGAACATCAATTCTATAATTGTTATTTTCTTCAGCATTTTCCATATTTTATTTTTTTTGAAACTATTTAACAAATTCAGCTTCAAACAATTCAGTCAAGTGTTTTACAATTTTCGATTTTACTTCGTCTTCGTCAACTTTTTCTACACCAAGTTCAACTTGTAAGGAAGTAACGCCTTTTCCGCGAATTCCACATGGAATTATATTATCAAAATAACCTAAATCAACATTTACGTTTAAAGCAAATCCGTGCATTGTAACCCAGCGTGAAGCGCGTACACCAAGCGCACATATTTTACGTGCAAACGGAGTTTCAACGTCTAACCAAACGCCCGTTTCACCTTCGCTTCTGCCACATTTTAAACCATATTCTTCTAAAGTCAGAATGATAGCTTCTTCCAGAAAACGTAAATATTTATGAATATCTGTAAAGAAATTTTCTAAGTCTAAAATAGGATAACCTACAATTTGTCCCGGTCCGTGATAGGTAATATCGCCGCCACGATTGATTTTATAAAAAGTTGCTCCTTTTGCTTCAAGTTGTTTTTCGTTTAACAACAAGTTTTCAAGATCTCCACTTTTACCTAAAGTATAAACATGCGGATGTTCGACAAACAATAAATAATTTGGAGTTTCTAATTCTAGTTCCTCTCTTCTATTTTTAATTTTTAAGTCGACTATGTCTTTAAAAAGTTCTTCCTGATATTCCCAGGTCGATTTATAATCTTTACTTCCTAAATCTTGAAGTTGAATTTTTTTATTCATTTTAATTATTTTTCAAACTCAACATCAAAGTTAAGTTTGTCAGGATTCTCCATATAATCCGTAAAAGAGTATTGTAATGTAATTGATTTTCTATCGTCGCTAAACAAAGCGCTTGGGTTTGATACCTTTTTAATTCGCTTAGGAAAATGATATTTTAAAATATAATTAGAAGATGCAAAAATCATATTTGACATATCTGCAGCACTATCTTTAGCCTTTTCGGCTGATTTTTGTTTGTCGATTATTGCTTTACGCGTAAATTTCTTTCCGTCGTAAGTATAACTTAATATACTATTATTTTTTCCCAAACCACCTGCAAAAGGATTTGAAGCGTTTGAGCCTCCTTCTAATTTTTGAAGTGTACTCATGGCTTGTAAAACATCCTGCAATTCGTTTACGTTTTTAAAATCTTTTGAAAATGCCATCAGAAATTCTTTTTTCTCACCATTCATTTTCAGGTTAACCGTAAGATCTTCCAGTTTTTTAATTTCGTTTTGAACCTCTGGAGATAATTTTGCGATGCTGTCTTTTTTATCTGCCAATAATTGTTTGAAGGTAAAAGTTGAATCAATATTTTTTTTGGCATCTGCTCCCATTTGGCTTCCAAGCTGATCTCCTGCCATTTCCATTAACGCAGAACCATCCATGTCGAGAGCAAATTTTCCGGTTCCGTTATCGCTTACATAAATATTTTCGGTGAAAGTGCAACTTGTTAAGGTTGCTAATAAAAAAGAAAAACTAAGTAATTTATATAATTTCATCGTGGTTAATTTTTTTATCAAATATACGAAGACTATTTTAAAGAATATGGTTTTGCAATTTTGGTTTTTAATCTTCAAATAGTACTTTAAAACCTATTTCCATATCGGTATTCTCTTGCATATTTTCTAAAGGAACATCATAAATAAAACTTTTCCTGTCTGTTGCAATTACTGCATTTTTTAAAGAAACTGTTTTTATTTTTTTCGGAAAATGATATTCCATAGAATATTTGCATTCTTTAAGCATATCATCCATTTTTTTCAAAAAAGGATCGTCTTCTTTCTTTTTGTTTTTCTTTTTAGGCTTAGCTGTCTTTTTATTATCCTCTGAAGAAACAATCGTTTTTACAAAAGATTTTCCATCATAAATAAACGATGCTGCATTATTACTCTCCGATTTTGGCGCTGCACTCAATGCTCCAAGTCGTTTTTTATCAGAAAGTGCAAGCTTTTCCATAGCTTGTGTTGCAGATGCCATTTTTTGAATGCTGTCTAAATTTTTAAAATCAAATGTCATATTATATTCCATTTGCTTTTGTTCTTCGTTTACTTTTAAATTAATTTTAAAATTTTCAAGTACTTTAAGCATTTCTTTATCAGCAGCAGGCAGTTTTGCAATACTATCTTTTGCCTTGTCAAAAAGTTCTTTAAAATTAAAAGAAGTGTCTATAACCTTTTTATTATTTAAGGTATCAGTGCTTTTCATTCCCATTTTATACATTTCTGCCATGTCAAAACCGTATGAAAAAGATCCTGAACCATCTTCATTTATTATCATTTTTTCTTTAATCGTACAACTTGAGATACATAATGCAACAAGGAAATAAAGTAAATATTTTTTCATATTTCAGATTTAGATTAGTGAGCAGCGAAGATACTTTCTTTTGATAATTATTTGAATTTATTCTAAAACCAATTCCAAACTTGTCATTTCCGGATTTTGCAAACAATCTAAAAGTGGAAATTCGACAGTAAAAGTTTTTTTATCCTGACTAATAATGGCTTTTTCATTTGAAACGGATTTTATTTTTTTCGGAAAATGATAGCGAAGCGTATAAGTTTGTGTCTGCTTTAAAGAAGTATATTTAGAGCCCGTTTTCTTAAACTCATCTTTTGTTTTTTGAAGTTCGACAGGATCTGTAATAGAAACCAGGCGCTTAAAAACTTTTCCATCAAAAGCATACTCAACCTTATAATAATGACTTTCGGCAGTTAAGGCATAATTATACTTTATATCACCTGCATAATTTTCTGTTTTATACAAATCCGGAATTTCCGAAACTTTACCAAAATCAAACGAAAAAACATTTTTAAATTCTTTTTCGAAAGAGCTTTCTTTAATATGCACTTTTACATTAGAATATTTCTGAAATAGCTTTTGCTCTTCGGGCGTATACTTTAAAAAATTCTCTTTGTATTTTTCAATATATTCTTTAAAAACATAGGTTGTATCTTTAAAAGCTTCTTCATGAGAATAACTTTCGCCCGCTAATTGCATATAACTATTTTCATCACGAAGCTGTACTACTTCAATATTTCCACTCCCGTCCGGATTAATTGTGATGGTTTCTGTGACCTGGCAACTTGTTGCCAGAAATAGAGTTACAAAGGCTTTTATGAATTTCATTTTTTGGAAGGTTCTGAGGTTGTGAGATGCTAAGATACTAAGGTTTCTTTTCGGTTTTTCTTTTTATCAAATAATATTCAATTGACTGTTTTGTCATTCCGAGGAACGAGGAATCTTCGCAAGAAACTCTGCAAAGATTGGCGATTTTGTTTGTGGAGCTACTTGCGAAGATTCCTCGTTCCTCGGAATGACAAGATTGCGTAGACACTCCAGCAAAAACCTCTACTAAAAACCAAAACCTCTAATCTAGCCCCGATAGAAGCGGTATCCTTTTTTGCTTTTTCTGCAAAAAAGATACAAGTGAATAGCGGGACTGAAGATGATTGAAATACGATAAATTTCTGCTGCAAAAAATCTAAAAACTGCATTCTGAAATCTACTTTCTTTTCTTTATCTTTGCACACTTAAAAAAAGAGCACAAAATGGCATTATCAGAACAAGAAATCATTAGAAGAGAAAAACTTCAAAACTTGCGCAACTTAGGAATCAATCCTTATCCGGCTAATCTTTTTCCTGTAAATCATACTTCGAAGCAGATAAAGGAATCGTTTGAAGAAGGTAAGAAGGTTATCGTTGCGGGTCGTTTGATGAGCGTGAGAGATCAGGGAAAAGCTTGTTTTGCTGAATTGCAGGATAGCGAAGGACGTATACAATTGTACGTAAATCGCGATGTTTTGTGTGAAGGTGATGATAAAACTTTATATAACACGGTATTTAAAAAACTAACCGATTTAGGTGACTTTATTGGTATTGAAGGTGAATTATTCACTACACAAGTTGGTGCGCAATGTATTCGTGTTAGCGGATTTACTTTCTTGAGTAAAACGTTACGTCCGCTTCCTTTACCGAGAGTTGATGTAGAAGGAAACGTTCACGATGCTTTTACAGATCCTGAATTGCGTTACAGAATGCGTTATGTAGATTTAACAGTGAATCCACAAGTTAAAGAAAACTTTATCAAACGTACTAAGTTATTTAGCGCAATGCGTGGTTATTTTAACGATGCCGGATATCTTGAGGTTGAAACTCCGGTTTTACAGCCAATTGCTGGTGGAGCTGCTGCGCGTCCGTTTATTACGCATCATAATTCGCTTGATATTCCGCTTTACATGCGTATTGCAAATGAATTGTATTTAAAAAGATTAATTGTTGGTGGTTTTGAAGGTGTTTATGAGTTCTCTAAAAACTTTAGAAATGAAGGAATGGACAGAACGCATAATCCTGAATTTACCGCTATGGAAATATATGTAGCTTACAAAGACTACAACTGGATGATGGAATTTGCTGAAGGTTTGCTTGAGCATTGTGCGATTGCCGTAAACGGTACAAGCGAGGTTACTTTTGGTGAACACCAAATTAACTTTAAAGCGCCTTACGCTCGTGTTACAATGACAGATTCTATTAAACATTTTACCGGTTTTGATATCTCAGGAAAAAATGAAGACGAATTGTTTGAAGCTGCAAGAGGAATGGGAATCGACGTGGATAAAACAATGGGGAAAGGAAAATTGATTGATGAAATTTTTGGAGCTAAATGCGAAGGAAATTATATTCAGCCAACTTTCATTACCGATTATCCTAAAGAAATGTCACCTTTATGTAAAGAACACCGCGATAATCCTGAGCTTACGGAGCGTTTCGAATTGATGGTTTGCGGTAAAGAAATTGCAAATGCATATTCTGAATTAAATGACCCAATTGATCAGCGTGAGCGTTTTGAAGATCAAATGCGTCTTTCTGAAAAAGGTGATGATGAAGCAAACGGAATTATCGATGAGGATTTCTTAAGAGCATTAGAATACGGAATGCCGCCAACTTCTGGAATGGGAATTGGTATGGATCGTTTGATTATGTATTTAACTAACAATGCATCGATTCAAGAAGTTTTATTGTTTCCGCAAATGCGTCCGGAGAAAAAACAAGCTCAGGTTGAATTATCTGATGAAGAGAAATTTATCGTAGATTTATTGAAAGGAAATGAAAATAAAATGGATCTTCAGCAATTAAAAATTACTGCAAATTTAAGCGGTAAAAAATGGGATGCGTCTATGAAAAACTTATCTAAACACGGTTTGACTAAAGTGGCTGTTGAAGGTGAGTTTAAATTTGTTGAGTTGGTGGAATAAATTCCTTTGAAATAATATTAAATTTAAAAAGGAGCTTTTATTTAAGCTCCTTTTTCATATATAAAAATTTTCCTTAATTTTGAAAACATGGAAAGAGCAAAACTTATTGTTAAAAATTTCGGACCTCTAAAAGATATTGAAATCGAAGTTAGAGAAATGGTTACGTTTATTGGTGCTCAGGCTTCTGGGAAAAGCACTTTGGCTAAGTTGATTGCAATTCTTGAAGATAAAGATTTCAGAAGCAAAGATGAAATTCTCTTCGAGGATGAATTAAAAAAATATAATATTTTTTCTAATTTAAAAGAGGATACAATTATAACTTATACAAATGTAGGATCAAAAAAAAATCCTTTTGAATTTACATACTTAAATAATGAATCGTTTAAAAACAATATTCAAAATCACATTATAAGCTATAAAAAACTAAAAGCTGAACGTATTGAAAGTGAAAAATTATTTAATACTGTTAAAAACAAAATTTCTGAAAAAGATATAATTTTCCAGAAGTATAATGAACTTCAAGATATTGTTATAAAAACAGAAAATGATTTTAAAAAACTTATAACAGTCCATTTAAATTTACATTTACTTCTACATGATAAAGAGTTAATGAATTTTTTCAAAGACAAGGAACAATTGATAAAATTTAAAACATTTTTACGAAATAAAAATAAAAATGAAGAATTATCTATTCAACAAATAGAGGTAATTTTTGAAATTCTGAAAAAAAATAATTCGACTGAAAGTTACATTGAATTATTCGAAGATATAATATCACTTTTTCCCAATTTTTATTTATTCGATTCTGTCTATATTCCAACTGAGCGAAATTTTCTCCATATAATTCACACAAACATTTTAGGACTTTTAAATAACAACATCCAAATTCCTAAATATTTATTGAATAGTGGACAAGAATATGAAAAAGCCATCAACACAATTAAAGAGTTACCATTAAACATCATAGATAAGAAATTAAAATATAAAAGAGAAGGACAAACATCTTATATATATCATAATAAAACTGAAAAAATTGATTTATTAGAATCTGCTTCAGGGCTGCAATCTATTATTCCAATTTTACTATTAGTTGAATATTCAAAATCATTGAAGGAAGAATACAATTTTAATTTTGTTGTTGAAGAACCTGAACTAAACTTATATCCTAAAGCTCAACATGAACTCATTAAATATTTAGTTAAGAATTGTTTAGTTGACAGAAAGAATTTAATTGTAACTACACATAGTCCTTTTGTTCTAGCTTCTATTAATAATTTATTGTTGGCCTATGATAAAGGACAAAAAAAACCGAAAGAAGTAAATAAAATTGTAAAAAAAGAGTCTTGGTTAAACCCCAAAAATTTTATTGCTTATGAGTTAAAAAATGGGAAAGCAAAATTGATAATGGATGATAAATTAGGGCAAATCGCAGATAATATGATAGATTCTGTTTCTGATACTTTTGCTGATGAATTTGATAAATTATTAGATTTATGAGTGCTGAAGAATTATTAGCCAATTTTCCTGATTTAAAAAAAGATGTTTGTTATAAAACATTAGAAGATTCCGTTTACTATCTTGAAGAAATTAAAGACTCTATTGTTCAATTTAAAAGTGAAGAAGAATATTGGAATCTCTGTCTGGAAAATGAAAACTCGAAAGAGATTTTATTTCTAGAAAACGAATATTCAATTATGAAAAATGAAGATTCAAAAAAATGTGATTGGGCAATATTCGAAAATAATAACATTTATTTTATTGAATCAAAAGATGTTAAGCCAAGAAATAGAAGTAAGGAAAGAAAAGATGCAACAAAACAATTAATAGCAACAATCAAATTTTATAATTCTAAAATAGAACTAGATTCAGTTAACATTTTCTCTCAAATATGTTTTCAATCTAAATCAAAAATAGTTAAAGCCGGAGATCAAGCACGAAAAGTTTTATTTAAGCAATATAACTCAGAATTTTCTGAAGGCAATTTAATTAAATTCGAGTAAATCAACTAAAAGTCGTTTAATCATGAGTACTTCAAAAATTTACCAATTAGAACAATATGAATTAGATATTCTTAAAAAAAGTGAAGAAGATATAAAACAGGGAAAAGTTATTTCTCAGGAAGATTTATACAAAGAAGATTTAGAATGGCTTTCGAAGTATGATTTCAAACCCGACAGGTTTTAAAACATGTCGGGCTTACTTTTTAAAACGAATACTTCTCCAGCTTTTTAGAATTAATATCCAAAACCTTCGTCGTTTCTTTTGAAATATCTCCTTTCCAAACTTCCTGAACAGAAGGATTTGAAGGATATTTTCCGTTTTTCATTTTCATGGTATAAAAAGTACCTTTACTTTTAAAAATTAAATCCTGAAATTTTTCAGAAGAATTTTTCACTATATAAATCGGAAAATCAGTTACGGTGAACGAATTAATTAAACTTCCGTCGTTATTCAGAATATATCCAGAACAGCCTCCACTTCCGCAAAAATAAGGATTTGAGAAACCTACAAAATATTCATTTTTCTTATCATTGTTTAAATCAAATGCCTCGTAATAAAAAAAGCGATCTTCTTTTGTCATTGCAGGTAAATCTTTTTTTAGTAAAACTAAAAGCTGTTTTCTAATTAATTTGACCGCTTTATCATCTCTGGGCGGAGCTTCGCTTAAATCGGCAGTTCCGGCAACTGTTTTGGATAAAGTATCCTGAACAATTGTTTTAATGATATTTGAGTCCTTTTTATCCTTATTCTGGCAGGAATATAGGGTTAGAATTGTGATTATTATTAGAATTTGTTTTTTCATCATTTTAGATTTTAAAAAGTTTTCAACTTTACGTTGTCTGATTCAATTTAGTTTTTTCAAACCAGCAATGCAGCCTTATTTTCAATATCATTTTCAGCCAATAACGATTTTATATTATTAAAAGTAACCAAAGCAATCTGCGTTAAAGCTTCGTTGGTAAAAAAGGCCTGGTGCGCCGTTACCAAAACATTCGGAAAACTCATCAAACGCTGAATCGCATCGTCCTGAATAATATCTGCAGAAAGATCTCTAAAGAATAGTTTTTCTTCCTGTTCGTAAACATCGATTCCCAGATAACCAATTTTACCTTCTTTTAAACCTTCAATAACACAGGCCGTTTCAATTAATCCGCCGCGGCTGGTATTGATAATCATAACGCTGTCTTTCATTTCATCAATAGATTTTTTATTGATTATATGTTTAGTCTGCTCATTTAATGGACAATGCAAAGAAATAATATCACTCGTTTTGAAAATCTCTTCAAGTGAAACAAATTTTACTCCGTCTTTTTCCATTTCGGCGTTCGTTACAATATCATAAGCCAAAACTTTGCATCCAAAACCTGAAGCAATTTTAGCAAAAGCTTTTCCTATATTTCCCGTTCCGATAATTCCAATTGTTTTTCCGAATAGATCAAAACCTAATAAGCCGTTTAGGGAAAAGTTTTGTTCACGAACTCTGTTATAGGCTTTGTGCGTTTTTCGGTTTAAGGTTAAAATCATAGCCATAGCATGTTCTGCAACTGCCTGAGGTGAATATGCAGGAACGCGACACACTTTTAAATTGTATTTTTTGGCCGCTTCTAAATCGACATTGTTAAAACCGGCACAACGCAAGGCGATAATTTTCACATTTTTTTCTGCCAGCTGCTTAATGACTGCCTCATTTACAATGTCATTTACAAACACGCAGACAATTTCAGCTTTTTCAATTAAAACAACAGTTTGAGGATTAAGCTGGGTTTCGTAAAAATCCAATTCAAACCCAAAATCAGTATTATACTTATTAAAGAACTCTTTATCGTAAGGCTGTGTCGAAAAAAAGGCGATTTTGTTATTCATAAGATTTGTTTTTGGGTTTTAACTTCTGGTTTTACTAAGGTAAGCAATTATTTTTGAAGTAATTTTCTCATCTTAAATCCATTTATTAATTTGTATAAATAGACATTACCTTCGACTGTAATTTTTCTTAATACCATGAGTTTTTATTCTCTAAATTTCAAATGATCTGTACTAAAAAGCAAACCAATTCCGCTGTAAGGATCTTTTTTTAAATCATAAAAATTATTTACTCCTGCCAAATCTTTATATAAATCTGAAATTATCGAAGATTGCTGAAATCCATCTATCGTATGATTTATGATAGTATTTTCCAAAGAGGTTAATTCTTTTGTAGCATTTGTAACACCAATATTATTTCCCGTTTCCCAATCCCAAATAATCCAATCCCAATTATGTTTTTTATGCACACAATCCATCCATAAATAAGACAGGTTTTTAATTTTTATCTTTCCCAATTCTTTCGTTTTCCAATATTCAACACTTTCAATTATAGCGTTAATAGCATCATCAGCGTGATCATAAATAAAATCAGGATTTGAGATCTGAATTATCTTTATAGCATCGACTATCTTGCTATTAATTGTTTTTAATTCCTTTTCACTGGGCTTTCTTAAAAGAGCAAACTCAATATCTTGTCTTTCAAAAACAGTTCCTGGTGATTTTACCTTCATTTCTTCAGGAATGCATTTAGCATTAGAATTTTCATCAAAAAACTCTTCCTTAGGATCAAAAGAAAAATTTTTATCTTCATAAAATCCCGAAGTATATCTTTCTTCAATTTCTTTTACTATTTGATAAGTCTCATAATTGGTATCTTCTTTTATTTCCTCTTCGTTTTTGAATTTACAGAAATAATCCGGCTGCAGCATCCAATACAAACAAAGCGCTGTTCCTTTATCAAGATGTTTTTGTTTGATAATCCATTCAAAAGGTTCAATTCCGTCATCATAATTCCAATGCTGTACAAATTGATGTAATTCGGCAGCCGTTAATTTTTGATAAGACATTTCGCCATTCACGGCTTTAAGAACACGGTTTTTATTTTTCTTATTAAATAATTCTTCCATATTTTATTCTGGTAATTCTATTTTGAAATTGTCAATGCACTAACAAATTTAAAAACCTATTCTTGTAAAACATCATGATTCAACGGAATTAAAAAACCATTGAAAATAAAAATACAATATTGCTAATCCATTTTTCGTTTTGTTAAAAACTACAATTCTGATTATCAGATTAAACCTATTCAATTGAATAAAGTCTAATTACTATAACCTCAAAAAAACAAATCATGAAAAAATTATTTATTGCAGCTTTGTTATTCGTTGGAGCAGCAAGTTTTGCACAAGATGCTGATCAAAAAAGAGAAAGATTAACTCCTGAACAACGCAATGAAAAACAATTGCAAAAATTAACATCTGAATTAAGTTTAGATGCAAATCAACAATCTCAGGTAAAACAATTACTGGCTGAAAGAAGTGCTAAAGCCGAAAAATTTAAAGAAGCCCGTCAGGCAAAAAAAGATAGTGATGTAAAACCAACTGCTGAAGAAAAAGAAGCTTTTAAAAAAGAAATGCTAGCTGAAAAAGAAGCAAACGACGCTAAAATGAAATCTATTTTAACTGCAGATCAGTATACAAAATGGCATGCTTTGCAAGAAAAAAACAAAGAAAAAGCCAGAGAAAAAATGAGAGAATATAAAAAAGAAAACAACTAATTATAGTTTATAAAAAGAGGCAATTAAGCCTCTTTTTTATTTCTTTATCAACTTTATATTTTCATTAATAGTTTTTGTTAAATAAAAGATAAATCTGACAATCGCATTAAACTTAGCAAACTCTTTGAAGTCTAAATGCTATAATCTAAAAAAAACGAATTATGAAAAAATTATTTATTGCGGCTTTATTATTCGTTGGAGTAGTAAGTTTTGCACAAGACATCAATCAGAAATCAACACGTGATCAAAGAGAAAATTTAACTCCGGAACAACGTAACGAGAAACATTTACAAAAACTGACTTCTGAATTGAGTCTGGATAAAAAACAACAAGATCAGGTAAAACAATTATTGGCTGAAAGAAGTGCCAAAGCAGAAAAGTTTAAAGCTGCCAGAAAAGACAGTAAAACAAAACCTACTGATGCAGAAAGAGAAGCTTTTAAAAAACAAATGGAAACTGAAAAAGCAGCTAACGATGCTAAAATGAAATCTATTTTAAATGCTGATCAATACACAAAGTGGACGGCTTTAAAAAAAGAGCATAAAGACCATAAAGGAAAAGGAGATCATAAAGGTCATAGAGATATGAAATCTCCACAAGAACGCGATCAGGCACATTTGCAAAAATTGACAACAGATTTAAACCTAAATGCAGATCAGCAAAAACAAGTTGGTCAACTTTTATCTGAAAGAAGCACTAAAATGGAAATGCTGAAAAAGAGCCGAAAAGATTCTGATGCAAAACCAACTGATGCTGAAAGAAAAGCCATGAAAAAACAAATGGAAGAAGATCACAAAGCAACAGATGCAAAAATGAAATCTATTTTAACAGCCGACCAATACAAAAAATGGGAAGCAATTCAAAAAGAGCACAAAGACAAAATGAAAGATCATCGAAAAGATAAAATGTAAGTGAGATCAAAAAAAAAGAGGCTTTAAAAGCCTCTTTTTTGATTTATTAAAATGTCTTTGAAACTTTGTCAATCGCATTTATTGTAAAATCTAAATCTTCATACGTTAATGCATCTGTTATAAACCAGGTTTCGTAAGCTGATGGCGCAATATAAACACCTTCGTTTAACAAACCATGAAAGAATTTCTTAAACGTTTCATTGTCTCCTTTTGCAGCCGTTTGAAAATCGACAACCGGATTTTCATCAAAATGTACCGAAATCATAGAACCTACTCTATTAATCGTAAAAATAACATTATTTCCTTTTAAAACTTTATCGATTCCTGCTTCCAGATAAGCTGTTTTTTCTTCTAAGCGGGTAAAAATCTCACGGTCATTATCTAACGATTGCAACATTGCCAATCCTGCAGCCATCGCTAAAGGATTTCCAGACAATGTTCCTGCCTGATAAACTGGTCCAAGCGGTGCAAGATGATTCATGATTTCTTCTCTTGCAGCAAAAGCGCCAACAGGTAAACCTCCACCAATTACTTTTCCGAAAGTAACGATATCAGCATTGATATTATACAATTCCTGAACTCCGCCACGAGCCAAACGGAAACCAGTCATTACCTCATCGAAAATTAATAAAATTCCGTTTGCGGTACACAAATCTCTTAAACCCTGCAAGAAACCTTTTTGAGGTGGAATACATCCCATATTTCCGGCAACCGGCTCAATTATAATAGCTGCGATTTCGTTTTTATTGGCTTCTATTAAAGTTTTTACATTCTCTAAATCATTGTATTTTGCCAACAAAGTATCTTTTGCAGTTCCTTCTGTAACGCCCGGACTATTTGGTGATCCAAAAGTTACAGCTCCACTTCCGGCCTGAATCAAAAATGAATCAGAATGTCCGTGATAACAGCCTGCAAATTTGATGATTTTATCTCTTTTTGTAAATCCGCGAGCCAAACGAATCGCGCTCATACAAGCTTCTGTACCTGAATTTACAAATCTTATTTTATCAATATTCGGAACCATAGAAACAGCCAAAGCAGCGATTTGAGTTTCTAATTCTGTCGGCATTCCAAATGAAGTTCCCAGTTTTGCTTTTTCGATTACAGCATCAACAACCGGCTGATACGCATGACCCAAAACCATTGGTCCCCAAGAGTTGATATAATCTATTAATTTATTTCCGTCTTCATCATACAAATAAGCACCTTTGGCACTTTTTACAAAAATAGGAGTTCCTCCAACTGCTTTAAAAGCACGAACTGGCGAATTTACTCCTCCCGGAATTACTTTTTCTGCTTCAGCAAAAAGCTGACTACTTCTTTTATAGATCATTTTTATTTTAGATTTTTAGATTTTAGATCGTTAGACTTCTTAGATTTTTGAAGCAGACTAATCCAATATCTATTTGTATTTTTTGATTTTATATAATTTATTTCACTTTCAACTTTTGTCCAATTGAAAGTGCATTGTCTGAAAGATTATTTTTCCGTTTCAAATCATCAACTAATACATTGAATTTTTTTGAAATAGAATATAATGTATCTCCTTGCTGCACTACATATAAATTGGGATCGTCTGAATTTGAATTAGAACTTTTGGTTGAACCTGAACTCGTTTTAGTTGAAGTTGAACTCGTAACTGATTTATCAAAAGGTTTGTAATTTTTTCCCGTTACCTGACAATCGTATTGGTGCAGATTATAACGCTCGATATAACTTATTAATTTATCCGGATAATTAGGATCTGTGGCATAACCTGCAGCTCTTAAGCCTTTTGCCCAGGCTTTATAATCGTCTTTTTCGTAAGTAAATAAAGTCGCATACCTGTTTTTGCCAACCAAAAATAAAGCGTGGTCTTTATACGATTCTGAAGCTTCTGTATATTTCCTGAAACATTCCTGAGAGGAATCATCATCATGTCGAACACTTTCTCCCAGCCAGTCTTTATGGCATTTTATTCCGAAATGATTATTGGCTTCCATTGCTAAATCGCCTTTCCCGGCTCCCGATTCTAAAATTCCCTGAGCCAGAATAATACTTGCCGGAATGCCATATTTTTGCATATTTCCCATTGCAATATCTTTGTATTGCAAAACATAATCGGTAATTACATTGCTGGTTACAACCGTTTTTGAAGTAGACTGAATAACTTCGGTTGTATTATTTGTAGTTGGATATTTTTTTACAGTTGGTCTTGAATCGGTCGTTTTTTTAGTAGTCGCCACCCTCGGTTTCTGCACTGACGCTGCTTTTTTAGTTGTTGCAATCGCCGGTTTACTCGAAGAACAACTTGCCAAAGCTGCTATTATAAAGAGTATTATAATTTTTTTAAACATTCGTTTTGAGTATTGGTAATTTCTTCTGCTTCAATTTTAAATTCATTCCTTCAATTCCCTGCAATCCGCCTGTGTGAATGAGTAAAATTTTTGAATGCGGAGGAAAATATTTTTTAGAGATTAAATCTATAACGCCAAAAAACATCTTTCCTGTATAAATTGGGTCTAAGGGCACTTTATTTTCGTCAAAAAAAGCATTAATAAATTCAATTAATTCTAAATTTATCTTGCCATAACCTCCAAAATGATAGTCAGTAATTATTTCCCAGTTATCTTTTTGTGCAAAAATACGAATTCCATCGATTAAAAAGTCACCTTTTAACGCCGGAAACCCTAAAATTTTCTGATTTGGCAATGCACTATTTATTAGTCCCGAAATAGTTCCGCCCGTTCCAACCGCACAGCAAACGTAATTAAAAACCGCATCTTCATCTGTCAAAATCTCTTCACAGCCTTTTACGGCAAGTTCATTTGTGCCGCCTTCAGGAACTAAATAAAAATCACCAAACTTCTCTTTAAATTTTTCTATAAAAGAAATTTCACTTTTATTTCGATAATCTTCTCTTGAAACAAACTCAAATTGCATTCCGTTTTCCTGAGCAAATTTCAAGGTTGGATTTTCTTCAATTTTATCAAAAAGTTCATCGCCCCGAATAATTCCGATAGTTTTAAAACCCTGCTCTTTTCCTGCATACGCAACCGCAGCGATATGATTTGAAAAAGCACCGCCAAAAGTTAGTAAAGTGGTTTTGTTTTCGGCTTTCGCCTGAAGTAAATTGTATTTTAATTTTCTTAATTTATTCCCTGAAATAAACGGATGATTTAAGTCTTCACGCTTTATTGTCAAAGAAATATCATTAGGAAAATTGATATCGATATTCTGGTTCAAAATGATTTTATTTTAATTTGATGTAATTCAGAAACTGAAAAAAAGATCGGTTTTTCAAATAGTCAAGATCGGTTTCTTTTGTGTAAGCTTCTCTTTCAAAACTAATATTTCGATAAGCCAAATCCTTGTTTTTATACTGAATTAAACGGAATAAATATTCGAGAAAATACCAGATAAAAAAAGGCAGAATCAGCATTTCTTTTTGTTGTTTCAAATGAATCTTTTCATGGTTCACAAAAATCATATTCGCTTTATCCAAATCATATTTCATCAATACAAACGGAAACACAGCCATTCCGCGATATCCTTTCGGAATTAAATATTTAGCAACAATCAGAAACATTAGCTGTAAAGTTTATAAATTTGTAGATATAAAATTATAAGATTTCATTAAAATCACAATCAATTATTTATTTTTGATTTTTAATGAAATAAAAACACGACCGAAGCAGATTTATGAAAGAGCAAAGTAATGAAAATAAATTAATCGAAGGCGAAGATTTTTACTATACGCTCGAAGGTTATAAATGCTTTACCGAAAAACACCATTTAAAACGCGGTTATTGCTGTAAAAGCGGCTGCCGTCATTGTCCGTACGGGTTTGATAAAAATACAGGACAAATCAGGAAAACGAATTAGATAATGTGCCAATTTGATAATTAGATAATTATTGAAAGAGAATTTTAAATTAAACTAACCTCATTAAAGATAGATATGATTTTCAACTTCAAAAAATCTAAGAAGTCTAACTATCTAACATCTAAAAATCTAAACAAAAATGAACGTTTTTATAAATAAAAATATACCAGAGGCCGGCATTGTATTACTTCGGGAAAGAGGCATCAATCTTACCATAAATCCAACAGAGAATGTATTATCAAGAGATGAATTCATCAAAATCTGTCAGGAAAATGATGCGCTTCTTAATGTTGGAACCAATAATTTTGATGAAGATTTTTTTCAGCAATGCCCTAATTTAAAAGGTATCGCTTTGTTTTCTGTTGGATTTGATGCTGTAAATATTTCATCCGCAAATAGTCGAAAAATACCTGTGGGAAACACGCCTGATGTTTTAAGCAGAGCAACTTCGGATATTGCTTTTTTATTGATGCAAAGCGTTGCCCGAAAGTCATTTTACAATCATAAAAAAATTATAAACGGAGAATGGGGAAGTTTTAATCCTTTGGCAAATTTAGGACAAGAACTCTACGGCAAAACACTCGGGATATTCGGTTTGGGCAGAATTGGTTTTGAAATGGCCCAAAAATGCAAAGCCGCCTTCGGAATGAATATCATTTACCACAATCGTTCTCATAATGAAAATGCCGAAAATGAACTTAATACGGAGTTGGTAGATTTTGAAACTTTACTTGCAAAAAGTGATGTTTTGAGTGTTCATTCTAATTATACAGAAGAAAATAATGAACTTTTTAATAAAAGTGCTTTTGCAAAAATGAAACCTAGTTCTATTTTCATCAACACAGCAAGGGGAAAATTCCATAATGAAGACGATTTGTTTCATGCCCTGACCAATAATATAATCTGGGGCGCGGGACTTGACGTTACTAATCCGGAACCCATGAAAAAAGACAATCCTTTATTATCATTGCCAAATTGTTGTATTTTGCCACATATTGGTTCCGCAACATACGAAGCCAGAAATGCAATGGCAGTTTGCGCCGCACAAAATATAATAGCGCTTTTTGAAAATAAAAAAATGCCGTTTTGTGTTAATGAAGATGTTTATTTTTAATTAGATAATCTAAAAATGTGTCAATTAGATAATTCGAAAATCTAAAATCATCAATCTAAAATCTAAAATTACATATGGATATTCGCTCAAGAAAATTTAGAATTAGGATCTACAAATCCTATCATAGGTCGGATATTCGTTATCCCTAGTTTTTAATTAGAAAATGTGTCAATTTGATGATTAGATAATTATTTTCAGGTTGAATATTGATAGATATTTCGCTCCAATGGAGCTTTATTAATTGACGCATATTGTTTTCTATAAATATTACACCTTTCCAAGGCTAACTCCAGAGGAGTGAAATATTTATAGAAATACAATTAGCATTCAGAATTTTAGCCCCAGCGGGGCGTCATAATTAGACATATAATAATTTCAGATGTTGAATCTTACGTTTTGCTAAAATCTAAAATCAACAATCTAAAACTTTAGTCCAGCGGAGCGACATAATAAAAAAAACAAATTAATCTGTTGTTAATCTAACTAAAATATCTTAGTAACTTAGAATCTTAGCAACTTAGCACCTTAAAAAAAATGACTTTCAAAGAAGAAATACAACAGGGAATTCCAACGATATTACCTCCAAAAAAACAATACGATTTAGCGATTAATCACGCTCCAAAACGAAAAGAAATTCTTTCGGCAGAAGAAAAAAAACTGGCTCTAAAAAATGCATTACGTTATTTTGAAGCCAAACATCACGCTGAATTAATTCAGGAATTCTCAGAAGAATTAGAAAAATACGGACGTATCTATATGTATCGTTTGCGTCCGGATTACAGAATGTACGCGCGGCCAATCGACGAATATCCTGGAAAATCATTGCAGGCAAAAGCGATTATGCACATGATTCAAAATAATCTGGATTATGCCGTGGCGCAGCATCCGCATGAATTGATTACGTATGGCGGAAACGGAGCTGTTTTTCAGAACTGGGCGCAATATTTATTAACCATGCAGTATTTGTCTGAAATGACAGATGAGCAGACTTTAACGATGTATTCAGGGCATCCGATGGGATTATTTCCTTCACATGCTGAAGCGCCAAGAGTTGTGGTTACCAACGGAATGGTTATCCCGAATTACTCAAAACCGGACGATTGGGAAAAAATGAATGCGCTTGGCGTTTCTCAATACGGACAAATGACCGCAGGAAGTTATATGTATATTGGCCCACAGGGAATTGTACATGGAACGACGATTACGGTTTTGAATGGTTTCAGAAAAATAAAATTAAATCCTGAAGGAAATCTTTTTGTGACTTCTGGACTTGGCGGAATGTCTGGTGCGCAGCCAAAAGCCGGAAATATTGCAGGTTGTATTACGGTCTGCGCCGAAGTAAATCCGAAGATTACCAAAATTCGTCACGAACAAGGCTGGATTAACGAAATTGTAACTTCGACAGAAGAATTGGTAAAAAGAGTCAATTCGGCGAAAGCCAATAAAGAAGTAGTTTCAATTGCTTATTTAGGAAATGTGGTTGATGTTTGGGAATGTTTCGACAAAGAAAACATCAAAATTGATTTGGGATCTGATCAGACTTCATTGCATAATCCTTGGGCTGGCGGTTATTATCCTGTTGGAATTTCTTTCGAAGAAGCCAACGAAATGATGGCCAATAATCCTGGTTTATTCAAAGAAAAAGTTCAGGAATCGTTACGCAGACAAGCAAAAGCAATAAACAAACATACCGCAAAAGGAACTTACTTTTTCGATTATGGAAATGCTTTTTTATTAGAAGCTTCGCGCGCCGGTGCTGATGTAATGGCTGAAAATAATATCGATTTTAAATATCCAAGTTATGTGCAGGATATTATGGGACCAATGTGTTTTGATTATGGCTTTGGACCTTTTAGATGGGTCTGTACATCTGGAAAACCGGAAGATTTACAAAAAACCGATACTATTGCAAGTCAGGTTTTAGAAGAATTAGCGAAAACTTCTCCAAATGAAATTCAGCAGCAAATGCAGGATAATATTAAATGGATCAAAGGCGCACAGGAAAATAAATTGGTTGTGGGTTCCCAAGCCAGAATTCTGTATGCTGATGCTGAAGGCCGAATTAAAATTGCCGAAGCTTTTAATCAGGCGATTGCAAAAGGCGAAATTGGAACTGTTGTTTTAGGTCGTGATCATCACGACGTTTCCGGAACGGATTCTCCTTACAGAGAGACTTCTAACATTTATGACGGCTCTCGTTTTACGGCCGATATGGCAATTCAAAATGTGATTGGCGACAGCTTTAGAGGTGCAACCTGGGTATCAATTCATAACGGTGGCGGAGTTGGCTGGGGAGAGGTTATAAACGGCGGATTTGGTATGGTTCTTGATGGTTCTAAAGAGGCTTCAAAACGTTTAGCATCAATGCTTTTCTGGGATGTTAACAACGGAATTTCAAGACGAAGCTGGGCAAGAAATGACGAAGCTATTTTTGCCATAAAAAGAGCGATGGAAGTTCAGCCTTTATTAAAAGTAACTTTGCCTAATATAGTCGACGAAAGTTTATTTTAATTATAATGTCAGGCTGAGCGTCCCGAAATTTCGGGACGCTCAGCCTGACAAAGAAAATGAGAACATTAAAATTTAATTATATGAAAACATTCAAATTAGTACCCGTTTTTTTGCTTTTAATATTAGCCTCTTGCAGCACTGTTAGTGTTTATTCTGATTACGACAAAAACGTAGATTTTGCTCCTTATAAAACGTATGCTTTTTTTAAGCCGGGAATTGACAAGGTTGAAATTTCTGATTTGGATAAAAGACGAATTCTTCACGCAATAGATACTGAAATGCAGGCAAAAGGTTTTACTAAAAGCGAAAATCCTGATTTATTAGTAAATATTTTTACTAAATCAAGAGAGCAAGTAAATGTAAACCAGTTTAGCGCTGGCTGGGGTTACGGCTGGGGCTGGGGTTGGAATCCTTACATGATGTATGGAGGAAACCAAACAACGGTTTCTACCTCTACAGAAGGAACTTTATACATCGATTTAATCGATGCCAAAAAGAAAGAAATGATCTGGCAAGGTGAAGGAATTGGAACCTTAACTAAAAACATTGATAAAAAAGATGCCAGAATACAAGAAATTGTAAGCAAGGTTTTGGCTCAATATCCGCCTGTTAAGAAGTAAGTTTTTCAGTCACAGTTAATCAGTTTTTGTAAAAACTAAAAACAGAGATTGAGTATTTCAAAAAATAATTAATACATTTGTTATTCAGACAACAACAAAATGACAAACTTTAGTAACATTATTATCGCTATTATCAGCATTATTGCAATTCAGCAATGATGGCGAGGTGTTATATAAAAAAGTAAACAAATACAATTTATGAAACCTCCCAATCGGGAGGTTTTTTTATTTAATGAATTTAAAATAGCCACGAATTTCATGAATTAGCACGAATTAATATTTAGCTTCCGGCTGATAAAAATTAGAGAAAATTCGTGTAATTCGTGGCAAAAAAACAAACAATATGACTTTATTTAACGAAGTAATCAACGCAAAAAAACAGCTCGAAAATGTAGTTGCCGCTACTCCACTCACGCAAAATTTAAATCTTTCAGATGAATTTAAATCAACTATTTTATTAAAAAGAGAAGATTTGCAAATTGTTCGTTCTTATAAAATTCGGGGTGCTTATAACAAAATTTCTTCGTTGAAAGATTCCGAAAAAGCAACCGGAATTGTTTGTGCCAGCGCCGGAAATCATGCACAAGGCGTTGCTTATTCCTGTAATTTACTGGAGATAAAAGGCAAAATTTACATGCCAAAAACCACTCCGAAACAAAAAGTAAAACAAGTACAATTATTCGGAAAATCGTTTGTTGAAATTGTACTTACAGGAGATACTTTTGATGATGCTTACGCTTCGGCAACGGCAGATGCAATCAAAAATCATAAAACTTTCATTCATCCTTTTGATGATTTAAAAGTTATTGCAGGGCAAGGAACTGTTGGGTTAGAAATCTTGGATAGCTATAAAGAACATATTGATTATGTTTTTGTGCCAATTGGCGGTGGCGGACTTGCGTCGGGATTATCTGAAGTTTTTAAACATTTGAGTCCGAATACAAAAATTATTGGGGTTGAACCCAAAGGTGCGCCTTCGATGAAAACTTCTATCGATCAAAATAAAAACACCGCTTTAACCACAATAGATAAATTTGTTGATGGTGCTGCCGTAAAACAAGTTGGCGACATGACTTTTGATATCTGCAGAAATAATTTAGACGATATTATTTTGGTTCCCGAAGGAAAAGTCTGCACGACAATTTTGCGTTTGTATAATGAAGAAGCAATGGTTGTTGAACCGGCAGGAGCATTGACAATTGCTGCTTTAGATTTTTATAAAGACAAAATAAAAGGCAAAAAAGTAGTTTGCGTCGTTAGCGGAAGTAATAATGATATTGAGAGAACTGCTGAAATAAAAGAACGTTCTTTACTTTACGAAGGTTTGATGCACTATTTTATGATTCAGTTTCCGCAACGTCCGGGTGCATTGAAAGAATTTGTAAACAACATTTTAGGTCCAGATGATGACATTACTTATTTTCAATTTCATAAAAAAAACAATCGAGAAGTAGGTTCTGTAGTTGTTGGATTAGAACTGAAAAAGAAAAAAGACATTATGAATATTAAATTAAATATGACCAAAAACGGATTTGAGTTTCAATATTTAAATGACAATCAGGATTTGTTTACACAGTTAATTGGCTAAAAACAAAAGGCTGCCTGAAATAAATATCAGTCAGCCTTTAAACTCAATATAAAATTACTAATTGAATCCAGAAATTTAAAAATTATTGTTTTACAACTTTTTTAGAATAAGAACCTTTACTGTCTGTAACTTTCACAATGTAAAGTCCTTTTGGTAATTTTGAAATTTCAATTTCAGCTTCACTTCCATTTACAAAATCAACAGTTCTTTTTAAAAGATTTTGACCGGTAACCGAGTAAATCTCAACACCGCCAGAACCCGAATTTGGTGTGTTTATTTTTAAATAATCATTGGTTGAATTGATATAAATTGAAAGATCTGATTGAGAATTAAGTTCTTCTGCAACAGCTTTTTTAGCTGTAGATTCAACCTGCACAAACTGCCATTGTTGATTTAATCCGCCGGTATAACTCCAAACCTGAATATTGGCCCCGTTTGCAGTAGAAACATTTTCGACATCAAGAGATTTTCCACTATTTAAATTAATGATTTTATAATAACCTCCTCCAAGACTTGTAACTGTCCATTTGAATTCGTTAGAAGCAGAAAATGTTTTTTGCTGTACTTTTAATCCATCTGCCGTTCCATTATTTTCAACCGCAAGATACATTCCTGTCGATTTTACAATGATGTAATAGTTTCCACTTCCGTCAGAAACAAATTTCCAACGTTGATTATTTCCTCCGCCATTTGTAATATCATATTGCTGAATACGGCTTCCGCTTATTGTGGCATTATCTGCAACATCCAAACCTTTATTACTGTTTCTTGAAATAATATTGTAATATCCCGGAAAACTTTCAACCGGAGGATTTCCTACTGCCCAATTGAATGTTACAGCAGATGTTGCGGGTACAGAATAATTAAATGCCGATGACCCTGAAACAACTTTGATTGTATTTGCTGATCCGCTTGAATTATATACAACAAGCGAAATCGAACCATAAGGATTTTTAAATCCAACAGAAAAAATACTTCCGTTTGTACTTGAAGAATTAATTCGTAAAGCGCCCGGTTTTACAAATTTTGAAATTTGACCAATAATATAATACGCTACATTTTTAGTATAACTTGTACTATTGTTTACCGTAATTGCACCTAAACACGTGTTACATCCGCCCGGAGTTCGCGGTCCCAAACCAGAGTTATTTGCTGCATTCCATTCCAGAACCGTTTTTGCCCAGTTATTTGTACTACCAATCACTACATTTTGCATGTGCCAGCCAAAATCTCCGCTAAAACTTCCTCCCGATCCTGTGTATTGTTCTGTAAAATATACGTTTTTATTGGTTGCATTTCTTACTGTTGACATTGCTGAAATATTTCCTAAATACAAGTGAAATGCGGCGCCATCAACATAACCACTGTTATTTAAAACATCAATAGGATAAGCTGTATTATCGCAATTATGATCAAAAGCAATGATTTTTATGTTTCCGTAACCAGCTGCTGCCATTTGCGGACCAAGTTGTTGATTAATAAAATTCTTTTGTTCTGTAGAATTCATCAGCATACTTGGTTCGTTATGCGGATTTTCAGGTTCATTTTGAGGTGTGATTCCCCAAATTGAAATTCCCTGCGCCTGCATTGCATCAAAGTATTTTACAAAATATCTGGCATACGCTGCATAATATTGTGTTTGCAAACTTCCGCCAATCCAGGAATTATTTGTTTTCATCCAACGAGGAGCCGACCACGGAGTTGCTAATATTTTAATGTTCGGATTAATTAATTTTATCTTTTTTATAATGGGAATTAAATAGGTTAAATCCGGTCCGTTAAGACTAAAATTATTCATATTAACATCGCCAGAAGTTTCGTTATAACTATAAGAAGAACTGCTTAAATCTGAAGCTCCTATACTAATACGAACTACACTTGCGTTTAATCCGGTAGTGGGATTATACAAATCATTTAATAATTGATTTTGCTGAGTGGCCGCCATTCCGCTAATCACTTCGCAGCTTCCTTCCGTAAGTGTGTAACCAAACCCGTCCATAGTTTGATAGGTTGTTGATGGATTTACAGTAACTGTTGAAGGATTTGAGCCTGAATTGGTTCCAAAGTTTACGGTACTTTGTTGCTGTAATAATTTCGTTTGATCGCCTGAGGTTATCCACGGCGTAACGGTCTGTGCAGTCGTCTTACTAATTAGTGAAGTCATAATAATGCAAAACATTAGCATAAACTTCATTCGGTTTTGTGGTTTTTGGGTAATTTTGTTCATAGTTTTGAGGTTTTAGATAATTAAATTTTTCTTATTTTTTAAGATTAATTTTATTAATTCATATCAATATTATGATATTTTTAATTAAAATGATATTTTTCCTACATTACAAATACACATCATTTTGAAATTTAAACCTTACAAAAACTTATCTATATTTTTCACAAATCATTGATTTTAAATACTTTAATTTAATTAAAAAACATAAAAACCTTACTTTTAGAATTCAAATAATCATAAAATGATAAAATCAACGTAAAACTCTATATTACCTTATCTGTCAATCATTATTTTATCTTCTGTTTGACAAAATAAATAATTATGTAAATGATAAATATCAGAAATTATAAATCAGCAGATATCGTATTTTTGCAATTCATTTTATAATAGAAAACATGACAACTCTTAAAGATATTTCAAACATAGAAGACATAAAATTAATGGTCGATTCTTTTTATGATAACATTAGAAAGGATGAACTTTTGGGGCCAATTTTTAATGATAAATTACAAGATCGCTGGCCTGTGCATTTGCAAAAAATGTATGGTTTTTGGCAAACAATTTTATTTGATGTCCGCGCTTATTCAGGAACTCCTTTCCCGCCACATAAGCAATTACCGGTAGACAAAACACATTTTGACCGCTGGATTCAACTTTTTAATACTACAATTGATTCTCAATTTTCAGGACCAATTACAGAAGAAGCCAAAATGAGAGCAGCAAATATGGCTTATATGTTCAATCACAAAATCGAGTATTTCAGAAATGCCGAAAATGAGTTAAAAAAGTAAATAACCAATTAGATTTGGATTACCGTTTTTATTAAATAAATTTGATCAGCAAAATTGCTATTAAAAACCAAATCAAAACAAATCCAATTCTTAATCATGAAAAAGACAATTCTGTTTTTTATAATCTGCTTTTCCTTTTTAAATCATCTAAATGCACAAACAGCCCCTATCTTTAATTTGTACAAAGGCACTGTCGACGCAAAAAATCCTGTAACATTTTATATTAAAACAGAAGAAAACCCATGCACGGCAGATCTCATGTATACCGCCATGTATCGTTATGACAAATCAGGAAGCTGGATTCAGTTAAACATTACTCAGAATGTAAAAATCGAAAATCAATTCGTTTTAGTAGAACACGGTTTTAGTGGTGTAATGATTTTAAAGAAAACCGGAAACACTTTTACTGGTTTATGGATTAGTCCCGACACAAAAAAACAATTAAAAATTGATGTAAAAGAAGCTTCGATGACAAAAAAGGAAATCGAAAAATATGAAAAAACACTGGAGAAAGTGAATTATGAAAATAATGACTGTTAAAATCATTTGTCTTCAAAATCTATAAAAACGCAATAAAAGTTACTTTCGAATAAAAATATTGTGATGAACAGCAAAAATTAGCGAGCTAAATTCGTAATTTTACATTCTTAATCTACAACGTTTTCGAAAATGAATGCATCTATAGAAACAAATCCGTTATTAGAAAGATTGCCAAAACATTTAAAGCAATTCATCAAACCACAGGATTATAGCGATTATACGCCAATTAATCAGGCAGTTTGGCGCTATGTAATGCGCAAAAACGTAGATTATTTATCGAAAGTTGCCCATCATTCTTATTTGGATGGTTTGAAAAAAACCGGAATCGAAATTGATTCTATTCCAAGCATGTACGGCATGAACAGAATCCTGACTGAAATTGGCTGGGCTGCAGTTGCTGTTGATGGATTTATTCCACCAAATGCTTTTATGGAATTTCAGGCCTACAACGTTTTGGTTATCGCTTCAGATATTCGTCAATTAGAACATATTGAATATACACCTGCACCGGATATTATTCACGAAGGTGCAGGCCACGCTCCTATTATTGCAAATCCTGAATATGCAGAATATTTGCGTCGTTTTGGTGAAATTGGATGCAAGGCCATTTCATCTCACAAAGATTATCAAATGTATGAAGCAATTCGTTTGCTTTCTATTTTGAAAGAAGCAGAAGATACGCCACAGGAAAAAATCGATGAAGCGGAAAAAGCGGTTGCCGATTTACAAAATAATATGGGCGAATTATCTGAAATGGCCCAGATTCGTAATTTACATTGGTGGACAGTAGAATATGGTTTGATTGGAACTGTCGAAAACCCAAAAATATACGGCGCCGGATTACTTTCTTCTATCGGAGAAAGTGCCTGGTGTATGACCGATAACGTAAAGAAAATCCCTTATGATATTTCGGCTGCGAATCAAAATTTTGATATTACACAGCTACAGCCTCAACTTTATGTAACGCCGAATTTCTCTTATTTGAGTTTGATTCTTGAAGAGTTTGCGAATAAAATGGCTTTAAGAACCGGAGGACTTTCCGGAATTAAAAAACTAATTCACTCAAATGCTTTAGGAACTATTGAATTGAGTACAGGTTTACAAATTTCAGGTGTTTTTACCAATGTTCTGGAAGAAGAAGGAAAACCGGTTTACATTCAGACTACGGGAAAAACTGCTTTATCTTACCGTGAAAAAGAATTAGTTGGCCACGGAACTTTAACGCATCCTGAAGGCTTTGGAAGTCCAATTGGAAAATTGAAAGGTTTCAATTTAGCCATTGAAGATATGAGTCCGAAGGATTTGCAAGCGTATAGTATTGTCGAGAATGAAACTGTAAAATTAGAATTTGAAGGCAATATTATTGTTGAAGGCGAAATCATAACCGGTTCAAGAAATTTACACGGAGAAATTATCTTAATCAGTTTTAGAAATTGTACCGTAACGCATGGCGAAACGATTTTGTTTCAGCCAGAATGGGGAAATTATGATATGGCGATTGGCAAAAAAGTAGTTTCTGCTTTTTCCGGTCCAGCCGATGTAAATAGTTTTGATCTTATTAATAATGTTCCGAAAACTACCACTATAAAAGCAAAACATACAGACGAACGTGATGATTTAGAAGTTTTATATCAAACGGTTCGTATGCTTAGAGAAAACAAAGATTCTAAATCTGAACTGAAATCTGTTTTTGAAAAACTGAAACACAATCATCAAAACGATTGGTTGCTTTCTATAGAAATTGCTGAACTTTTAAAAGATTCTGAAGAAAAACAACTTTTGCAGGAAGTCTTGGTTTATTTGGATCAACTAAAAGAAAAACGTCCTGAAGTCGCGCATTTAATTGCGGGTGGATTGGATTTGATTTTTGATAGTTCTTTGCCACAAAGGCACTAAGTCGCGAAGTTTTTTTGTTATTGCGGAAATTTTGCCCACGGATTTTACTGATTTAAACTGATGGACGCAGGTTTTTTTTTTTAATCTCGCAAAGTCGCGAAGTCGCAAAGTTTTTCTACAATAAACCTTTGTCCCTTTCTTTTATAACTTCAAATCTTCGTTAAAATCTTTATCAGATTCTATTGTTTTTCCGTTGTATTGCAGTTTCCAACCCATAGAATTTGTTAAAATCAATATCTTAGATAATTCGCTGATTAACCTATTTTGGGCATTACTTTTAAGTGAAGATTTATCGATTTTTTTAGCCAGATTCGCTTTTACCGATTTGTTGATTTTATTGTAATCGTCGCCAGTAAATGGATTTAGTTTGCTTTGTTCGACATCATAAAACTGAATATCAGGATTAATGGTAATTTCTTCTTTGGGAATATTTAAAATCGTAATGGTTTTGTTTTTTTCGTCGATATCGTATTTCATTTTATGCAAATCGTAGGCAACGGTAACATTTGCATTTACAACAACTAATGCTTTCTTCTCAAAAGAAACCATATCCATTAAATATTTCTGTTGATTTTTATAGGTAATCACTTCTGAGAAATGTCCTTCGGTGACAACTAACTTTCCAACATTAAGAATTTGCTGCTGAATAAGATTGGTATTATAATCGATTGTAGAATCGTCGTCTTTTTTGAACTGACAATATTTGAAAGCCAAAACAACCAAAAGCACGACCGAACCTAAAACTATAATCCTTTTTATTAAATTTTGCATTCTATTAATTTATTAGACCAATTTACAAAATGTGAATTAAAGTTTGCCACGAATTGCACTAATTTTCGCTAATTATAATTTACGCTTAAAGAATTGTTTTAAAAAATAATTTGTGCCAATTCGTGAAATTCATGGCTAAAAATGTAATTCGTGGCAAACAAAACTAAAAAGGATAACCAATAGCAATATTCAAAATCAGGTTTTCTTTTCTCCACGGACCGCTTCCAAAATCAATATCTTTTATTACCCATCTTTCGTTTTCAGGCAAATAGGGTTTTCTTAACGGAAATGCCAAATCGGTTCTTAAAATCAGGAACGACAAATCAAAACGTAATCCGGCTCCGGCACCAACGGCAATTTCTTTCATGAAATCTTTAGAAAATTTAGCGCCGGGTTTATTCGGGTCTTCGTTCATCAACCAAATATTTCCGGCATCAACGAACAATGCGCCTCGCACGATACTAAAAAGTTTCGCACGATATTCTGTACTAAATTCTAATTTTAAATCTCCAGATTGATCCGGCAGATAATCATTTACAGTTGGCACATTGAAATAGCTACCCGGTCCAAGTGATCTCGCTCTAAAGGCACGAATACTATTTGTTCCTCCCACTACAAACTGTTTTGATGTTGGCAATGAAAGTGAATTTCCATACGGAATTCCGGCACCAACAATAATTCTGCTTGCCAGTTCGCTTTCTTTACTTAATTTTAAATAATGTCTAAAATCAGCACGAATTTTTACATACTGACTAAACGGAACGTCAAAAATACTTTTCTCATTGCCTTCCTTAACATTTGCTCCCGTTACTAAACCGGTTATATTACCTGCCAGATCTAATTCTCCATTAAAATAAAACGTATTTTTTCTACGTTTTTGCATCGTATTGGTATACGTATATTGATATGTTGGCCCAAAAATCAATTGTTTTTCGATCACTTTCCCCAATGCGGGATCTGCATCAATATCAGCCTGATATTCTTCAGTAACATTATTCGGACTTACATATGTTACATCCAAAACATTCAATTGATGTTCTTTCCTGATGTTTTCTTTCCATAAATAACCAAAAGAAGCATTAAAAGAATTCAGTGCATAAAGCTGCGTCCTGTTTTGAAATTCATATCGAAGTGTGGCTTTAGTCCTTGGCACAAATTCACTTGAACCAGCAATTTTCTTAAAAGGCACAATAAATCTTGGCCAGGTCAAACTGGTTTCTGCACCGAGTTTATAGATATTTTTTCCGTTGTTGGCTCCGGAAAGCTGAAAATCGGCACCTCCAAAAACAGAAACCGTAAGCAATTCCGCACCTCGAAATAAGTTCCTGTTATTCCAGTTTACGTTGACTTCTGTTCCGGTATAACTCGCTGAATTTGTTTTTCCTAAAACCTCAACACGAATAAATTTTTTCGGTAAAAGCGTTAAATAATAATACGAATCCAATGTGTTTGGTAAACTATCCGATTGCCTGAATTCATTTTTTACAAAATTAAACGTCCCCAGATTTACAAATCGGTTTAAGGTTAAATTATGGTCTTTTCTGTTATAAAGATCCCCTTTTTTAAAATATATAGTTCTGTCAAAAACCCTCGGATTAAAAGTATTTGCCGTATCAATTATTGTAAAATCATTATACTGGGTAATGTCTTTTTGAGTGTATTTTATACTGTCTTTTGAAATCGAAAAATTGGGATACACGACAATTTTACCAATTTTATATGCTGTTAGCGCTTTTGGCGGTGCATCGGCTTTTATTACCAATTTAATTTTTACCTCGTGATCGCCTTTACTGCTATCAACCTGAGCCAAAATATAATCGGGATTAAAGTAATAATATCCTTTTTCTTTCAATCTGGCATCGATACGTTCGCGTTCAGATTTAATGACGTCTAAATCATACGGTCTGCCTACTTTTAATAAACTTCTTCGGCTTGATCTTCCAATTATTTTTGACATTTTTAAGGAGTCATCCGGAAAAGTCACACTTTTAATGATATACTGTTTTTTGGGTATAACAGTATATTCTGCTGTCGCTCTTTTATTTTTAGCTGTAGAATCTGCACTTACACGTGTTTTAAAATAGCCGCGGTTTTCGGTATAATTTCTTAATACTGACGCATTATAATCTAAATCGACTTTGCTGAAAAGTACCGGTTCTTCTCCCACCTTATTTCGCAGCCAATATCGTATTCCTTTGTCTTTTTTAGGTTCTCCGGCAATATTATAAATCCATAATTTAGGTCTTAATCCTAAAAATTGTTTGTTGGGTTTAGGCCGTAATAAATCTTCTAACTCTTTTTCAAGTTCTTTTCTTTGTTTCTTTTTAATCACAGAATCCTTTACCTCAACAGAAGCTCCTGTGTATAATAAATCTCCATCCGGCAAATATTTTGTGTTGCTGCATCCAAAAACAAAAAACAAGGATACCAGCATCATCAAATATTTTATATCTTTAATATGACTATGTTTTTTGCTCATTTCCTTCAATTTGGTCATTCTCCTGATTCTGTTCTTTTTCCTTTTCTTCTTTTTCCTTCTGTTTCTTTTTTTCTTTACGAAGTTTCTCTTCTTTAATCATTTCCTTTTCTTCTGCAGAACGATGAAAAAGTTCGCGAAATTTATTGTAACTCATTGTGATAATAAAAGCAACTCCGGTTTCTATAACCTGCCCTTCTACCGCAACCTGATATTCATTTTTTCGATACGCACGAACCATGTATCGTCCGTCTTTTGTAAGCTGATAATCTAATGCGACATCTCCCGCAATATTGGTACTTTCTTCATTGGCGCGTTCCTGGCCTTCGACTCCAAAACTGCTTCCTACGGTCACTTTTAATCGGTCATCCAAAAGCTTTTTAGAAACCCCAACATTCAAATCAGTTCTGTTTTCTCTTGTTCCGGTGGTGTAATCATCTGTAGATTCAAGGTCGAATTCTAATTGAACACCTTTAATTAATTCTCCGGCAAGATCATTTAATTGCTGCGAAAGAATTTTGCTCACACTTTGTCTCGCCAAAGATTCGGCGCTTGTTCCACCGCTTTCGCTTGCAAATGGATTTTCACCAATAAATCGGTTCAACAATAAAAGTGCAAAAACCTGTTTGTTCAGTTCTGCCGGTTCTTGTCGAAGCTGTTCCAGTTTTGCCTGAGAAGCCGAAACAATATCAGATGAAACATCATAATTTCCGTCTGGCAGAATAATATCAAAACTAATTTCTGGTTTCAATAATTCACCTTTCATTTTCAAATGTGTTTCAAACGGAATTTTCTGTTTGTAGGTGTTTTTAACTGTTGAACTAACTGATCCTAATTGGTTTCCAAGCAAATCAATTGGAGCAGTTTCTACTTTATAGATTGCCGTAATATTTAAAGTTGCCATAGTTGGTTCCCCATTCCAGGTAATCGAACTTCCTTTTTGGATATTAAATTTTCGGCGAATCATATTGAAATTCATTTCATAAGCTCCTTCAGAAAACTCATATTTACCCGTTAAAGTTGTTTTTCCAGATGGATCAATACCTCCTGTAAGCTGTGCTTCACCTTTAAGATTTAAATAATCCCCGTTTCCTTTATCAATCACCAGAGTAAGTTCTGCTTCCTTATCGATCGTAATATCAACGCTTACATCCATTCCTTTTAATTCAGACTGGTTGAGTTTTTCCTGCATTTCGGCAGTTTGTTTCAGATACAGATTATCTTCATCAACAAATTCTACAATTCCTTCCCTGTCAGCTATTGACGGGTCTGATTGCGGTAAAACCACAGAAAATTTTGTCTCTTTGTTAATCTTTATATTTCCGTTAATAACGGGGCTATCCAACGTTCCTTTGACATTTAATTTGGTGTCTAAAAATAAATCGCCGTAAAACAAATCATTGTCTGCTGCTTTTGAGTGAATCGCTCTAAAATCATTGGCAACAACCGTTAAACCGAAATTGTATTTTCTAAAATCAGGTGATTGAATTGTTCCGTCTAATGATAATTCGTTGTCGTTTTCATCAATAAGCGTAAATTTATCAAACGAAATCACATCATTTGAAAAAGTAATTTTTTCCTGATCTGTTTTGAAATAAGAGTTAAGCTGCGTAACTCTAAAAGCGGTATCGTTAAAGTTTAATTCTCCACCAATTTTAGGAGCAGAAGCATTTCCGGTAATTTTAAAATTTCCTGATAAATATCCTTTTCCTTCGGTGATATTTCCCATTGTGAATCCCTGAATACTTTTGATATTCAGTTTATTCATATCCACGTTAAAATCTAAATTCCCGTCGTTTATTGTATAATTTCCTGTCAATTTCAGATCATTATCCTGTCCAGTTAAATTGACATTTGCAGCCAGAATATTATTGGTTTTATTGTCCACTTTTATTTCAAGATCTCCCACAGGTTCCTCTTTAAAGGCAAAATCAGTAATTTTAATGTCCGAAGTAAAAGTTGGGGTTGTCATTACGTTTTCAACAACGGCATTTCCGTTTATCAATCCCTGCATCAACAACTCGTCTTTTTTTACCATATTTAAAACGGTTTCGATTTTGAAGTTTACAAAATCTACCTGCAAGGGCGCATTATCCTGAGTTCCCTGCGATTGTATTTTTAATTCATTTCCGGCATTTTCCAAATAAAATTTATTGATATAAAGACGTTTTCCGCCAAATTCAACGGCATTTTCAGGATCGATATTCCATTTATCATAATTAAGAACAAAACTTTCGGCATCAATTTTAAAGATATTTTTACTATCATCACGGTTTAAATTTCCGGCGATAAAATACTGTTGTTTGTCTTTTGCATCTTTTACTTCAAGCGCATAGGTCAATATATTATTTTCGACTTTACCTGATAAACTGGTAAACGGAATTTTCATCGAACCGCTTTCAATTGTTGCCACAGAAATTTGATATTCTAAAGCATTTTCTTTGGCTTCGATATTTATTTTTCCGTCAGCAATTGTATTGTTGTTGTACACAATTCGCGGAATCGTTCCTTTTATTTCTAATGAATCGGTTACGTTGTTGTATTTTCCTGTAATTTTAATTGGCTCTAAACCAGTCAATTTCGGAATCAATTTAAAAATCAACGGATCGTTATCTACCGTTAATGTAAAAGCCAGTCTTTGTTCATCAGATTCTCCGTTTACTTTCGGATTTTGTAAATCAAGATATTTTGAAAGTGATTTTTTTACAGCTGCTGCTAAAGTTGTCAGTTTGTATTTTCCATCTACTTCTGCTTTTAAAAACTGAGATGAAATCTTGATATTATTTCGACTTTCGTCTGAAAAAGCAATTACGCGTATCGAATCCAATACAATTGGTTCTGCATCCTGCAAAATCTGAACGTTTGACAGAAATACTTTTCCGTTTAAAAAATCCGGATTACTATTGGCAATATCGGCGTCAATATTTCCGCGCAATTTCATTGGTCCGGCATGAAGATTTAGTTTTTCAAGATCGGCAATATCCAGGTTTAATTTTAACTGAATCGATGGATATTTATCTTTGGTATTTCCGCTCGCTGCTAAATTAAAGTTCAAATTCGGGTCGTTCATTCCTGATTTTACGTTAAAAGAACCATTTTTAATATTTCCTTTTAAAGCTAAATCCCTGTATGTATATTTATTAAATACCGCTTTTTGAACCAAACCATCCAATTCTGCCTGAGCCGTTTTGGGGTCTAAACCTTTGCCTTTTACTTTCGCTTTAAGCGTAATTTTTCCAATCGAATCATTTTTGATTAATCGGCCTAAATCAAAATCCAGTAAATAAACCGTTGCATCGTATTTCTCTTGTTTTTTAACTCTTTGATCGAATAATGCATCCACTTTTGCATTTCCAAAACTGCTGTTTAAAGCCAGATTTGTTTTGAAATTCTGAACCGAACCTTTAAATTTTCCCTGCAAATTAAATTGAGATGGCAATTGAATATTTTTCGGAATTGTTCCAGCCGGTATAAACGAATATACATCTTTTGACGTACTTGATAATTTTTTAATATTCAGATCATAATAGGCTTTTTGAGCATCTGGCAATCCTTTTATTTTCCCCGAAAGGGAAACTTTTGTAGTACCGATTCCACTCATTTCAAATTGCGGAATATCAAGGTCTTTTATTTTTCCGCTCAATCGTGTATTGAGATATAAAATAGCGTTTGGATTGCTTTTAAACGGATTTGTTTTTTGCAAATCTGGTGCAAAAAGCAAAATGTCTTTAAATCCAATTTTTGATTGATTCAAATTGGCATCTAAAGTCAGGTTTCCTAAATCTTTTTTTAAGGCGTCGAGCGAAGCATATTTTATTTTGATTTTATTTTGTAAAAGTGTTTGAGGCGTTCTTACATATAAATTTTCTAAAGACGCATTTTTTGGTCCGTAAAAGAAATTGGTTTTTAGAGACTGAATTTCCAATCCACTTTTTTCATTTGCGGCAAGCGATTTTATATTTCCGGAAATTACACCGTTTCCATAATAAAGTTTTTCTCCTTTCAGATTAAATTTACTCAAATCTAAATGGCTGTAATCAATTCCTTTTTGAGTTGGCTTTGATTGCATATCATCAAATTTGAAAACGATATTTTGTATGTCAACATCCTTTAGTTTTACTTTCCAACCGGTTTGCTTGATGGAAGTTGAATCTAAACTTGGCGCTTTTATTTGTTTGTCTTTTACGCCTAATCTTAAATTCCCGTTTAAGTTTTTTAATTCGAAAGAATCAAAATCTAAAAGCTGTTTATTTAAATCAATTTCGTTAACAGTTAAATCTAAATTTCCCAGTTTTATTCCCGAATCTAATTTTGAATCTTTATTATCATAAGAAACATCAATTTTAGACAAACTGATTTTATCCAATTTTAATTTAAAGTCTTTCCTTTTAGAAATTGTGTCTACGGTTTCAACTGAAACTTCAGCAATTTTCTCCACAGCATCCTGATCTAAAACCAATTTTAATCCGTTTAAATTAATATTCGGGATATCAAAATTCATTTCATCCAATTCAAATTTGTTGAATTTAGTATCAAAATGTGTCAGTTTTACTTTTACATCATTTTTGGCGAAATCATCTTTAAAATTAAAATTGATATTATCCAGATTTACATCTACAATCGATATTTTGAAAGGTCTACTATCCGGATCTTCCACTTTTGGTTCTTTCGATTCGAATGCTTTTATGATATAATCGAAATTAAAAACGCCATTTTTATCTCTCGAAATATTAGCGGTTGTGTTTTCTAATGAAACTGAATTGATTTCTAATTCGCTGCTTATCAGCTTAAATAAATCGACATCAACTTCTAAACGTTTTCCGGCAAGCAGAACTTTCTTTTTTTGATCTTCAAAATAAAACCCTTCCAGAACTACATCTTTAGGAAATTTGATTAAAATTCGGTCTAACGAAACTTTGGTTTTTATTTTATTATGCAGATATGTTATGGCTTTATCTTTAGCATAATTCTGAATTGACGGGATTTGAATTAAGATAGTAAGAAGAAGTAAAAGTGCGACTATAGAACCCACGCACCAAAGTAGTACACGTAGTGCTTTTTTAAGAAAATGAATGGGTTTCTTATTCATACGTCAGTAAAACACAATTAGATTAAAGTTGCATTATTTATAAAACTGTATTTCTACAGTTTACAAAATTGTAAATTTTAATTCTTAACAATTTACATAATTATGCACAATTATTCTAAAATTATACGGACAAATAGTTAATTTCTTACTTTAAGATTTGCCACAAAGTTTCGAAGACGCAAGTATTTTACTTTTTTCTCTCGCTACTTGTTTGCGATTAAAATCTAATGTGTGGTAATTTCTCTCCAAGAAAATTTATTCTTTGCTGAAGTTTGGTTAAGAATTTCTGATGTTGTTCTGATTCCGGATTAAAGCTTCTGTGACGCAGACTTTTTTGAATTTCTTCTATTTCATTCATGATCGAAATAGCGTTTTCGGCGATGTAGTTTTCACTGAATTTATGCCAGATATAATCAATTGCAACGGCATTGGGATGCAGCATGTCTTCTCCATAAAAACGATAATCGCGAAGTTCGTCCATCATGATTTCATACGAAGGGAAATAGTTCGCAGTTATGAGTTTTGAGTTATGAGTTTTTAGAACCTGATGAAGTGCAGCAAACAAATGCGATTTACTCAATTGATTCTCTGCGAAACCGTCTTTTATATGACGAACGGGTGAAATGGTAAAAATGAAGTTTATATCCGAATTTAATGTCTGGATTAAATTGATGGTGTTTTGAATACTTTTTTCGATTGCATCAACTGATAATAATTCTTTTAAAAACTGCTTTTGAGGGACTTTATGACAATTCGCAACGATTTGTTCACTTTCCAGATTTCTATAAATCCAGGACGTTCCGTATGTAATAATGATATGGGTTGCCTCTTTTAACTGTTTATGAGTTTCTGAAATCGCCTTGTTTAGAGTTTCCAATAATTCTTGTCGGTCTGAATTGCTTAAATCAGAATGTACATCAAAACTATGCCAGCGCTCATTGTGAAAGAAAACATCTTTTTCTGTAAACCATTTTTCGTGAACGGTCCTGTCGATTATTTTCTCAATCGAAACCGGATTAAAAATAATTCCGAATGGATTTGTTTGGTTTTGAAACTTAAAATAATCAAATTTATCGGCCATATTTTCTGCAAAGCAGGAACCAAAAGAAAGTACTTTCGAATTATAATCGATTGGATTATTAGTTTTAGAAAGCGGGATTTGGGTTCTGAATTGCATGGCTTTTTATTTAAACACGAATTTCACCAATTTTTACCAATAAAAAAACCAAATACAGAAAGTATTTGGCTTGTATAAAAAAATTTTGATTAGTAAGTGTATTCGATTGTTTCGTTTACTGATCCATCTTCATTGTAAGACGTTTTTTTGGTTGGATAACCTTGCTTGTTATATTCATAAACACTTTTTTCAGAATAGGGTTCAAATACCATTCCATCATAAGGATCAGGAACAATCCCTTTGTCGCGAATTGTAGAAACACTATATTTTTTAATATTATTTATTGAAGAAAAATTTAGTTGCGAGCCTAAATCTGCCTGATCTAACAATAAATTAAGACCTAGAATATTTTTAAAAGCATTATTTTTTGCATCATACTCATAATGATAAGTATCAATATAAGCTCCATCAGCCCAATTTAAAACAGATTTTATTATATTTCCTTTTTCAAATGTAAGCATGTCAACATTATAAGTTTCTGAATCTTTTCCTGTTTCTCTATCAATTTTATATACTTCTTTTTTAATTGTTCCATTGTGATTATCAATATATACATATTTTGTTTCTCTTCCGTTTAATAATTTAACAACAGTTTTTAGACTATCATTTGAATAGCTATATGATTTTTCGGAATATCCTTCACCAAAATCCCTATATTGAATTTCTTTTACGATTCGGTTACCATTATATATAAAATCAATATATAAATATCCACTAGAAAGACTTACAATTTTATTCCCCTCATAAGTAAAGGTTGTAGTTTGATAAATCTTGTTGTTTTTGTCTTTGTAGGTTATCGTTTTAGGCAAAATTAAATTGTCATTATCATTATTCTCATCACTAGTACAAGAAGTAAATATTAATGTTATAGAAGCTATTAAAAAATAAAGCATTTTGGTTTTCATAGTAGTTTGGTTTGAAGATTAATATCATGTAAAATGACATGTTTTATTAAATAATAATCGACACAATACGGTATAACTATAACACTTTAAGACATATCTGAAAATTGCGTATCTAAAATAATCTTTTGATCATTAAATTGCATTGTTAACTTTGATTCACCCCAAACCATGGAAAGATTAAAATTTATAATCGCCTTTTTAGCATTAGGACTTTCATCCTGCGCTCAACAAAATGAAGTAGATATGTGCACTTTCGATCTAATAAATTCAAAAGATGATTTCATTTCAAAGCCTGATGCCGCAATTTTACAATGGCCGTTATGGAAACCGGGCCAAACTATTAAAATTAAATTTCTAGACGGCGATAGCGCTTCTCAGGAAAAAGTAAAAAGAATCGCAGCACAATGGACTTTGTATGCAAATCTTAAATTTGAATATGTAACTAAAGACGAAAATGCAGATATTAGAATTGGTTTCCAAATGGGTACTCCCGGCGCTTGGTCAGAATTAGGAATGAGGTCTGCATATGGTGATTTAGACAGACAAACAATGCGTTTAGGTACTTTAACTGGTGATGAAACCTCTTCAAGAAGAACAATATTACATGAATTTGGGCATTCATTGGGACTTATCCATGAAAACGCAAGTCCAATAGCTCAGATTAATTGGAATTTATCAAAGGTATATCAGTATTATAGTGAATGGTCTAAAGAAGAAGTAGATCGATTTGTAATAAAAAGTCCTGAACAAACAAATTATACTACATATGATCCTTTATCTATAATGCATTACTATATAGATCCTTCTCTTACAACTGACGGGGTGGGTATACCTGAGCAAACAAAATTATCCCGAATTGATATGGTATCGATAAATAAATGGTATCCGTTTCCTATAGTATCTATTTTAGAATCGGGACAAAGTATAAACGATCTTCCTTGGCATAAACGCATAAAATCTCCTAATGGAAGATATTCGCTAGAATTTGATCCAGGCCTTCTAAAAGTTATTGATTTAGATGAAAACAAAGTAATTTGGGAAGTTGGAAATTCTTCTTATCGTCGTAAACCAAGTTGCTATTTCGAATCAACAACCGGAAATATTATAATTAAAGGTTCAAAACTTAGTGTGCTTCCTACAAGCATAATCTGGACAAGTAATACAACTGGAATTCCCGGAGCAACATTGCATTTACAAGATGATGGCAATCTTCAATTAATTCATAATGGTATTGTAAGGTGGTCCTCTAAAACTGGAAAAATATAAACTCAATTCTTCTAATAAAAAGTCCAACAGGTTTAAAATTCTGTTGGACTTTTTTTTATTTAATGAATAAAATGGAATTTGAACGATAATAAATAATTACATTTTTAATAACAAAAATTCCGATCTATTAAGCAAAACTATTCACTACTTTTGCATCTTCCATAAATCTAAATTCATCTATGAAATTATTATATTCTTATATAATCAAACATAAAATGCTACTATTTTTTGCTTTGATTATGGCTGCTATTAACATCTGTTTCAGCTTATCAGATTCTATTATTACCGGTAAATTAATGCAGGATTGCGGTGTTGGACTGCATAAATACAAAGGAAACGAAATTGGATTCATTAAATCCCTGTCCTTTTGGTTAGGACTTTCGCTTGGTGCTGCAATGATTTCCAGAATTACCAAAAACTTTCAAGATTACTTTACCAATGTTGTTATTCAGCGAACAGGCGCGCAAATGTATACTGACGGAATTAAAAAATCACTTGATTTACCTTATGCAGAATTTGAAGATCAGCGAAGTGGTGAAACTTTAAGCAAATTGACCAAAGTACGTATTGATTCTGAAAAATTAATTACGCTTTCTATTTCTTTAATCTTTCAAACCGTTATCGGATTTATATTTGTAATTCTTTATGTTGCCCGAATTGATTATCGTATTTCGCTTATCTTTTTGGTAACGGCTCCAATTATTGCTTTAGTAAGTTCGTATTTAGGTAAAAAGATTAAAATTGTATCTAAAAAAATCGTTAATCAAACGAACGCTTTGGCAGGTTCTACAACCGAAAGTTTACGAAATATTGAACTTGTAAAAAGTCTTGGCTTAACGTATCAGGAAGAAAAACGTTTGAATTTAAATACGTTTAAAATTCTTCAGCTTGAATTACAAAAAATCCGTTTTATCCGAAGTTTAAGTTTTATTCAGGGTACAACAGTTCACTTTTTAAGAACTTGTGTTGTTTTTACTTTATATTATTTCTTATTTGGAGGAAAAATTATTGTGGGCGATTTGTTGACAATGGTGTTTTTTACTTTTTTCATTTTTGGCCCTTTACAAGAATTAGGAAATTTTATCATTGCATTGAATGAAACGAAGGTTTCAATGGAAAATTTCAAAATTTTACTAAGTGCTCCAAAAGAATTCCGCCCAAAAAATCCTAAACATGTTGGAGCAATTCAATCGTTACTTTTTTCTAATGTAAGTTTTCAGCATAAAACAGCAAAATTCAAAGCTGTTGAAAATATCAATTTTGAAATTAAACAAGGGCAAACCGTGGCTTTTGTTGGTCCGTCTGGTTCCGGGAAAACAACTTTAGTAAAATTATTGGTTGGTTTATACACCCCTGCAGAAGGGCAAGTGCTTTATAATGAAATTGATTCGACTGATATTGATTTATTAGACCTAAGAAAACAATTAGGATTTGTAACTCAGGATGCACAATTATTTTCCGGAACAATTCGTGAAAATTTATTGTTTGTAAAACCCAATGCAACCGATGAAGAAGTTTACGACGCTCTGAAAAGAGCAAGTTGCGAAAAATTACTAAACCGTGCCGAAGATGGCTTAAACACCACAATTGGTGAAGGTGGAATCAAAGTTTCGGGTGGAGAAAAACAACGTTTATCAATCGCAAGAGCTATTTTAAGAAATCCGAATTTGTTGATTTTTGATGAAGCAACTTCTGCATTAGATTCTATAACCGAAGAAGAAATCAACGCAACAATTAGAAATATATCTGATAAAAACAGAATCACGGTTTTAATCGCTCACCGTTTATCGACTGTAATGCATGCAGATAGAATTTTTGTTTTAGAGCAAGGTAAGATTATCGAATCAGGTAAACATGAGGATTTGATTGTGGAGAAAGGTTTGTATTACGCTATGTGGCGTCAGCAAATTGGGGAACGCAAATAAGTTTTATTAGCTGCAAAAAATAATCTCGCAAAGAGGTAGAGTCGCAAAGTTTTTTAAGCTTTGCGGCTTTTCTTTTTCTATATTTTAAGTTTAAATAAAAATCGCGCAAAGGCGCAAAAGTTTAGTTTTAATTTTTTTTTGCGCTTTTATGAGATTCAAAAAAAACTACTTAAAAAAAGACAAGCTTATAAAAACTTTGCGACTCTGCATCTTTGCGCGATTAAAAAAGCTACTTTAATCACGCTACAAAAAAAGCCGCAAAGCTTAAAAAACTTTGCGACTCTACCTCTTTGCGAGATTAAAAAATTACTTCACAAAATCAATTGCGTGAGCCAAAGCCTCAGCAACTCCATTTGCATTTTTACCTTTTCCGGATGCGAAGAAAGGCTGTCCTCCTCCGTTTCCGTCAATGTATTTTCCTAATTCTTTAATAACAGCATTTGCGTTTAAGTTTTTGCCTCCTACTAATTCTTTAGCAATATAACAATGAATATTTGGCAAACCATCTTCAATTGAAGCTAGAAACACAAAAGAATCTGCTTTTGAACTTCCTAAAGCAGAAGCTAAATCTTTCGTCGAAGCCATACTTAAATCTACTTGTTTAGCAAGGAAACTTACTCCGTTTATTTCTTGAAAATCTTTCTCTAATTCTGTTTTTAAAGCACCTACTTTTTCTTTTAGCAATTGCTCTACTTGTTTTTTCAGTTTCGCATTATCATCTTGTAAAGAAGTCACTGATTTTAAAATATCCTGTGGATTTTTTAATGTTTCTTTTATTTCAGATAAAGTATTCTCCTGATTTTGGTAGAAATCTTTTACTGCATCACCTGTAATTGCTTCAATACGACGAATTCCAGCCGCTACAGCACCTTCAGAAATGATTTTGAAATGCCAGATTTCTGCCGTGTTTTTTACGTGAATTCCACCACAAAGTTCTTTACTTTCACCAAACTCGATCATACGGACATTATCTCCGTATTTTTCTCCAAATAAAGCCATTGCACCTTTATCTAATGCTTCTTTAATCGGAATATTTCTGTGTTCTACCAATTGCAATTGAGCTTCAATTTGCGCATTTACACTTGCTTCAACCTGACGTAATTCATCCTCTGAAACTTTAGAAAAATGCGAAAAGTCAAAACGCAAATAGTTTGGATTTACCAATGAACCTTTTTGCTCTACGTGAGTTCCAAGAAGGTTTCTTAAATCCAAATGCATTAAATGCGTAGCAGAGTGATTTTTAGAAGTCGAGCCTCTTAAATCGTTATTTACTTTTGCTGTAAAACCAGCTTCAATATTTTCAGGCAATTGTTTTGCAAAATGCAAAATCAAATTGTTTTCTTTTTTAGTATCGATGATTTCAATCGTTTCGTTTGCAGAAACCAAAGTCCCTTTATCACCGACTTGTCCTCCACCTTCCGGGTAAAATGGTGTATTGTCTAAAACGATTTGATAAAGAATTCCATCTTTCTTAGAATCAACTTTACGAATTCTGGTGATTTTTACATTATTTTCTGTTTTATCGTATCCAACAAATGTTTCCACATTTCCAGGAATCAAAACAGTCCAGTCTTCTGTAGAAACTTCTGATGCTGCACGTGAACGATTTTTTTGCTCCTGCATCGAAGCATCAAATTCTATTTCATTAAAAGACATTCCTTTTTCTTTCAGAATCAAAGCTGTTAAATCTTTTGGGAAACCAAAAGTATCATAAAGCTCAAAAGCTTTTGCTCCGGAAACTTCAGAACCTGTAGTTTGAGCAATTACATTATCTAGCAATTGTAATCCTTGGTCAAGAGTTCTCAAGAAAGAAGCTTCTTCTTCACGAATTACATTGGTAACCAATTGTTGCTGCGATTTGATTTCCGGGAAAAATTCTCCCATTTGGTTTGCCAGAACTTCAACCAATTTATTGATAAAAGGTTCTTTTGTACCCAAAAATGTAAATCCGTAACGAATAGCACGACGCAGAATTCTACGAATTACATAACCTGCTCCTGTGTTTGATGGCAACTGTCCGTCAGCAATTGCAAACGCAACCGCACGAACGTGATCTACCACAACACGAATTGCAATATTGGTTTTATTTTGTTCTTCTGAAATGTTTTTTACTTCATCAGATGTATATTTTAAACCTGTAATCTTTTCTACTTTCTCAATAAGCGGTGTAAAAACATCGGTATCATAATTAGATGTTTTTCCTTGCAAAGCCATACACAAACGTTCAAATCCCATTCCGGTATCTACGTGTTGCGCAGGAAGTTTTTCAAGAGAACCATCCGCTTTACGGTTGAATTCCATGAATACATTATTCCAGATTTCAACTACTTGCGGGTGATCGTTATTTACCAGACTTTTTCCTGTAACCAATGCTTTTTCAGCTTCCGGACGTAAATCAACGTGAATTTCAGAACATGGTCCGCATGGTCCCTGATCACCCATTTCCCAGAAATTATCTTTTTTGTTTCCAAGAATAATTCGGTCTTCGTCGATTAATGTTTTCCAGATATCCCAAGCTTCCTGATCAAACGGGACATTATCTTCCTTACTTCCTTCAAAAACAGAAACATAAAGATTTTCTTTTGGGATTTTATAAACTTCGGTCAATAATTGCCAAGCCCAGTTGATTGCTTCTTTTTTGAAATAATCTCCAAAAGACCAGTTTCCCAACATCTCAAACATTGTGTGGTGATAAGTATCAAAACCAACATCTTCAAGGTCATTATGTTTTCCTGAAACACGAAGACATTTTTGCGTATCGGCTATTCTTTTACTTTTTGGTGTTCCGTTTCCTAAAAAATATTCTTTAAACTGGGCCATTCCCGAGTTATTGAACATAAGAGTTGGATCGTCCTTAAGAACGATTGGAGCAGAAGGAACAATTAAATGTCCGTTGCTTTTAAAAAAGTCTAGAAATTGTTTACGTACGTCTTGTGATTTCATATTTTATTAATGTGACAATTTGATAATGTGTCAATTAGAAAATTACTGAATATTTCAATTTGATAATCTGATAATTTTAACTAAAAAACTTACTGCCTTAAACAATAAATAAGCTAATTCATACATTATCTAATTATCTAATTGTGTCAATTATCTAATTGATTTTATTCTTGAAAAAAGCTGTCAACAACTGAAACATTTATTAAATTTGTTCGACAAACTATTTTACAAGCTGCAAAAATAGGGTATTTTAAAATATGGCGAAAGTAAAATATTATTACGACTCAGAAAATCTGGCTTATACGAAAATAAAAACCAGAAAAAGAATCAAAATCGGTTATGCATTACTGTTTTTGCTGGCTGCGGCGCTCTTTGGATTTTTCATTTTTGTACTTTTAATTAACACTCCTTACTTCGAAACGCCAAAAGACCGTTTACAGGCACGTGAAATTGAAAATTTAAAATTGCAATATGCTATTTTGAATAAAAAAATGGATGAAATTGATGCTGTCACCGAGGCGCTTGAAGACAGGGATAACAATATTTACAGAGTTTATTTTAATAAAGCAGAAATTCCGGATTCTATTAGAAAAGCAGGTTTTAGAGATATTAACAGATATAAGGATTTAGAAGGCTACAACAATTCGCAATTGGTATTAAATACAACAAAACGAATTGATAAACTTTCAAAACAATTGGCTATTCAGTCAAAATCATTAGACGAAATTTTGAAACTGGCGAGCGTAAAAGGAAATCTGTTGCTGGCAATTCCTGCCATTCAGCCAGTTCGAAATGAAAACTTAAGACGTGTCGCGTCAGGTTTTGGATATAGAATTGATCCTTTCACGAAAGTGAGAAAAATGCACAACGGAATGGACTTTACAGCCCCTACAGGCACTCCTGTCTATGCAACCGGTGATGGTATTGTCGCAAGAGCAGATGACGCAGCTTCGGGATTTGGAAATCATGTTGTGATCAGGCATGGTTTTGGATATGAGAGTTTGTACGCACATTTAAGCAAATACAATTGCAGAGCGGGACAACATGTTAAAAGAGGCGATATTGTTGGATTTGTTGGGAGTACAGGAAGATCTGAAGGACCACATTGTCATTATGAAGTACATAAAGATGGAAAAGTCGTGAATCCGCTTAATTTTTATTACGGAAATATCTCGGCGGTTGAATACGTTGCTATTTCACATATGGCAAATCAGGAAAACCAGTCATTAGATTAATACTATAAAAAGTAGTAATTTTGGAATAAATAAGAAAAACAAGAATCATGCACATTGAACTTTCTAAAGATAAAAGATATTACAGCATTGGCGAAGTTGCCAAGGCTTTTAATGTCAACGCGTCTTTGATACGTTTTTGGGACAGCGAATTTGACATTTTGAAACCTAAAAAAAATGCCAAAGGCAACAGAATGTTTACGCCGGAAGATGTTACCAACCTGCAATTGATTTATCATTTAGTTAAAGAACGTGGTTTTACGCTTGAAGGTGCCAAAACGCATTTGAAGGAAGGACAAAAGAAAACATTAGATAAATTCGAAATAATACGTAAATTAGAGACCATAAAAACACAATTAACAGAAATTAAAAACGAATTATAATAATATCAAAAACTAGAAATAAACTTAAATCAGAACAAACATGAAAAAATGGTTAATCCCCGTAGGAATTATAATAGCCTTAATTGCTATAATTGCTTTTTGGTCAATCGGAATTAAAAATACTGGTTTGCAAAAAAATCAAGCAGTTAATAAGGAATGGGGAAATGTGAGTACTACTTACCAAAGAAGAAATGACCTTATCGGAAACTTAGTTAACACAGTTAAAGGTGCTGCAGATTTCGAAAAATCAACATTGACAGCTGTAATTGAGGCTCGTGCAAAAGCTACTTCAGTGACAATCGATCCAAGTAATGTAACTCCTGAACAATTGGCTCAATACAATCAGGCTCAAAGTGGCGTATCTTCATCTTTGTCAAGATTGTTAGTTTCTGTTGAACAATATCCGACTTTAAAAGCAAACGAAAACTTCCTGAAATTACAAGACGAATTGGCAAGTACAGAAAATCAAATTTTAACAGCCAGAACTCGTTTTAACGAAGCTGTACAAGATTACAATGGTTACGTTCTTGCAATTCCAAACAGTTGGTTTTTAAGTTACAAAGAAAAACCATACTTTGAAGCTGTTGCAGGTGCTGAAAAACCAGTTGAAGTAAAATTCTAAAAAAAATATTTTTGGTTAATGATTCAGGTTTAGCCTGAAATCTAATATCTGAAATCTAAACTCTAAAATAATTTCAATGTCAAAAGTAGAAGATTTTTTATCCAAAGAAGAAGAACAAGAAATTGTTGAAGCTATTCGCGTGGCCGAAAAAAATACTTCTGGCGAAATTAGAGTACATATAGAAAAAACAACTTCTAAAGTTCCTTTTGACAGGGCTTTAGAAGTTTTTCATGAATTAAAAATGAATGAAACCCAACTTCAAAACGGTGTTTTATTTTATTTTGCCATCGAAGATAAAAGCTTTGCTATTTGTGGAGACAAAGGCATTAACGATGTTGTTGCAGCAGATTTTTGGGATTGTACCAAAGATAAAATGGTGGAACAATTTAAAGCAGGAAATTTCAAACAAGGAATTGTCGACGGTATTTTAAACGCCGGCGAACAATTAAAAAAGAACTTCCCGTGGTCTGAAGGTGACACAAACGAATTATCAAACGAAATTTCAAAAGGTTAAATGATGAAAAATTCCAACAATACAATTTTAAATTCCAACGGAATTTTTCAGTTTACTTTTTTATTTATCGCATTTTTTGTCTGCAATAGTATTTTTGCTCAATTTACTATTCCCGAAAAACCAAGTTTTCAGACTTCAGTTTATGATTATGCAAATATTTTAAGTGCATCAGAAAAAACACAGCTTGAAGAAAAACTAGTTCGTTATTCAGATTCTACCACAACTCAAATTGTCGTTATTACAATCGAAAGTTTAAAAGGTGAAGATGTAAGCCAGCTGGCCACAAAATGGGGACAAACCTGGGGAATTGGCGGAACAAAGCAAGATGATAATGGTGTCATTATTTTATTGGCCAAAAACGAGAAAAAAATTGCTATTAATCCGGGATATGGTGTTGAAGATCGTTTGACAGCCGGAATTGGAGGAACAATCATCAGAAATATTATTATTCCCGAATTTAAAGCAGGAAGTTTTTACAACGGCCTTGACAAAGGAACTGATGCTATAATTGATGTTTTTAAAGGAAAATTTAAAGGCGAAAGAAAACAAGCCTCTAAAGGAAATAATTTCCCGATACTTCCTTTTATTGTTATTGTCGTAATTGTATTAATTTTGATGTTCCGAAATAAAGGCGGCGGAGGAAATTCAGGCAATAATAATGGCGGAGGTCCTAGTTTAATGGATGTAATTCTTTTAAGCAGTCTTGGCAGAAGCAGCGGAGGATTTGGCGGTTTCGGCGGAGGATCATCCGGAGGTGGTTTTGGCGGCGGAGGCGGTGGCTTCGGTGGAGGTTTTGGTGGCGGCGGATTCTCTGGTGGAGGTTCTAGCGGAAGCTGGTAAACTGTTTTTTGTTTCAAGTTTTTTTGTTTCAAGTTTCAGGTTTAAAAAATTCATAATTAATATTTACAATTCATAATTAAAAAGGATGTTATCACATAAAGCAAAATACGCCCTTAAGGCCTTACTTTATTTAGCAGAACAAGACGAAAATCACATTTCCAGAACTGTGGAAATTGCTGAGGGAGCTAACATTCCTAAAAAGTTTTTAGAGCAAATTTTATTGGATCTAAAACGCGGACGTTTTGTGAGCAGTAAGCAGGGAAAATTCGGTGGATATTATCTGATAAAATCAAAAAATGAAATTACTCTGGCAGAAATTCACCGTTTATTTGACGGTGCAATTGCACTTTTGCCTTGCGCTTCTTTAAACTTTTACGAACCTTGTTCTGACTGCAAAACTGAGTCAGAATGCAGCTTACATCATGGTTTAGTGCTCATTAGAGACAAAACTTTGAAAGCCATGGAAGGGATCACAATAGCTTCATTAGTAAAGAAATAAAAAAATATTTTCTAATTCCTAGTAAATCTATAGAATTTACATATATTTGCAAAAAAAACAGTAACCAATTACAAAATTTAACCAATGAAAGTAAATTACAATCGATCAGGTGTAACTGAAAATCTTTTGCAAAGAAACCAAAAAAGTCCATTCACAATTGTGGAAAGTATTTCGTGTATGATGTGTATGTGTTGTTAAAAAAAATTTATTTTAAACTCTACTAATCACATATACTTAATATAAAAATGAAAACTATATATAAAATATCACTTACAAGCATTTTTTTACTTTTAGCCTTCACAACATCTTATGCACAAAATATCGAAGGCGTCGTTAACACAAACGAAAACATTCCATTAGAAGCTGCAAATGTTGTTATAAAAGGAACAACTTCAAGCACTACTACAGATCAAAACGGAAGATTTAGTATTGATTCTAAAGGAAAACTTCCTATTACGCTTTTAGTTCAGTACGTAGGCTATAAAACTACAGAAATAGAAATTACAGCATTACCAACAGCGCCTTTACAATTAGTTATTCGCGAAGAAAATGAGCTTATTGAAGTTGTTGTTTCTTCCAGACGCCGTATCGAAAAAGTTCAGGATGTACCAATTGCGGTTTCTGTTATTACAGGGAAACAAGCTGAACAAACCGGAGCTTTTAACGTAAATCGTATTAAAGAATTGGTTCCTTCTGTTCAATTATATTCTTCAAACCCAAGAAACACTGGTATTAACATTCGTAGTCTTGGTTCTCCTTTCGGACTTACAAATGACGGAATCGATCCTGGCGTTGGTTTTTATGTAGACGGTGTTTACTACGCACGTCCGGCTGCAACAACGCTTGATTTTATCGATGTTGAGCAAATTGAAGTTTTGCGTGGACCACAAGGATCTTTGTTTGGAAAAAATACTACTTCGGGAGCATTTAATATTACAACCCGTAAACCAAGTTTTACTTCCGGGGCTGATTTTGAAGTGAGTTATGGAAACTATTCTTTTCTTCAGGCTAAAGCATCTGTAACAGGAGCTTTGGGTAAAAAAGTAGCAGGACGTTTATCTTTTTCAGGAACACAACGTGACGGTTTAATTGATAATGTTGCTACAGGAAGAGCTACTAATACATTAAACAATCAGGGAATTAGAGGACAATTGCTTTGGACTCCAACTGTAAATACAAACATTATATTGGCTGCTGATATTACAACACAGCGTCCTGACGGATATGCTCAGGTGGTTGCGGGTGTTGCACCAACACAAAGAGCCGCTTATCGTCAGTTTGATGCTATTATTGCCGATTTAAATTACCAATTGCCAAGCAGAAATGCATTTGACCGCAAAATTGACCAAGATACTCCATGGCGTTCTAATCAGGACATGGGAGGAATATCTCTTAATATTGATACTAAAATTGGAGGAGGAACTCTTACTTCAACAACTGCATGGAGATTCTGGAATTGGGATCCGTCAAACGATAGAGATTTTACAGGATTACAGGTATTGGCAAAATCTCAAAACCCTACAAGACAAACTCAAATTACACAAGAAGTTCGTTATGCAGGTCAGTTAACATCAAGAATAAGTGGTGTTGCAGGTGTATTTTTTATCGATCAGACCTCTCAAACAGATGGTACTGAAGAATCTGGAGATGCACAATGGCGATTTGCACAAAGTTCAACAAGTGCCTTATGGAAAACTCCAGGACTTTTTGAAGGATACGGAATAAAAACTGATGCCAATATCAGAGCATCAAGTGCTGCAGTATTTGGTCAGATTGACTGGGCTATTACAGACCGTTTGCATATTTTACCAGGTGTGAGATATAATTTTGACAAAAAAGATGCTCATTATGCCCGTACAACTTACGGAGGTTTACAAACGACAGATCCTGCTTTACTTGCATTAAAAAAACAAGTGTATTCTGATCAGGCATTTGATTCAAGCACAGACAATACAGATTTTTCAGGAAACATAACTGTATCTTTTAAAGCATCTGATAAAATTAATGCTTATGCAACTTATGCAAAAAGTTACAAACCTGTTGGAGTAAATGTAGCCGGACTTCCAACAAATTCTGCTGGTGCGCCATTACTGGAACTTGCTGTTATTAAACCGGAAAAAGTAAATCATTATGAAGTTGGAGTAAAAACTTCACCATTCAAAAATTCAATCTTCAATTTAACGTTTTTCCAAACAGAAATTAAAGATTTTCAAACCAACGTTCAGGCAGCTGAATTAGGTGTAAATCGCGGTTATCTTGCTAACGCAGATAAAGTTGAAGTTAAAGGCGCAGAATTAGATGCAAGCTTTGTTGTAAGTCCGCATTTAACGATAAACGGAGCAGCAACTTATACGGATGCTAAATACGTTAAATTTACAAATGCACCTCTTCCGTTAGAAGAAACTGGAGCTCCAATTTCATTTAAAGATGTATCCGGATCAGCTTTACCGGGTGCTTCAAGATGGGCAGGATCTTTAGGTGGCGAACTTTCTGATAATGCAAAATTCTTTGGAAATGCAGGAAAAGTGTTCTTAGGGCTAGATTCTTATGCTCGTTCTGAATTCTCATCAAGCCCTTCTGCTTCAAAATATTTAGTTGTTCCGGGATATGCTATTTTTAATGCTCGTTTAGGTTTCCGTGCATCGCAGGGATTATCTGTTCACTTCTGGGGTCGTAACCTTTTAAACAAAGATTATTACGAACAATTATTACCAGCAGGTGGAAATACAGGACAATACGCAGCTGTACTGGGAGATCAGAGAACTTATGGTATTACTTTAAAATATTCACTATAAAATTGAGTTAATTTAGATAGTTGAAGCGAGATAGATTTTAAAATTTATCTCGCTTTTTTTATGCTTCAATTTTTACAAAATCACAAAATTGAAAAGAAAACCAATTTAAAAGTCAATATATTACCTCATAAATCAATTCTCATTTGTATATATTCGCAGCTTGGATTTATATAAATGAAAATTCTGAGGATATTTTTCTTTTTTACTTTTTTAGCTCAAATTGGCTTTGCTCAAACCAAAAGAAATTTTGATCAGCAAACACTGACCTGGATTCGGTATTATAATATTTTGCCTTTAACAGAAAAGTGGGCGTTACATTCTGAATTTGATAATCGTAGTTTTATAAATCCTGTTCATGAAAATCTTTTTGTTATAAGAATTCAGGGAAGATATCGCGCCACAAAACTTGTAGATTTAGGTGGTGGATTTGCTTATTTTAATGTCAATACTCAGGATCCGCACGTTGATCCTAATTATTCCGTTCCCGAATATCGAGTTCAGCAGGATATTACTTTAATTAATGATATTGCAAAAATTACTTTTCACAATCGTTTTCAACTCGAAGAACGTTTTATTCAAAAAGCAACTAAAACAGAATTACTTGATGATTTTTCTTTTGCTTTTAGGTTCAGATACCGGTTACAATCGACTTTTGATCTTTGGAAAAAAGAGAAACGAAGTTTAAAAGGCACTCTTTCTGATGAAGTTTTATTCAATTTCGGAAAAGACAATAAAAGAAACACTTTCGACCAAAACAGAATTTACGCGGCATTACGTTATCATTTCAATCCCAATATTGGTTTAGAATTGGGATACCTAAAAAGCCTTCAAAGACGTGCCAGCGGTGTCGATTTTTATGATCGGGATATTATTCGTTTTACGATTTATCATAGAATTGATCGGAGATTTTAGATTTTAGTCCCGAGGCTTCGGGATAGATTTTAGATTAAAAAAAATCCGAAATCAAAATTGATTTCGGATTTTTTTTAATCTTTGTTCCTTTGCCACTTTGTACCTATGAACCTTTAAACCTTAGCGACTTAGAACCTTCAAAAACTAATCCCTTTCTCTTCTTTTTCCACCCTTCTCTGCTCCTTTAAAATTTCCAATTTTATAAGCCAGAGAAAACATCACATAACGTTTTAAAACGGTGTTTTCTTCATCACGAATGGATGTTGCAGAAATGGTTCTTGTGGCACTTAGATTCTGATTTAAAACGTCGTATACTTTTACTTTTGCGTATAGTTTTTTATCCAAAAATCCATAAGACAAACTCGTATTCCACAGATAAAAATCTTTCTTGAAATCATCAGAAATATTTGAATTATAGGTATATCCAAAATCATTTCCAAAAATTAAATTCTCCGGCCAATAAGTCGTTGTTTGCAAATTGATTCTGTGAACCACATTTGAAGTCGCATCTCTTGAATAATTCTCATATTTTGACTGATTGTATGATAAATTATAAGATGGTGCAATGGTTAATATTTCTCCGTAATCGTATGACAAATATACTTTTGGTGTAATTGATGTCGATTTTGCGTTGTATAAAACGGCATTTGTAAATCCTTTATCAAAAGTATAACCAGCGTTTAATCCTAATCCGTATCTTAAAGTATGTGCACCACTTTTTACAGATTGATTCCAGTTTGCGCCAATCGACGCGTTGTAAACTCCCGAAATATTTACATAAGTTGTCGTTCTTTTTCCGCTATCGTCATATAGTGAAGTCGATACAATATCATTATCATAATAATCTCCCTTTACATATAAACTGTAACCGGAACGCGAGCGGAAATCATAATTTTTAAAATTAAAGCTTACACTGTTTTTTTCAATTGGTTTCAAATCCGGATTTCCAACAATTGTATTCAAAGGATTATTAAGATTTATAACCGGCATTAACTGAGTTGCAGATGGCAGTGCATTTGAATAATCGTATTTGAAAGATAAATTTTTAGAACGACTAAACTTGTACCTCAGCAATGCAGTCGCAAAAGGCAATGCATACTTTTTATTTAAATCTGTGGCATTATTTAGATATACGGAATGATTGTCAAAATTTATAATCGAAGTTCGACTGTCAAGATTCAGGGTAAACTTATTCTTTTGCAGCGTAACTCCAACTTTTGGCGTAACCGAATTTTGTATTGAACTCGTATAATTACTCAAAGCTAGATTCAAATCTGTATATTCTTGTGTAGCAGGATCAAAATTAAATGTTCTTTCGTCATTTGCAGAACTTTTCCAATCAAAATCAGATCCAAATCTAACTCTTAATGAATCAGTTATAGGCTCTGTATATTCTAAATCTGCTGAATAAGAATCGCTGCTGCTTCTTTTTTTTGTGTTTTGATTTCTTTCGTCATTTGGCTGATTGTCCTGATAAAAAATCGTTTCCGAAAGATTTCTTGTATTTCCATCAGAACTTGTATTATTATTAGACAAAACGAAACTCAAATTTCTTGACTTTCTTTCAAAAGCTTTATTAAAATTGATGGTATTCCCAAAATTAAAATTAGTACTTTCTGAATATGAATTTGCATTACTTTCATTTAAAGCGTTTCCATTTTCATCTTCAGAAAAACTCGAAGAACTTGAATTGCTGTTTGTTCTTGATTGATTCAGTCTAGGCGCAATTACAATTCGCGTTTTTGGATCAATTTTATATTCTAATTCAAAGTTAACGTTGTTTCCTGTACTTTCATTTCTCGATTTAGAATCGGCAGTGGTAATAATATTTCCGGTTGGCAAAAAACTAAGCTGATTTGATTTACTATCGTTTTTGTTAACTGTATTAGAAAAATTATAACTTCCCATGGCAAGCAAATCCTTTGTCCAGTCATCAGAATAATTTAAACCTACTAAATTAGATTGTGTAATTCCTTTTCCGCCAGAGCCGGAACCTCCGCTTTTGCTATTGCTATTTCGTCCGCCAGCCATATTATCAAAAACATCATCCATAGAAAATCCAGTGGAATTGATGTTATTAGATGAAGCTAACAAACTAATTTTCTGTTTATTATTAAAGAAATTTAAATTAACATTTGCCTCGTATCGGTCATCAGATCCGTAACCTCCCATTACTTTTCCAAAGTAACCTTTGTTTTTCTTTTCGTCAATCGTAATATTAATACTTGAAAAATCTGAAGTCGATTCCTGTTTAGAAAGCTCTTCTTTCTTGGTTTTAAAATCTGAAACCTGAATTTTCTTGATGATATCGGCAGGTAAATTTTTAATTGCAATCGCTCCATCTTTATCAAAAAACGTTTTTCCATTTACTAAAACCTGATTGACCTCTCGCCCATTTACGGTAATTTTTCCGTCGTTGTCAACATCAAATCCGGGCAATTGTTTCAATAAGGTTTCAACATTAGAATCCGGGCGGACTTTATAAGAAGAAGCATTAAATTCCAGTGTATCTTTTTTGATGGTTATTGGTGCCGCTTCTGATTTTATAATAACCTCATTTAGGGCATTTACATTTTCGATTAAATATACTTTACCAAAATCCTTACTTTCTGTGAGCCCTTTGTACTCTTCATAATAAGTTTGGTATCCCATATAATTCACCTTTAAAAACACAGGTTTATCATATTTTTTAATGTTCATCGCAAAATTTCCGTTCTTGTCTGTTGTAGCATATTCAATAACAGTAGAATCTTTTACAGTAGTAAAGTAAACAGTTGACATTTCCAGTGGCAATTGCGTATTAACATCAAGAACAGTCCCTCTAACGGTAATGTCGTTTTGAGCATTTGCAGTAAAAACAAAAAGGAAAAAAAGTGCTAAAAAAGAATAAATTTTGGTCATAAAAAATTGGTTAGTTTTAGTTAGACTACAAAAAAACAAAAAGGTTTAATTGTAGTTTTTACATTTATTCAAATAGTGTGCCATTAAAAAATAATACTCATAAAAAAGTCCCCAAATTTGGGGACTTTTTATTTTATTTCTCTCTGATATAAATATCGATTGGCACTCCCGAAAAATCCCAATTTTCTCTAATTTTATTTTCCAGATAACGTTTATAAGGTTCTTTTACATATTGTGGCATATTAGCAAAAAAAACAAACTGAGGCGTTAATGTTGGCAACTGCATGCAATATTTAATTTTTACATATTTACCTTTTGTCGCTGGCGGCGGATAAGCTTCAATTACTTTCAACATAAATTCGTTGAATTTTGAAGTAGGAATTCTTTGTTTTCTGTTTTCAAAAACCTGAACTGTAGCTTCCAATGCTTTCAATAAACGTTGTTTCGTTAAAGCCGAAACGAACAAAATTGGCACATCTGTAAAAGGCATTAGTTCTTTTTTAATTTTCTCTTCGTAATCACGAGTCGACATGGTATCTTTTTCAACCAAATCCCATTTGTTTACTAAGATCACAACACCTTTACGGTTTTTCTCTGCCAGCCAAAAAATACTTTGATCCTGACCTTCAAATCCGCGGGTTGCATCGATAACCAATATACAAATATCTGCATGCTCAATCGCACGAACCGAACGCATTACAGAATAAAATTCTAAATCTTCCTTAACCTTAGCCTTACGACGGATTCCCGCGGTATCAACCAAATTAAATTCAAAACCAAAACGGTCAAATTTTGTATCAATTGCGTCACGAGTTGTACCCGCAATATCAGTTACCATAAAACGCTCTTTACCAATTAAAGCATTGATAAAACTAGATTTACCTGCATTAGGACGTCCTACAACAGCAAAACGAGGCAAAACCACTTCTTCCTGAACTGGCTCTGGTTTTACTGGGAAAGACTCGATTAAAGCATCTAATAAATCTCCAGTTCCACTTCCTGAAATACTCGCAAATGTGAAGTAATCTCCTAAACCTAAGTTATAAAACTCCAATGCGTCTTTTTCACGCATCGCATTATCCACCTTATTTACAGCCAATAAAACCGGTTTTGTTACCTTACGCAATAAGCGTGCAACAACATCATCCATTGGCGTAATTCCTTCTTCTACATCAACCACAAAAATAATAACATCAGCTTCGTCGATAGCAAGCTCTACTTGTTTGCGGATTTCACCTTCAAATACGTCATCAGATCCACGAACATATCCGCCGGTATCAATTACAGAAAACTCTTTTCCGTTCCACTCGCTTTTACCATAGTTTCTATCACGGGTAACCCCAGATACAGAATCTACAATAGCTTCTCTTCTTTGTATCAGCCTATTAAAAAGGGTTGATTTCCCTACATTAGGTCTTCCTACTATCGCAACAATGTTATTCATTTTTTTGAATTTTAGATTTTAGATTTCAGATTTTAGATTCTGCTTTTGACAAAATCATATTAAATAGTAAATCCAAAATGCTGTATTTTAATTTTTTGCAAAGGTAGTTAAAAAAAGTTGCTGAGAGGCTAAGTTTCTAAGTACCTAAGTTTTTTATTATTTTTCCTGTTATATAAGGAGTATTTTCAGGAGCTATTTCCTGCTATCCGTTTCAATCTTTTGTTCCGCTAAAGCTTCACAAAAGGATTTCCACTGCTATCAGGGCTAGGGCTTCAAGGTATCAAGAAATTTTACGTTTTTCGATTAAACAAATCAACGATTAACCGATTCAACAAAAATTACTGGTTATACCCGAAACGTTTCAACATATTCGCATTGCTTCTCCAGTTTTTATTCACTTTTACGACAAGTTCAATGTGAATTTGTTTTCCGAAGAACTTCTCCAAATCAGCACGAGCTTCAGTTCCAACTTTTTTCAAAGCAGCACCTTTATGTCCAATAATGATTCCTTTTTGCGTTTCACGTTCTACCATAATGATCGAACGGATTCTGATGATTTTTTCATCTTCAAAAAATTCTTCTGTAACAATTTCGACCGCATACGGAATCTCTTTGCTGTAATTCAATAAGATTTTTTCACGAATCGTTTCGTTTACGAAAAAACGTTCCGGTTTGTCTGTTAATTGATCTTTTGGATAGTACGCTGGAGATTCTGGTAATAATTCGATGATTCTTCCAAAAACTTCCGGTACATTAAAATTCTGTAAAGCCGAGATTGGAAAAATTTCAGCATTTGGCACTTTTGCTGTCCAAAAAGCCACTTGTTCCTCTAATTGTTCCTGATTTGAGTTGTCTATTTTATTCAACAACAACAAAACTGGAATTTTAGCGTGAATGATTTTATTGAAGAATGCTTCATCTTTTAAGTCCTGCTCTCCTATTTCGACCATGTAAATCAAAATATCAGCATCTTCAAAAGCCGACTTTACAAAGTTCATCATCGACTCCTGCATTTCGTAAGCCGGTTTGATGATTCCGGGAGTATCCGATAATATAAGTTGAAAATCTTCGCCATTTACGATTCCAAGAATACGATGACGTGTTGTTTGTGCTTTTGATGTAATGATCGATAATCTTTCTCCAACAAAGGCGTTCATCAACGTTGATTTTCCAACGTTTGGATTCCCGATGATGTTTACAAAACCTGCTTTATGTGACATTTGTGAATTATTTATTTTGCAAAGGTAGTCATATCAACTCAATACAGAAAATAAAACATTTTTTAAAGTTTTCGTTGGATTTCTCAAAAAACGGCGTATCTTTGCACCCGAAACATCGCGGGATAGAGCAGTAGGCAGCTCGTCGGGCTCATAACCCGAAGGTCACAGGTTCGAGTCCTGTTCCCGCTACAGAGAATAACCCATCAAAATTTTGATGGGTTTTTTGTTTTTTATTACCTGCATCAAGCCCTGTAAATGTTGACACTAACCTAAAAACAAGGTTAACCTTATTGGTTAGATATTGCCTGTTTTCAGCCCTAATTGACAATCCCTCAGGAAATACCAAGTTTTGAATTTTTATTTTACTCTCTATATCTCCCTCACTCCAGTATTTACTGATGTTCGAGACTTTTTCAACTACCTTATCGATATGTCTGTTGTGGTTAGATATTTTTTTGGCATTGGAGTATATTTGGCTTTCAATCATCTTTAATTCGGTCTCAAACTGAAGCGCATATCTATTGTATTTATCATCTCCAAAATTTGTATTCTCAAAATAGCGTTTATCCAAATTCTCAATTTTAATTTCAATATCTTTTTTCTTTAGAAGTAAGCTTTTCGTTTCCTCTTTAGCCTCTGCGTTCACAGCATCAAAGAATTTATTTAACTGTATTTTAAAAGGCTCTACAAATTTTGAGTTTAATGTATACTTTGACAATAATCTTTCGAAAGAATCATTCAAACCTTCCATTTTTGATTTTTGAGTGGTCAGAGCATTAAAACTGGCATTTTTACATTTTTGACATTTGTAATAATGTGTTTTCTTTTTTCGAACCTCATAACTTGTCAGCAGGCATCCACACTCGCATCTTAAAAATCCTGTAAGGGGTCTAAACTCATTGACTTTGGTTTTACAATATTCTTTAACTGTAATCACATTGTTTTCCGAAAGCATATTATCAACTTTCAGGAAATCTTCTTCACTAACTAAGCCCGCCCAGTTTCCTTTCACTGGTTCTTCAATTAATGCATTAACTAAGATCCCGCAATAAAAAGGGTTGCGCCACATGGAACTAATCCCCTGCTTTGAAATAATCAAATCCAGTTTTTCAAGTTTCTGTCTGATCACATAATCTCTTTCCCCTGCAAGTTTCCATTTCCATGCCTTTTTTAAAATCTCTCCTTCCTGATTAATTGTAATAGACTGCGTGTCCTGCATTAAGGCATAATCCCCTACTTTTCTTCCCCGCATTGTATAGCCTCTGGGAGCTTTGCCAAGCCAGTTCCCTGACCTCAGCAGTGCTTTCATGCCAGGAATTGTTTTTTCTAATCTGTCCATGTTTTCTCTTCTGGCATCCAAGAGCTTGCTGTAAATATCCAGTTTACTGTATTCATCATTGGTGCATAGTCCTGATGATGTCTCGATTAGATGAACACCCAGCTTATCTACTAGTTCATGTACGATAGTGATAGCGTTGCCTCCTGTTCTGGAGAACCTGCTGATAAATTTAATGGCAATTGCGAAAGGTTTCTGCTTTGAGCTTTTAACTTCTTCCAGCAGTTTTGTAAACTCTTTTCTAGTGAAATCTCCAGAGGCGCTTTCATAAGTACCTCCAAGTATGTTCTTAAGTGTATAGCCATTCCTAGATGCGAACTGAACTATTTCACTGCGCTGTTCCTCCAGACTATTATTTACTAACTGTAGTTTTGAGCTTACCCTAGTGTAACCCCAAATTTCTTTTACCTCATCTTTTTGAGTTAGTTTTTCTTTTTGAAATTTTTTGAAATTTTCAATACTCATATTCTTAGTTTTAAAAATTATAAACTATTACTGCCAATTGAAACAGGCTTTCAATTATCTCCTGACCTTCTGCTTCGGATATTGTTTCAAAACCTTTACAACTTCTTAATTCTTCAATAGTTAATTTTTGCTGATTCTTTACGGTTTTTCCTTTATCATTACCAGAAACGCTCTCTCTTTGTTCGAGCATTATATTTATGCTCTCAGCATGTGGCTCTACTAACTCCCTGCCTATAGTGGTTTTTCTTTTATCCGTTCTTTCATTTCTCATCGTGCACCTCCTGCTCTAAACTGTAAAAGACCGCTTTCACGATCCTTCCTAATTAAACCTAATTATATTTATTTTAATAAATATAATTAGGCATGTTTGAAGCTATGACGTTTATAGTGCCACTGGTACTCTTTGTCTTTTAAAGGCATAATATCGAAAACGAAAATTGCAGGCTTACAGCAATTTCAATAATTAAAGCTTGGCTAGAACATAACCGAAAGGTGTTTTTTCGATAAACAGCAATTAATAAAATTTTATCGATGTATCTTATCAATTCTTTATATATGGCACACTGAAAATCATGTTTCATACATTGGACGCGAATTAAACACGTCTGTAGAATTATATTTCTTGAAATTTCGCTGTTATGTCAAGGCTTTTTAATGTGCTTTTCTTCAAATTCCTCTGTAAGCTGTATTATCTTTTTGGATAAAACAACGAGTTCTATTGTCTGCTTTTCGAGTTTGTACAGATATGCCGAAGCTTTCCTTTCGGAAAATTTTTGATATAAAATCTTTACAACCTGATTGTAATTTACCCCGACAGCCCTAAACTGGCTGTAAAATGAGGTCAGGCGCATATAATAATCCATTGTCGCTTTATCAATCTTGACTGTTTTTATTCCTTTTTGAAAAACACACGCTGTAATAAAGTGTGCCATTACATGCATCCCTGAGGTTTCAAAAAGAGTCAGGAAGCGGGTATTTTCTTCTGCAGTAAGACTGATGGAATAGCGGTGGACGGCGGGATCTATTTTGGAAGGTCTTCCTCCTTTATTCCGATTCTTTTTTTCTTCATTTTCCATAACTTCTTATTTCAATTTATTAAAACCAATATAAAATATACTCAGAGTTACAAGCCAATTTGGAAGTGTTTGGAAGCAGTTGGAAGCATTTGGCTTATTTGTTCCTAGCCCAGTCTTAAACCTTTAATATTGGAATTCTTTTTATTTATAATTATCCAAAGAAATAATAAAAAGAAACCGAAGGTATGACGGGCTTAACAGTCTGGCAAAAAGACTTCGGCATAATGCCTTGCTCGTTCCTCTCAAGACACCCTTCGGGACTTATTCCGATTCCTTTTGGCCTGTCTGAATCCCGTCCTTTGAGATAGCTTTCTTTTTCTTTTTTCATTTTTTCTGTTTTCTTTTGGAAAAATATATTTTATTGGTACTGCTGGACTGGCTGAGCACCTGCTGACCTTTGTGTATACTTACAGGCTTGATTGCGTGACTGCCTGCTGGCTTGCAGGCAGGAATGCCAACCTGCATACATCCTTACCTACTTCCCTGAGCACTTGAATACCTTATTGATTGATTGATTGATTGAATATCTTAGGACTTGTCTACCTGCATGCATAAATAATTATATGCACAGGTTACCACTTTAGGTTTTAATTCCAGTCTAATTAATTTTTAACACACAGAAAATAAAATACTTAGCACAACATTATCTTTATTATTTATATATCAACACCATTATATTTCTTAAATTCACATAAGTATAGAATTTGAAATTTAAGAAATGGGAAAACGTAAAATCTATGACCGCGATTTCAAAGTAAATGCAGTCAAATTAGCGCTTAAAACAAGTGGTTTTAAAGTGGCGGAAGAACTTGGCATAGCGAAAACGAATATTTACAGATGGCAAGCTGATATTGAAAAATATGGAACAGATAGCTTTTGTGGGGGAGGTCATTTTAGAACCTCAGAACAACAAAGATTTTCTGACCTTAAAAGAACACTTAGGAAAGAACTTAAATATGCAGAACTTCAAATTGAGATTTTTAGAAGCGCTAGCAAGTATATTATTGAAGGGAAACCAATGATTTTTCATTTTATTGAAAAGAATCTAGATAGATATCCCCTTTGGCAAATGTGTAAAGTTTTAGGCATACGTATGCTTACATATTATAGATGGAGAGATAAAATATTTTCTCCAACACAACTTCAAAAAACTTTAATTGAAAAAGAAATAACTTCTATATTTTATGAATATAAGGGTAGATATGGAAATGGGAAAATTTCCGCAGAATTACAAAGTCGCGGTTTTACATTAAATAAGTATTCAGTAGCCGATTACATGAAAAAAACGGGTCTGGTCAGTAAACTTAGTAGCAGACACAAATTATCTGGCTCATCATTTATTCCCCATAATCCTTATATTTTTCCTAATATTCTAAATCGTCAATTTAAAGCTGACGAACCTTCTCAGGTTTGGGTATCGGGTATGGCAAGGTTAGAAATATTGAAAGGACTTTTATTTCTGACAATTATTATAGATTTATTTGACAGAAAAATTATTGGATGGAATTTGAGTGAAGGGCTGACAATAAAGGAAACTTCTATCCCCGCTTGGGAAATGGCACTTCGTAATCGTAAAACCAAGAAAGGACTAATATTTCATTCTGATAGAGGTATTCAATATGCTAATAAGATGTTTACTTGTAAATTAGACTATAAACATATTACACGAAGCATGAGTCGAAAAGGAAATCATTTAGATAATGAGATACCTAACAGCTTTTTTATTTCCCTAAAATCTGAACTAGCTAGTTTAAATATGCTTCTGACTAAACAACAAATGGAAGAAAAAATATCTGAATATATTGAAAATCTTCATTAAAAGATATTCCGCTATAAATTACCAAACTTCTGACTATGAAAAAATACGAACGTACTTTCAAAGAAAATGCAGTTAAATTAAGTTATAAGCGAGGAAAGAGGCAAACTGCAAGCCTTGCAAGAGAGTTGGGAATAGCTCCAAGTTACTTATACCAATGGCGAAAAGACTTTGAAAAATTTGGAACAGGAAGTTTTTGTGGATCGGGTCACCCTAAATTGACTCCTGAAAAAGCCATAATCACTGATCTTGAAAAGAAAATTAAAAATTCAAAAATTACACTCGAGATTTTAAGTAAAGGAACCAAATATGTTTCTCAAGGGAAAATAATGACTAAAAACTTTATCGAAGAAAATAAATGTAAATTTTCAATTGCAAAAATGTTAACTGTATTAAACGTCTCAGAAACCACATATTATAGAACAAAAAAACAAGAACTTACTAATTCAGAAGTTCGAATAATTTTATTAAAACAAGAAATTATGAACATTTATTATGAATTTAAGAGAACATATGGATGTTTTAAAATTACAAAGGAACTACAAAGCAGAGGGTTTAAAATAAAAAATTCATCAGTAAAAAAGTACATGAGAATGTTGGGATTGCGCAGAAAAGTTAAAAGAAAGTTTAAGGTAACAACTGATTCACATCATAATCACTATGTAGTTTCAAATGTTTTAAATAGAGAATTCACAGTCAGTGAGCCTGCTAAAGCCTGGGTTTCAGACATAACGTATATACAAACAACAAAAGGCTTTTTATATCTTACGGTTGTTATGGATTTATTTGATAGAAAAATAATAGGATGGATTTTAAGCACCAAAATGAGTACCAAAGCAACAATTTTACCCGCTTGGAAAATGGCAGTTAAGAACAGAAAAATTGCTAAAGATTTAATCTTTCATTCTGATAGAGGTGTTCAATATGCTAATAAAATTTTCGCTAGTACACTAGACTCTTATAAGTGTGTAATACGTAGCATGAGTCGTAGGCAAAATCATAATGACAATGCCGTTTGTGAAAGTTTTTTCAGTTCTTTTAAAAGAGAATTAATTAACGGGAATAAACTTCTAACCAGAAAACAGATGAGAGCCGATGTATATGAATATATTGAAAATTGGTATAATAAAAAAAGAAGGCATTCATTTTTAGACCATAAAACAATCGAAGAATTTGATAGATTACATTTAATATAATCACATTGTACATTAATAATCCGGCATTGCATTGTTTACATCTCAATAATAACTTATAACCATTACAATAAAAAAGGGCATCAAGCCCTTTCAATTAAATCCATTCCTAAATAAGTTGTCACGAGACAACGGCAAGTTGTGTTTTGAGATGCTTGAAATGAATTCAGCATCTCAAAACAACTTGCCCTGCGGGACTGGAAAACGCCTCCGAAGTCGGCGTTTTATTAGAATTATGAATAGACATAGATTAGTTCGTAGTACTCTTTTTATTTTCTTTTAAATATTTTCTGTAAAGCATGTCCAGTAAATCTGCCTCTTCCAATGGGATCAGCATTTCTATTATTCTCAACAGGCTGTAAACGTATCTTTCAACATGCCTCGGATTATTATTTGTACTGACTTCCATTCCGTCTAATGCAAGCATTCCTGCCTTAAGTAAATCCATAATCATACAAAACAGATCGGAATATCCCTGAACATTTATTTCGAGATTGTGTATATCGTTCCGCATTTTTGATGCAGGTTTAAGCATTATAAAGTAATGCTCCGGATTTTCAACCAGATCATTTAATTTGATTTTATTTTTTTTCATATCAATATATTTTATTAGTTAAATCGAGCATCTCTGCATTGATACAGTAATTTCAGCATTCGGCATTCTCTTTAGATTCATTAACTTTTTTTATTTTTTCAAGCCCTCTTTCACGCATAAGCTCTCCCGCATCAAGCATTTTTATTAAATGGATATATGGAGTCGTAAGGTCAATATCCCCCTCTTCTTTGTATGGAGACAATGAAAGACTCACTATTTCAGAAAGGAAAAATTCAAACTCCTTAAGGCTTTTCTCTGCAAATGCCTTTCGAAATACGGTGAAAGGATTGTCATATTCCTGCTTTGTCAGTGAAGTGAGATGAAATACATTTTCTGTGCGGATTGACTCTTTCACTCTCCAATTACTGCTTTTTTTATACAGGCAGTAGTATGTTTTCAAAAATGACCATATCGCTTTATAGAATATAAAAATCTCGCTTGGTCTATCATTACTGCAGATTTCTTCTTTAAAGCTGTACAGTACTGCCTGTGTTAAATTTCGCTTATAGTAGTCAAGATGTGCAAAATCAAAAAGGGCATCAGATGCTTCAAATGGATTTCCCGCCTCAAATCCAGCCCAGAACTTGGTCTCAAAGTTTTTTTTCTTCTTTTTCATGATTTAAAAAATTAGTTATCCATTTATTCATTTTTATTCTCGCTATTAATCTCCAAATAAAGTTTATGCAGTTTATCAAGCCCTTCCGCTTCACTGCACGGCAGTAGCTGTATTGCAATTTCCAAAATACTCGTAAGATGAAAAGCGGGATCTTCGATCTGGCTGGAATTCTCAAGATCTGAATTCTCCAGTGCGTGAAGTGCTATTTTAAGAAGATCCTGTACTGTAAAAATCAGCTTTATGTAGCTCGCGAATTTTATATCTGCATGATAAATACCTTCTTTCTCTCTCTGCGGGGTCAATGTTCTAAAATAAAAACTGCTTTTCAGTTCTTTGATAAAATCATCCCCCTTTTTATTTTCATTGGTTTCCATATTCTTTAAATATTTGTTTGGTTTGCTCAGCATACTGCTGATACATTGTTTTTACTTCACTCATTAGCCACTGCATTTTTTCATATGCTGATTCGACAATTTCTGCAGTTAACGGTTCAATTTCTTCTCCCCACTGAACAGCTTTTCGGGCAAGATCAAGCTTTCTTAAAAGTTCTTTCTCTTCTTTGTTATCTAAATCAAAAGTTCTACCTAAGGCAGTATTAAACTTCGCAATACGCTCCTGCTGGTCTGAAATGTTTTCAACCATCACCCATTCACCCGTTAGAACCCATGAAGCATTAATAAAAAGATATCGAAACTGCTCATGTATAACATACAATGCCATTAAATGATTCTCGTTTCCACGGTGGTATTTTAAATCCCTGCCAATAGTATTGGCCTCTGATATCCACATTTGATAATTTGTAACAGTCTTTTTCAAAAGCCGTTTCAGATTTATTTTTTTTATATCCAGAACAGGTTTTTCTCCGGCATTTCTATACACAAGATCTGTTTCTTTACAATTGAAAAGAAAAAATAAATTTCCTTTTCCGACTTCTCTCTTTATACACTCCCTGTCAAAAAAACAAAATGAAAAATTATTGTAGTTTTCAACTACTTTCCATAAATGGAAGACAACATCGTCATAGTAATGAGGGCTTTTTTTGCTCACAACAATTGTCAGAATCCCTGTTTTTGATTCTACAGCAGAATCAGAAAAGTAAATGCACTCAGCTTCTACAAACGCTACTAACAGTTTCACTGTTTTCTTGACTGCCTGATACTTAGGATGGTCTTTCTGTGTTAAAATATTATAATACATGATCTGTCTGTTTAAGGTTCAGCCGAAATAAGGTTCTCAGTACGTCTTAATTCATCTTGTACAACACCTGTGCAGAAACCAGCAAAATCATTGTATCGATCCTGCAAAAGATTCATATCTAGTTCAGAAAAAGTATCTGCACCGCTGTATCTCAGCGAAGCATATGATCTGCTTAATATCGTAAACAAGTTTCTGTCCTGTTCTGTAACCCTCGGAAAGTAACTGCTTGTTTCAGGGTTAAAATGATCGCAGATTTCTAATAGATAGGAAAGTGAAAAATGATTTGGAGAATAACCCATAAACAAGCGGATCATCCCAAGACAGATCTGTTCTGTCATAGTATGGAGCATCAAACCTTTAAGGGGAGCATAACATGCCCATTCATAATCTTCCTGCCATTTTTCCATATTATTCACCACAATATTTCTATAGCACAGGTATTCTTTTGCAGATGCTATACTGCGGACTGGAAGATCTCCAAATTCCAGAACAGCAGATTCTTTTTTAAACAAAGCCTTTCCATTTTTTATAATATTCAAAAAGAAATATTTCTGATCGCCTGTTGCAGTCTTAAGCTCTGAAATATGATGAATCAAAAGTGTTGCGGTGCACTGCTCTTTGGTTCTGCTTTTAATAATATCAGCCAGATCATGCACTGCATTTACTTTACTTTCTTTGACAAGTATTAATAAATAAAAGTGTTTAATCCTTTTTTCTGCTTTTCCAAAACAATAAACTGCCTCAGTCTTAAGATAAGAAGTAACGGTATCATTGACAATTTTCTCAATGTCGATGACACCATCGTTTAAAGTGTCTGTATTCTGCTTTGGTTCAATAAAAAAAACGGATTTTTCATCGCAGTAAGAAAGCTGGTCTTGAAAGATCTTCTTAGTTTCTTTTAAGATGCGGTAAAGTTTCTTTTGTGCTTCTTTAACCCTGTCTTTCTTAATCTTTGTTTTGCCTCCATAAGGAAATTCAATCCTTGCTCTATCAAGCAAATCAGCAATTTCTTTATCCTTATCAAGATCAGTATTGAATACCTGTTTCAAGATAGGTGCATAGTGCTTTATCGTATTTAAGTGATCGAATGTATAATGATTCGAATGAGATTTTCCCATGACCAGTTCTCCGATTATACCAAAGAGAAGGTTTACTGCCTGATGAATTGTATAGAGCGCCATATGATGGTTATTTGTTCCTTCATAATGCTGGGAACCTCTTCTTAATGATTCTGCTTTGACTAAAAGCCCGGTGTTTTTCTTTACTGCTTTTTTAAGCAGAACAGATACAGTGGGAATATCTTTTTTAATCTTAAAATCAAACTCCTCGTTTTTAAACAGACTTATATTTGATAAATACCACTTTAAATAATACAAGCTTCCATGCTTTAAGCGATGCAGTACATCCCATAGATTTATAATTACATAAGGAACGGACGGATATTTTTTTAAAATCTTATCTGCCCAGCCATACATTTCCGATGCAATCTGCTGTGAATCTTCCCTTAAGATTATAGTAAGTATATAACCTCTTTTATCTGCGGTCTCTGCCTCATGCAGGGTGACCGCTGTAATGTCCATAAATGATTGGAGCTCTCTAACGGCATTCTCCAATTCTTTCCGATCTTGAAATTGAATTGCACTACTCATAATTTTATTTTTTTTAATTAATACTTGTGTGAAAAATTGTATTTTTGTTTAACACACAGGCAAGTAAGTGATTAGTCGTACTGTACCGTATCAATTTGTATTGTACCGTACAAGACTATTCCTATATCATACAGGAGACTTACTTTTTTATTCTTAATTATTATCTTTGAGCTATGAGTACAGTAACAAAACCAAATCACATAGGACGAAAAATCAGTCGTATTCGTGAATTAAAAGACATGAAGCAGGAAGCATTGGCACAGGCTATGGGAACAAATCAGCAGGCTATTTCTATTATGGAAAACAGCGAAACAATAGAAGAAGAAAAATTAAAAGAAGTAGCAAAAGCATTGGGAGTAACTGTGGAAGCAATTAAGAATTTTTCAGAAGAGGGTGTGTTTAATTATTTTAATAATTTTAATGACAATAGTTTTACGCATGGTGCATTCAATGCAAATCATTGCACATTTAGCCCATTGGATAAATTAATCGAATCTCACGAACAACAGATCAAACTATACGAACGTTTGGTTCAAGCTGAAAAAGACAAAGTCGAATATTTGGAAAAATTACTAAAAGCAAAATAAGCTTTTATAAAAGATATATTAATTCCAAAAAGAGACTTTCGAGTCTCTTTTTTGTTGTCAAATATTTGCATAAATTATAAAATAGAATACCATGAATAAAACTATAAAGCTGAGAATAAAGAAAGAAATTAGCAGGGAAAGTGAGCTTAAAGTACTAAAACTAAAAGGGACATTAATTAGTAAAGGCTATACTGAAATTATTCATATTGAAGATGAAAATGAAGATTTCTACATGAACACTTTTTCAACTTCTACAGAGCTCAAAAAAGAAGCAGAAAATTATATATTAGATTATATTTCTTCTCATAACGTAAATGATATTATTACATTACTCAGCACAGTTAAGTAGTATTTTTTTTCAACTTCATCGGAAATGGATAGAAACGAAATTATTTTTGACAGATTACTAAATACTTTACATATACCGATTTTGATATAACAATTACACTAAGACTCTATGATAGAAGATTTAATTAAAAGAACACATACCGATGATTTTTATCAAAACTGTGATTTTAAACTTGAATTATTCACCTTCAAAACATCGGATAATACTGTGGAGATGATTTTTTCAATTAATCAAACCAGTTATGATATTCCCATCGAACGTGAAGAGTGGAAAATAACTTGCACAAACACTGAAAAATATCATGGTTTCTTTTGGAATATCCTCCTGCCATATACTAGATTAAAAATTTCAGATAAACATCCAGCATTACTTCTCTACAATCATAATGAACTTGAATGCGAAATAATTGGAGTACCTAAAGATATTAATCAATTTATTGCTGATATTTCTATGATACTTGAAAGAGAGACCGGAAACTGGATTACTGTCCCAGACATTTTATGGAATAGTGAAGAACATTATAGAATCTTCAGCAAAAGGAATATAAGTATTCCCAAATCAATAGGCAAACCTATCAAAGAAGTTTGTGCAAAACATAACCTTACATTTAACGTTACTCATGAAGTTACCGGAGCTGATAAACGCTATGCACACAAACAAAAAAGCAAAATTTTGATATTTGGAAACGAAGATGTGAGTCCGAACGACTTTTATCTGAAACAGCCGTATGTCATTGCAGAAAAATTTTCAGCTGAACGTCTTAAATAAGTTATGCTACCATACCATTATTTATTTAAATAGGATCATTTAAAACCTAATTACTCTTCTTATTTTATACCTTCAATTTTTACTAAATCTTCTTGCTTGTATATACAAACTATTTTTTCTTTAATCCATTACCTCGTTCTGAATATTCTTTCAGATTATGTCTCAAAACAACAACGAAAAAAAATTAAATAGCTGATTTAAAATGAAGTGGATAAAAATACACACTTCATTTTTATTACATTTTTTGTTAGGAATTCAGAATTATTGAATTCTTAAAACACTAAAAGATGTCCTAATTCCATGGAGTTATTCAATTTTAATACAACCAGTAATATCTCTAGGTCGTGGACTTTTTAATAAATAGCAACAACTTTTATCCTGCGGTATAGCAATATAATTCGACAGACTCATTGTGTCTAGTAACTGACTCTCTTTTACTAGTCTAGTTTTCCAATTTGGAAAATTTGAAGGTGGTATAAAATCATTTATTATATCAACTAATTGTTTATCAATTAATTTAAATAGCAAAGTCTTAAAATATCCTCTGTATTCTTCAGAGTTTATTATGTATTCAATTTCTCTATAAGAATTTATTAATTTTCTCTTTTCTCCATCAATAACATTCCACGATGACCACCAATAATTATAAAACTCAAAATTTTCTTCAAAAGAAATTGTTAAAAGCGCTCTTCGTAAATTATTATTTAGATTATTTTCAACCCCTAAATTGTTTATAAAAGCATCTCTAATTTGTAAAAATTGTTCATCATTGAAGTTACTAATGATTCCATTAAAATCTAAACAATAAAAAATAAAGCTGATTTTTCCTCTTAGCAGATCCGTATCTTCTAAAGAATGTATAATCTCTTTTCTTGAGGGCTTATCAATAATTAAATTTGCTTTTAATTTTTCCTCTTCGATCTGCTCTTTTGCTGAAGTAGATTTTATATTTGGTGAATTAGATAAATATTGATAAATATTAGAGCATCCCTGAGCTAATTCAGAAATAAGATAAATAATACCATCAAAAGTTTGAGGACTTCTTACAATATCAGTTCTTTTTCCATTTTTTTCTATATCTCCCTGTGATACAATATTTCTAACGACTCTCATCCATTCAACATACATGGTATCATCAAAAATATTTACTCTTCTAAAATATTCAATTTGAGCATATAGGAGCACTTTTTGTGTGTAAGAAACATTATCTTCTATTAATACTTCATTAAAAAAATCATTTTTGGGTTGATGTCTAAATAATGGAAATAATATTTGAACATTTTTAATTTCTGCTAATTTAACCTGTAGTAAATCTAAACATTCAACTAAATATTCAAAACTACTCTCATTAAACATTTTAACTGCAACAATATTTGGATCGTCATGCAATTTAGAAAGTAAAGTAGCTCTGTCTTCTAATTTTTCCTTTCTATCAATTGATTTTCGAATCATGATAATTGTAGAAATAAACCTTATAAAAGCATTATCAATACTATTGTTTTTTCTAAAGTATTTCCAAAATAAGTCTGTCCAAACACCATCAATTTTATTTGCGAATGTTAAACTGAAATCACTATTCGTGTCCCATTTCTCATCTCTAATTAATTTTTCAAAACTTGCTTTAAAATTTTCAAAAGGAGTAAGAAGTTTTCCTCTTGCATTCATTTTAATATATAAGTCATCAGTTAATCCGATATGTTCTAAATTGACATAATAAAATCTTATTAAATTATCATCTTTTGCTATTAATTTTTGCCAAAGATTTTCTACTTCAAAAAACATATCGTGTATATCCTCTAATGTTCTAAGCATGGCATCAATCGTAGGATCGTTTTTCCATGATAAAAAGAACCATGATGAATCAATAATTTTTTCTCTCGGTGAGGAATCTTTATTTAAAACTACTTTGTTCCTTATAAGTGCATTACAGAATTCTCGGGATGATATACGAGTTTCATAAGTGAATTTTAACAAAATATTTTTGACTTCTTCATCTAATTCGGAATCTTTAGTAGCTGCATACCAATGAAGTAAAAACAATGTTGTTAATCTCTGTTGTCCGTCTAAAGGTTGAAATGCTTCGTTTGTAGAACTACCATATATGAAATCCAACATTATCTGTTCATCACTTTTAATACTATTTAAAAGTGCACTTAAAAAATTAAGTCTTATTTTTTTTTCGGCAAGCCTGCCTTGAGCATAATCCCTTTGTATAATTGGAATCTCAATTTTTTGACTATTTAATAAATCGAAAAAAGTAAGTATTTCACCTTTATATTTTGTCTGTTCAGTTGCCATTATTTCCTAGATATGAATTTAAAACTTTAAATAAGTCATTTTCGTAATTTTCTCTGTCTTCTTGAGACCAAAATGAAATCTTTGGAGGATAATCACTGAAATACTTTAGAAATACATTTTTAGTGCAAATCGGAATAAATATTCCTTTTCTATCTCGATCTATAATTATCCTTCTTTTGAATGGAAAAACAGCATTTTTATAACTTCTGTTCGTAGAAGAATCTAATAATGTTAAATTAGATAAACTATTTATATCGTCATCGACATTTAAACTAGAATTAAAATAAGCAACTATATCTTCAAAAAGTTTTCTAAACTCGTCATCATTGTCATCATCCCATAAATTAATTCTTTCTCTTAAACTTTTTTCTTCATCACTTTCCTTTCCAATAAAAGTAATTGCGTCACTTAGCCACTGTCCTTTATTGTGCTCAGGAATTTTATCTTTAATTGAGGTAATATGCTCAATATCCCATTTTTCATTTTTATATAAATCAAAAGGGAAATAAGAATTATCTTTAGTAGTTGACAACATTGTTAATATATTATAAAGCAACAAAACTTTTCTAACTTCTTTAGTGTCTGAGTACTGTAGTTCAGCCAGGTCAATACTTCTAAATTGATATTTAATCAACTCATCTAAATACATTTTAAATTCAGATTTAGTTGCCTTGTCAGATTCTTGGTATAGTTTTTTAATATTAACTGCATCAACACTAATTAAAAAACCTATTTTATGATATAATTCTCTTTCATTAAACCATTCACTAAACCTTTGAAAATATCTTTTTACTTCTTGCCAATTATTATCTAAAGTTAAATTATTTCCACTACTAAATTTTTTACTAAAAAATCTAAAAGTTGAGTAATTATCTTCATCATCAGGTTCATCATTCATCAGATTAAAAATAAATTCAATTCGATTGGTAGAAATTTGATTTTGATTAAGAAAATACCAAAACTTATTATTTTGTAAAGAATTTTCAATGTTATCCCATTCAGTAGCAATTTCAAGTTGTCTAAGTCTTAACTTGTTGTCTTCTTTATTAAAATTTGAGCTATTTAGAAATAGTGCTTTAATAAGTTCTGAATTGGTAAGTGGTATTTTACCGATATTAATTCTTGTGAATATTGAAATGGAATCACTTTCTTTACTTAGATACCAAATTACTTTGGAATTAAATTTAAATTTTGAACGAAAATTTCCCTTGTCAAAATTTATACTTTTATTATTAAACCAATTAGAAATAGTTTTATAAGCATTGGATATGTAATAAAAATCTATATTTTTTTCATTTGTATCTTCTTGTAAATTTAGCAAGAAGTCTTTTGAGCTATCTCTTGTTTGATAATCTAAAGAGAATAATTGATCTCTTCTGTTTTCTACAAAATCTTGATTTAAATAATGTAATATTAGATATATTGTTGTCAGTCTCTGCTGTCCATCAATAACTTCGTATTTAGAATCTTCTCTTTCTTTTATTACAATTGGCTGTAAACAATACCATGTTCTTTCCTCAGTATTATCATTAACCAATCTAGGAGTGAAATTTGAAATATCATTTAATAATTCTAGAACTTCTTTAGTTGTCCATCTGTAACCTCTTTGGTAAGAAGGAATATAAAAGTTATATTCTTGAAGTTCATTTACTGTTTTAAGTTCTAATATGTTATTCACCTAAGTTATTTTTTAAATATAATTTTAGAAATTTTTAATTCGAAAAGTCTTTCAAATTTAGCTTTTTTATATTCACAAAAAAATTCTTTTCGTATGTATCTCCGTTATGAGACCAAATAAAAATATTTTATTGCTTTAACATTTTTTACCACAAGATTTGATTTAGCTTAATCTTTAGACTTCCTTATATCTATAAGTTTAGCTATTTGTTCTATTGATTGCACTGCTTCACGTTTTTCATTAATTGTATTACGAAATCCATTTTTCCCATCTGGCAAGGTCTTTTGATATAATGATTTTACGTAATCAGAATTTGTTATTAGAATATTATTAAAATACTCATCACTTAAGAAACTGTTTTTTATTATAGTCCTAAACACATCTGTATTAGAATCCAATAAATTATATTTTATAAAATATGGTAATAAAATCTTTGCGCCTTCTAAAGTTAAATCAATATTAGAATTTAGAATTTGGTCTCTAAGGTTTTTTAAGGTGTCTATAATTGATAAATTCTCATGATTAGATTCGTATTTTTTAAGAATTTGCCACCACTGCAAATTAACTTGTCCTAACTTAATTTTATTTAATAATTGCCCCTGGAAAACATCAAGTGATATTTGGGTTAGCGATTCAATCTTTAACTGTTCAAAATATCTAAAATGCACATCGCTTCCATCACCAAAAACCGTATTATAAGAATCCTCATCTAAGTTTTTAAAATCATCATTAAAAATATCTATAAACATTATAGATACCTTAAATGTATTATACTTAAAACAATCAACAATAAATTCATCATCAACTTCTTCAATATTTAGATTTGATTTATCAATTTCCCATCTATTTATTTCTTTTAATAATAGATCATCGTTAAGTCCAAGATTAGATTTGATAAGATTATACTCTTTTATTACATTTAAAATGTTTGCTCTTTTACTAATTGTACCATTTATTAATAACTCATGTATAATTTGTTTAAATAACAATGAAGTAGTAAAATATTTTGATAACAGCAGAAGATCATCATATTGAATATAATTAAGTACAGTTAATGAAATTTCAGAAGATAATTTTTTATTTTCAACGTCTAAAATAGACTGAAATTGATTTGCATGAGAAATAAAACTTTCACCCATAGCAATCCTCATAGCTATCAATTCGTTAGTAATTGGTAACGGTGATGATGAATTATTGGTATATAAGGTATAAATTTTTGATTCATCTAAAATGTCTTTTAAATCACCATTTTTTTTAGAAGTTTCTTTTAATTTAATTACTACGTCATTAGCCAATTGAACATTATTTTGATCTATAAATGAATTCAAACTAGTTTTTAGAAAATCTTTATATATATTCAGATCAAAGTTTTTACTTAAAACATCTGTGTTTTTTAACTTTAACAAGTCTTCAATTTTAAGTTTTGACATATAATTGTCAATAACAACACTGCTACATTTTAACTTATACTTCGCATATTCATTACCTTTATTTTCAATTATTTCTATAAAATTTTTCGGCTTGATTTCTTTAGTAATTATTAACGATAGTAACCTCTCAGAACCAATTTCTTCAATTAACTCATCTAATAATGAAATATAATCTACAGTGTTATCATCGTTTAAAATATTTGCATATTGCTGTAATAAATCATTTAAATACTTATCATCATCATAGTTTTGAATTAATATTAACTGCCAATCTTCAATTTCAAGTATATCAATATTTAATTCCTTTCCTAAGACTTTTGAATAAAGTGTTTTCCATGCCTGATCGATATTAAACTGTGTAAGGTTTGTTTCTTCATCTAGCTGGGACAAAGTCTTAATCGGATTTTCTGGAATTTCAATTTCAACAATAGCTTGAGTGAAAATTGTTTCAATGAATTCTGACTTACAGATAGTATTAAATAATTCTACGTCATTCTTATTCAAAGAATCTTTAAGTTCTTGCGCATAAATTAATTCTAAAGCATTTTCAACTTCAATATGATATATTATAGCAGTTAATTGCTTACCAAAATTTGCATCATTGTGATATATAGATTTTAAACCCTTTAAATACTCTAACTCAGTAATTGCTTTTAGGGGATTTTTTAAAATTTCATCTTTTTTTAATACAAATATTGCTATATATCTTTCTTTAAAGTTATCATCTAAAAGTTTAACGGTAAGTATTTCGTTAATAAATGAAATTATCTCTCTAGGTGTTATTCTTCTATTTAAAAATTCATATACCTGAATTACTAATTTCAACTCATTATCATTGTAATTAGTGAATGCTTTGCTCCATTGATTCTTAAAAAACTGTTTCCAGTCTGACATTATTGGAAGAGTGATTCGAAAAACAATATCAAAAGTTTTATTTACATAGTCATCACCAAAAGTTTTGTCATTAATATCGCTATTCAATTCTTTAAATGCATTTTGAATATGTTCTCTATCAAAAGGCACTATTATTTTAATGTTATTGTATTTTTTTTCAGCAAAAAAGATGTGAATTGATGACCAAATATTAAGGATGTGTTTCTTAGGCAAACGATCAAAATTATCGAAAACGATCACGATCTTTTTATTTAAATCCCCATCTATCTCTTTCATCCATTTCTGAAAGTCCCGGACAGACGGTTGGTTTTCAGAAATGGTTTCAATTTTAGTTTCTTCCTTTTGCTTATTTGTATAGACTTGAAAAGTTTCTTCTGCAGCTAATTTTAGTGATTTCACAAGTCCATTTTTATTTATCCAATTTTTAGCAACATTATACAAGTAAATACCTAAAACAATAAAAATTGGAAATGCAACAAGTATTAATTTCCCAAGTAACGATTCAATATGAAAAAAATCAGTCATAGAATCTTTAAAAACATTTACAGTTGGAACGTAAATAATTGATAGTAAGCTAAAAATAAAACCAACACTTAAATAAGGTTGATTTATCGTAGTGGTTTCTTTTGAATTAGCCAAAAGTTCTTTTAGTTTAATGTCCCAATCTTTCGTATTCTGTTTTAATAAATCATCTCTACTATTTATAAATTCTGTTAGTTCAACTAATATAGCTTTTCTTTGTTCATCCTCTTGATGCCCCCACACATCATAAATAAAAAAATGATGAGAAGTCGAAAGTTTATTTTCTATTAATTTTACTAAATTACTTTTTCCTGAACCCCAAGCCCCATCAATGCCTATCACTTTAAATTCAGGATCATAAATGATTTTTTCACTTATTATTTTAGCAATTTTATCTTGGGATTTATTTTTAAACAAATCTTCACCAAGTGGCTGATTAATTAAAAAATTGTAATCTTTTGTTTTTTCACTTTTAGAGTTCTCTGCCATAATAAAAAATAATATCTTGGTTTTACTAAATAATAAATTGGTTTGGATAATATCAGCAACAAATAACATCAATAAATCCATTATTTCATTACGGAAAACCGTAACAAGGAAGTGAATATAAAGATGATTTACAATACGTATTTATACTGTTTTTTTAGGAAGTTATATTGAAATCCATATTTAATAAAATTCAATAACTCTTGAATGCGAGGTAGTATTTCTACCCATATTAATTCTTTTAAGGTAATATTAAAACAAAAAAGATGCGCACTACTGCTCATCTTTAAATTACTTTTGCCATTATTATTATATCTTAATATCTTATAAATGTAGAATTTAATATCATTAACTCTGAAACATTACAAATATTTTATCTTTAAAATTACATTACCGTTTTCATGCCGTCTATCACGATTATAAAAATGTATCGTAGCTTAACTTCCTTTAAGCCCTAAAACACAAATTCCACCTAACGGCTGCTAGGGAAGTTTATTTTGTCTAATTCACAATTAATATTATTCCTAAAATTAATATTGGTGGTAAAATAATCATAACTGAATACCAGCCATAAATTTCCCATGAATATCTCCGTTTTACTTTTTTAATATTTTTTGGCGTTACTTTTTCTGGTGCTACTGTTTTAAAATAGTTTACATTATTAATTTGAAATATATCGTAATCAATCGGTGAGTGATTTTGGTAGTTCCTCAATACTGTCTGATATTTTTCAGATAAATTTTTAGCAAAAGTATACACTTCGTATTCAGATGGTTTGCTCTTGAGAGTTTTAAACACTCTTAAATCATTATATAATAGTGATAATTCAAGACCACAATCGTGGAATATTCGCGCATTCAACTTGTAATCTTGAGCATTTTCAAATTGACTTACTACCAACACTAAAATCGACAATGCCGTTATTATATAGTTTATGATATTTTCACTATTTCCAGAATTTATATTATAAACAGAAATTAAACTTGCAATAATTAGATATGCCGATAAAAAAGCTAAACTTATATTTGAAAATTTTGCTTTTGTTTTGAGGCGTTTATCAGCATTAAATCTTGATGCCTTAGTAGACCAAATTTTATAATTCAATTCCTCCAGAAAGCTTTTTTCTAAATATTGTTTTGGTCCCGTGAATTGATTTGCTTTTTCTGTCATTCTAGTTATTTTGTATAAAGTGCATGACAAAACCTCAAAGCAATCCAAATTTTAGTAGATATGTGTGATAAATTTCATCATTATTTATTTTCAAATATATACTTTTTTTACTGCAGATTATCAAAGAAATGGCTTTTAATTTGATTGATGCTTTTGGCTACTTATATGAGTGATATGCAACAAAAAAGAACGTTACTATTGTTGTAAAAGTTCGTCTAGGAAATATACATCTTCCTCAAACCCAATATTTTTTTCCATCTAATATCTTATTTAATTTCGTCACAAAGTTCGGGAATCGTCTGCGGGCGCTAGCAAAAAATTCCCCCATAAATGCAGGAAAAAATTCCTGCTTTATTGCGTTGCTTTTTGCGCTTGCTAGGCGATTCCCGGTGAATGTTCCATAATTAATTTAAAATATAGAAATTATGGAAACTTTAAATCAAAACTGGCAGACTGTATGTGAAATTGAGCTAATCTACAAAACACAAGTAAAAAACTCTGAAAGACCACAAATCAAATCTTCCAAAGATGCATACAAACTGGCTCTTTCAGCTTGGGATCATAATAAAATAGAATTCTTCGAGCAGTTCAAAGTATTGCTGATGAATCAGGCTTATAAGGTACTTGGTATTTACGAGATCTCTTCTGGAGGAATTGCAGGAACTGTTGTAGATCTTAGATTAATATTCTCGGCAGCTCTTAAGGCAAATGCTACGTCACTTATGATTATTCACAATCATCCTTCAGGAAACCTTACAGCCTCCGAAGCCGATAAACAGGTAACTAGAAAAGTAAAAGAAGCCGGAAGACTTCTTGATATAAAATTACTCGATTCACTAATTATAACTACCGAATCCTACTATTCATTTGCTGATGAAGGCGCCTTATAAGCGCCTTTATAATATTTTATATCTCTTTTTATTTAAGGTTATCTACCTGTAAGGCATTCACCACCTTATTTATTCTAGCAGTTTGAAAATCATTTTATATTATTTATAAACTCAATTCCTTTATCTGTTAGTTTATGATAACGCACGTCATTTATTCGTTTATCAAATTCAACATATCCAAACTTAACTAGAAAATTTACTAAAACACCAGCTTCGACGTGATCTTTATACTTAAAATTACTACTTTTCCGAACATAATTGTAAGCATCGGTTTCAATATCGAAGGAAAATTCGGCACTTAAATATTTTCCGTGTTTAGTGAAGAATACTATCGCTTCTTCAGCAAATTCATCATCAGTCCAAATCATAAGTTTTATCTATTCAAAAAGATTTAAAATTGAGGGTTTCAGTTGATTTTTCTGAACTAAATTTGTAACTATGGGTAAAAAATTTCTAAGTCCAACAATTCCAATTCCATTGGGAACGACACCTGTATTTAAAAAGAATAAAAAATCACCCACATGTTGTCTATATTCAGTTAATCCGTAATCATATTCCGAACTCTTTAATTTTAAATAAAGAACATCCAAATGACTAATTTCCTTGTTCAGATCTTTTAAGATATTTATATAATCCTTATCTCGATATTCTTCTACAAAACTGTTTAGGTCATATTTCATATGATATTTTTTATTGATATTTGTCTGTTCAATATCTTTTATGATTTTATAAAAAATTAATAGCCCATAGAATAAAGCATTAGTTTAGCAGTTTCTTTAGCTTCATCAATATTTCGAGCTGGAATAATTTGACCACTATTTGTCTTTGATTTTAAATTGTCATCTTGAATTAACCAAATCATTCCATCTTTTTTGTCTAATTCAAAATTATAACGGCGTCCTTTATACTCTATGTTAAATTCTTCTCTCATTTATTTTATATTTCTAATCCGCTCAAACTCCTCACAACGTTCCAAAGCTCCGCGCAGATCGGGGTTAAAGATCCTTATTTTATTCATTTTGATGAATCTTCGCTGATATTTAATATCTTCAAATTACACTACATGTCCAACTTACTTATAGCATGTGTTGTGTCTGGTTACTTATTTATAATTCTTTAAAATTCTTTATAGACATCGTTATCGAAAACGTGTGCCATAAGTATTTCATCTTGTTTTATAGTTATGTCCATTTCAAAACTATTATACTTTTCCTCATCGCTTTCGTAAAGCAGAATTGCTTTATAATATTCTGTGTTGAATTTTACTTTTTTAGTTTTTTCATTTCTATATCCGCTTATTAAAGGTATGATTTTCAAATAATTAGATTCTTTTGGTGGGGGTATATATTTAACAAATCCTACATAAACTTTATTAGATTTTAGTGTAATCTGTATCAGCAATTCTTCTTTTGCAACTTTTTTAAACAACTGCTCAATCTCGTCTCCGAAATCATCAATAGCTTGTTCAACAGGCGTTTGTCTTTTAAAGTAGTCACACCATTTCAATACTTTATTTAAGGAATGTGTAAATATAAAAATGAATAGAAAGTTAAATATAAAAGTCCACAAAAGTGGTTGCTCTTCTATTGGGAGTTGGTACAGAAACTTATAAACTGATGGAATTATTTCGGGCTTTAAATAGTTTAGAATTATTCTGCCTAAATAAGTAAAGAAAAATAGTAAGCTACCTGCGATTACTGAATTAAACACTAATCTTTGGGTTTCTATTCTGTCATATTTGTATTTTAAATACACATAACGTGTTAAGAAATAATAACCACTCAATACAGGAAATAACCAAAGGCTTTCAGGCATATTCTATTTCTTTACAGTTTCTTTTTTTACAATATTTGATTCAGAAATTGTTTTTATTATAGACTTAATTTTAGCGTTCTTAAAGTAAATCTTTGGTTCAATAAAAATTGCTCCTCTATTATCTTCTCGAAGTCCAATATCTTTTCCACTTCTATTTAATATTATTCTAGTGTAGTTTGACATATCGCATATATTTAGTCTATCAAAGATATTAAAAATTTTATCCAAAACAGAATTTTACTCTTCCATATTAATTTTCGTGTTTTTAGAACGTTGATTCTTTATAATCTCACACAATTTATTCATATGTTTCAAAAATCCACACAAAGCCAGATGGATAAGCAAACACGAAGAAAGAAGAATGCTGGGCTACTTTTTTTTTATTTCAAAATAAAGATGTTTGTTTTTTATTCTTCAAAAAAGTTGTCCTAATATTTAAAAATTAAATTTAAGATGCGCATTCAATAATACTATAGTAATCCTCAATAATCTGGTTAGATATTTGATCGCTTCCCGCTACTAAGATAAAAGCTTCAGAGAAATCTGGAGCTTTTTTTTGTTTTAATAATCTTTAGCAACATCTGTTGAGTTCACGAACTAAGCGCTTGTCCTAGCTGTGGCGATTTGCACACGAGTAATAGCGAACTGGCGAAGCAAATCATCCCAAATACAAAACCAACTTTTTATTAAGCTTATTGCCCAAGTCAATGGCAAAGAGTGATAGTGCTCACTTTTATTCATTCATTTTGTAATTCATATTTTGTTAAATAAATATAAGATAAACTGTTTCCATCACCACCCATATATTCATCATTCGCAATATTTAATTTTAGTTCATTGAAAAAATAATTTCCATCATCATTTTCTGAGTACGTATACTCTAATTTTTCAATCGCTTTATTTATATCTTCGCCTATATCAATTCTTGTATTTCCAATAGTTAATTCAATTCCCGTGTGAAATTCTATTTCGCTAAGTTTGTTTTCGTCATTATAATTAAAGAAAAATAAATTTTTCTCATTTTCAAAGTCTTGGTAAATATCTCTTTTCTGAATTATATTGAACGATATATCTCCATCAAAAAAATCAGAGTTGTCAAATTCTTGGTCATCATCCTTATGACTTTGTTTAAGTTTAACTCTTATTTTTTGGCGAGATTCATTCCAAAGAATTTTTTCAGATTGTATTTCGATTCCTAAATTTGGAAAATATGTAACTCTCATCTTTTAATATTGATATTCTGTAAACTGACGGCTAACGTTACTGATACAACAACGGTTTAAGACTAAATTAAGCCCATTCTTCGGATTTGCCAAATCTTCCAAATACAAACCAATTTTTCCATTTAGCCTAATGCCCGAATCCTTTGTAGTAGCTGTTATACCCAGTTACTTATTGATAAAGAGTTTGATTTAGTTTAATTACAACGCTAACACCTGTTCTTAATACTCTTTTTTTTTCTTCAATAGAAGGAGGCGGTTTAATTCCAGGAGCCATAGAAATCTGCTCAATTGGAATAATACTAATTAAGCCAACTTTTTCAAATTGTTCGAATTCATTTAATGTTTGTGGATTTAAAATTGCAAATACCATTGGTGATTCTCCATTTTTTACTAAAAAAGGGATTTCAATCCCTAAAGATTCCCACAATAGGAATGAGAAGTTTGTTTTGGTTGCTTGTTTTAATTCCGCGTCTAAAATTCTTAATGCTTCTGGCAAATCTACATTATCAAACTCAATCCATTCTTGCAATTTATCACTTAAATTTTGTTTTTCTATATCGTTTAATTTATCTCGGCTTGCCTCGATAATATCTTCGACAAATGGCATAGCTCCTAATGAAGTAAAAATAAATTTAACGGCTCTTTTACCTCCATATCTGCTTAATATTTCAGTTAACGTTTCTACTAATTGTGTTTTTTTATCCATGTATTGTGATGTGTTTTGTAATTAGGTTAACAGTATGGCACTTGGCGAAGAAGCGGATTTCGAAGCACTAAACTGTCTGCCTGCACAGAACGTGATACGAAGAACAAAGCTTCATTTAAACACTGAACCCGCTTTTTTGCCAAACGCATGTTAGCGGCTGCTCTTCTCTCTATTTCGGTTGTCCTCATTTGTCAAACATTTTGTCAGTTGCGTGCTGAATTATAAAATATTTCGTTGTTGTCTTGTCGTCTTTCGTCATTTCTAAGATGTCAAGAAAATACCCATTTTTGTCGCTACCTGAACCCATTGTTCCAATCGAACCACCCAAAATATATTCTATTAAAGTTTGTCCGTCTATTGGGCTAAGAACAAAAAAAGGTCTGTCAATTGTCCCGTCTCCACTCCACATTATTGATTTGATAATTTTCATTGTTCTTCCTTTGTGAATTGAAGTGTCTGGTTTGTTTAGCTTCATATAAGCAAATCCCTTTTCCATCAGAGCAGTGAAGTCCACAGGATTTGTCTTTAATAGTTTATCGCATTCAACTATGGCTTGCTCATACTTTTTATCAGCTATAAGTGCTAAAATTTCTCTTTCCTTCTCAATTGTTTTATATGGCTTGTAGTTCTTGTCAGCAGTGAAACCAATTTGTAAAGCGATAATATCTTTATTGGTCAATGTGCTGTCATTAGAATTGAATCTTTCCAATAATTTGGGATAGTAGTATTCACTGTTTTTGTATTTACTTTTTGAAAGTAAATCTTTGAAATCACCTTGATAGTCAAAGTCTTGTCCAAATACAGTGGTTGTTGCAAATAGCGCAAAAAACGCTGTTAAAAAAGTCAGATATCCTTTAATGTTTATTGTCATTTTCAGAATTGTCAATTTGTTTAGTGTCGTTATTTAGAGTTGCAGCTAACGTCTTGGTACTACAGCGGGTTTGGGACTAAATTAAGCCCATTCTTCGGATTTGCCAAATCATCAAATACAAAACCAACTTTCCATTAAACCAATTGCCCAAATCCGTTGTAGTAGCTGTTATGGGTTGCTTTTTTAGTCTTCCTCAGGTTTTTGGATAAAAGTCAGTTTTCTATTTGTCAAATCAAAATAATGATAAAAGTCCATTGTATTGTCGGTTTCTGGTTTGGCAATTACTCCAAAAAATTGAATTTTGTCTTTCCCTGACGCCTCAAACCAATAATTGAAAAAAATGGCATTATCTAAAAATTCTTTATTAGCATATTTCGAAAACTGTCTTTTTGTAAATACAGTGTCTAAAAATATTTGTGAATTTTGTTTGATTGTCAGCGATATTTCAGCGTCTCTATATTTGTCAATTTGCTTGTTACCATCTACTTCATATTCATTTATTACGTAACTGTCAAGGTCTGTCTTTTTAATAGTAATTTGCATCTTGCTATCGGCTATTATTGTGTCAAATTTTTCAGTTCCCTTTGTCTTGGGAATGAATTTTTCTGATTTCTTCTTGTCCAAAGTCACGGCAGAATTGTCAGGATTCTTAATAATTGTTTTTTTCTTTTCTGTCTGTGAATTACAAGCAAAAAGTAGGAAAACCAAAATTAGAATCAATATATTTTTTCTCATTTATCGTCTGTTCTTTAAAGTAACCCATAACGTTCTCGCGCTACAAGCAGTTTGGGACTAAATTAAACCCATTCTTCGGAATTGTCAAATCTTCCAAATACAAACCAATTTTTCCATTTAGCCAATGCCCGAATTGCTTGTAGCGTGTGTTGGTAGCAGTTTTTATTTCGTCCGTTTTGCTTCTATCTTATTTCCATTCTGTAATAAAAACAAATTTGAAATTTCTCCTTTTTCGTTCTTTTCAAACTGAATTTGTGCATCTACTACTTTGTAGAAAAATAACATTTCATTTTCTACAAATATCGGGAACACATTTTGTCCAGTCAATTGTGAAAATAGTTGGTCTTTATCTAATGAAATTTTGATTTCAAAATCTTTTTCAACTGCATAAGTCCCAACAAACTTTTGAAGTCCTTCAGTTGTAATAATAATTTCTTTTCTGATTTTTTGCACAGGCAATGGTTTATTATATAGAATACTTCTAATTGATTTTGAAGAAATTGACACGTTGTTGTGATTTTGAAGTATTATTATTGTTTTATCATTTGTAATATGTCTTTCGATAAAAGCTACATAACCTGGCCAACCACCACTATGGTTTGCAATTTTTCCAAAATCAGCATTGTCTTCAATTCCCCAACCAAAACCATAATTCCTTTTAGCTCCGTCTTTCAAAGTTGCTAATTCAAAAACTGCTTTCATTCCCTCTTTTGTGAGTAATTTATTGGTATATAATGCTCTATCCCAAATCAATAAATCCTTTACAGTTGAATTAACTGTTCCGTCTCCAACAATACCATCAAGCCAAATAACCATTTTAGTTTCTTTCAATTCGTCTGGTAAAACATATTTTTTCAAACTATCTGAGTAAACATACCCAAAAGCATAATTGTCAATTTTCTTTGGCGATAATCTACGAGTGTACACAAAGGTATTTTTCATTTTCAACGGTTGGAAAATAGCTGTTTTTAGATAGTCACCGTATGTCAAACCCGATGCTTTCTCAATTATTGATGCCAATAGTGCATAGCCCGTGTTGCTATATTCCCATTTAGTATTTGGCTCAAATACTATTTTTGGTTGATGTTTACTAAATATATTAATAATGTCTTTGTTAGTGGCAATTTTAGATTTGTCAAATAAACTATCCATAAGCTGCATATAGTCTGGTAGACCTCCAGTATGATTTAATAAGTTTCTTATAGTTATACCTTTATAAAATGAAAGTTCGGGTAAGTATTTTTTGATGTCATCGTCCAAACTCAACTTCCCTTTTTCTTTAAGTATCATTATCCCCATAGCTGTGAACTGCTTTGAACAAGATGCCAATTCAAAAATCGAATTTTCGTTCAATTTTTCTTTTGTTGTTTCGTTTGCAAGTCCAAAACTATGGCTATAAATAACTTTCCCTTTTTCTGCAATTAGAAAATTTCCATTGATTTTCTCTTTTGAATAAAGAGAATTAAGTAAACTGTCAATTTTTTGAATTCTGTCTTGTCCAAATGTAAGATGACCAATTAAAAGAAGTCCGATTGTAATTGTTAATTTCATTTATTTCTTGTTAATTAATGTAGGTGAGTTGTCTAGCAAAATTGCCACCAACTTATTATATGTGTAACAAAACCACACAAAGTTCCTAAATTTGGTAGATATGTGTGATAAATTTCACACATTATTTATTCTCAAATATATATTTTTTTATCTTTGAAATTCAAAATTTTTAGGCCAAATGGCTTTATCTTTGAGCCTTTAGAAAAATTGATCATCATTATGGAACAGAAAATACATCAGGGAAGAAACGTTAAACGTTTTAGAGAAATGCTTGGCATCAAACAGGAAGCATTGGCTTTTGATCTGGGAAATGATTGGAATCAAAAGAAAATTTCTATGCTGGAGCAAAAAGATGTAATTGAAGATGATATTCTAAATCAAATCTCAAATTCTTTGAAGATTCCTGTTGAAGCTTTTCAGAATTTTGATGAGGAACAAGCAGTGAATTTAATTTCTTGTAATTTCTCGGATAATGCAATGTTCAATAACAGAATTGAAGTTTTTAATAACAATCCTATTGAGGAGATCAAAAAACTTCACGAAGAAAAGATTGCTTTGTTTGAGCGCATGTTGAAAGAAAAAGATGAAATGATGGCAAGGCTTGAAAAATTAATCAATAAATAATTTCGGAATAAATCATTTATAAAAAATATCAAAATAAAGCTTCAGAGAAATCTGGAGCTTTTTTGTTATCTCTCATTCACGAGCGGAGGCTCGTGCCAGTAGGGTAATAATTTGAGATTTTATTATAAAAAAGAGAGGAAGCAAGTTCCTCTCTTCTTAAAAAATATAAATTTATTGTTGAAGATAGCATATCATTATTATACAATCAACAAAGTAAGAGCATTAGTTTAAGTTTTTTGTTTGAAAATTTTACTGCCTTTGTATGGGGTAGCTTAACCTCTTAAATTTTCCATGTCTTACAATAAATATTTTTTTGCAAATTCATTATTAATCTGCGAAACAACATCCTCCACCAACTAGAGGATACTCTGGAGGACATGGTCCAGTTTTTAAAATGGCCAGTCCACTTGCAATCCCTTTAACGCAAATTTCTGTTATTCCGCCATTTACCGCTTTTAGCTCATTTTTAGTTAATTCTTGAGCTCCGTCTAATTTCAAAATTTTTTTTAACATAATATAAGGTTTTAAAAATTTAGTTAATACCCCAATCATTTAAAGACACTTGGGATTTTTGTCTATGCTCGCGCAAGAATTTTTCTATATTTTATAAATTGAAGCGTTCGTGAGTGGGATACTACCAAATTGTTATTCTGTCTTTCTTCGGCAAAAACATTTTATCTCCAGGTTTTACATTAAATGCTTCGTAAAAAGGTGTAGTATTCATTAAAGGACCATTTACACGCCAATTTGGTGGAGAATGTGGATTGTTATTAATCCACAAACGCAGGAACTCGTCTTTCATTTTTACTCGCCATATTTTGGCTATAGAAATAAAGAAGCGCTGGTCTGGAGTAAAACCATCAATTTTTGTGTTTCCTTTTCCTTGTTCGGTCATTTTAAAAGCATCGTAGGCAACTGCTATTCCGGCAATATCTGCTGTATTTTCGCCAACTGTCATTGCGCCATTAATGTGCAGATCACCTAAAACGGTATAGGTACTATACAAATCGATAACCTGTTGTATTCTTGACTTAAACTGTACATAATCCTCTTTTGTCCACCAGTTTTTTAAGTTGCCATCCTTATCATATTGAGCTCCCTGATCATCAAAAGTATGTGTTATTTCGTGACCTATCACCATTCCGATACCTCCATAGTTAAGGGCATCATCTGCATTATTATCAAAATATGGGGCTTGTAAAATACCGGCAGGAAAAACAATTTCATTTGCAGTAGGATTATTATATGCCGTAACTGTTGGAACTGTAGTATACCATTCTGATTTATCGACTGGTTTTCCCAATTTTGCCAATTGAAATTGATATGCAGCTGTAGCAGCCGAAACCATATTCTCAAAATAGGTATTCCTTGCTATATGTACCTTGCTATAGTCTCTCCATTTGTCCGGATATCCTATTTTCTTAGTCATGGCTGCCAATTTTTCTTTAGCTTTTTGTTTCGTACCCTGACTCATCCATTTCAGGTTATCAATTCTTTTGGCATACGCTTTTTGCAGATTATTCACGAGGATTAACATGCGTTTTTTGGCATCTTCAGAAAAATATTTCTTTACATACAATTCACCCAACGCTTCGCCTAAGTAAGTATCAAGGACACTAGCCATTTTTTCACCACGTGATTTTTGAACAGCCTGACCAGAAAGCACTTTGGTATACTCAAATGAAGCATCTACAAAAGGTTTACTTAAATCATCTGCATATCTTTCCAGAGAATTTGCTTTCAGGTAAGTTTTCCAATTATCAATAGGGATGGTTTTTAAAAGTTTATTTAAGGCATCGTAATAGGCAGGTTGGCCTACATTAATAGAATCGGTTTGAGCACCTAAATTATTTAAAAAAGTGTTCCAGTCTATGTTGGGATGTCTTTTTACAAGATCTGTCACAGCCATTTTATTATAATTTGCCTGCACATCCCGAAGTTCAACTTTTGTTTTATGCGAAACGGCGAGTTGTTTGTCAATATCATAAACCAAATTAGCATTCTTTGTTGCCTCTTTGGCATTGCTGCCGGTTTGCTGAAATAATGTAGCAAGATATTTTTTGTACGCTTCCTGTATGGCAACAGTTGATGAATCTGATTTGAAATAATAGTCCCTGTCAGGCAAACCAATTCCCGTTTGATAGCTTTGGGCAATGTTCATACTGCTGTTTTTTTCATCCGGTCCCACTCCAAAACCTATAATAGAAGAATTGCCCACTTTTTCTTCAGTAACTACAAAATTCATTAAAGAAGGTAAATCGCTAATTGCTTCAATTTTGGCAAGCAGGGGTTTGATAGGTGCATAACCGCGTTTATCAATCGTTACAGTATCCATACCTGATGCATAAAAGTCTCCTACCTTTTGTGCTATACTTCCTGCCGGATTTTTGCTTTGCGAAATACTGTCCAATATTCCTTGCAGGCGAATTCGTTGTGGAAAATTCATAAACATATAGGCACCAACTCCGGCTTGGGATGCAGGTATTGATACAGAATCGTACCATTTGCCATTTACATATTTAAAAAAATCATTACCAGGCCGCAATGTGGAATCTATTCCAGTGATCGCAATATTTTTTTTACCTTCATGTTTTGAGCACGCTGTAAAAGCTAAGAATGCTACGAAGAGCATTAATGATTTTTTCATAATCTGGACTATTTCTATTAAAATGAACTGAAAAACGGCAGAACAATATACGAATTCAGTTTTTAATTTTAAAGTTTTTATTAGAAATACTACTTATAAAAGTCAGAATTATAAGCGGTAATCCAGCATAACGTTCCGGGACTACGAAGAAAGGTATAAAAACAAATAAGTCATAAAAGTGGTTTTAGTCGAAATCTCTTCTACTTTTGCCAAATGTTAGAAATTCTTTACCAGGACGAATATATTATAGCCATTAATAAACCAAGTGGATTGTTGGTTCACAAATCATTTTATGCACGCGATGCAAAAGTTTATGCTATTCAGGAATTGAGAAATCAAATCGGGCAACACGTTTATCCTATTCATCGGTTGGATCGCAAAACATCTGGCGTATTGTTATTTGCGTTGGATAAAGAAGTTTTGAAAATTATGAATGATCGTTTTGCCACACGCGAAGTCGAAAAAAAATATTTAGCCATTTTACGTGGCTGGTCACCCGAAGAGCTAACGATTGATTATGATTTAACCAATGATGATAACATCACACAAAATGCAATAACATACTTTCATCGTTTGCAAAATGCCGAAGTCGGGTTAGAATTTAATAATAAACCAACATCACGATATTGTTTGGTAGAAGCAATTCCTGAAACTGGACGTATGCATCAATTACGAAAACATTTCAAACATATTTTTCACCCCATTTTAGGAAGTCGTCCACATGGCTGTAACAAACAAAATAAATTATGGCTGGAGAATTATGACCTCAAAGGAATGATGCTTCATGCCCATCAATTAATTTTTAATCATCCAATAAAAAATGAACAACTAATCCTGAATGCAAAGATTAACGAAGAGTTTAGCAGAATAGGTACTATTCTTAATCTGGATTTGAATAAGTATAAATAGAATAATAATTACAAATATTATTCTATTTTGAAATTTAAGATTTGGACCGCTAATTTCATTACTAACCCCTGAAACATTACCTCAAATTTAAAAGCACTAATTTATTCTGAATCGTTACTAACTCTTGCATCGATTTTTTTAAATCAGTTGGCATATTCTCAATTTCCTTTTGCTTGGTATAAAACTCATTTTCATCTTTGTAATGTACAATACTTACTAAAAGATTTTTATCTTGAAAAACAGGTAGCCTTGGAAAATCATTTTCAGTCAATTCGCTCACCCAAAGTGTTATATCTTCTATTTTTAAATTTTTAAGAAATGGAATATATGTAGTATCAAATAGGTTAATAACCTTTTCAAGTGTGCCATTACAAATATAAAAATCTACAACTGTAAATATTTTATCTGTTAACAATATACTGTTAACTTCTTTTTTTAATGGTCTTAATAAATAAACATTATCAGAGTTAATCATCATCTCATTTGCACCTTTGCCATATTCTTTCCAAGTTGCACTATTACAATAAAAATCATTCAAAAATTTCAACCTGGTTTTCATATCAGCAAAACCACGGAACCAGACAAATCTATCATTTACGCTATTAATTTTGAATTCTCCTAAAGTGTATCCACCGAGTTCATTCATTGGAGCAACAAATTTCGTGTGAAAATAATCGCTGAACTTATTGGTTAAATCTGGCTTTAATAAATAATTCCGTATTTCTAATACATGTATGTTTTCCGAATTTTGTCGGGCTAAATTATTCATATTCATTTCTTTAAGACTTTAGCAAATAAAGTAATTTAATATCTTTGTTGCAAGTACATACATTTTAGTGCTTAAGACACAAAAAACATACTAATATTGATTATCAGTAATTTAAAAAAACATTAATGGAAAAAAATTTAAAAAAAGCATATTGTCCGGTTGATTATGCTTTTCAAAGAATAGGCGGAAAATACAAAGCAAGAATTTTATGGTATCTAAAAGATGGTTTGATGAGATACGGAGAATTAAAAAGAATTGTTGAAGGCATAACCCCAAAAATGCTTACTCAAACTCTCAAAGAGTTAGAAAATGATGAACTAATTTCAAGAAAGGTTTATGCTGAAGTTCCGCCTCGTGTTGAATATACTCTTATTGAAAATGGAATAGAATTAATCCCTTTTATCAATCAAATGAGAATCTGGGGTGAAAAGCAAATGGCCTTGAATAAATAATGAATTGATTCCCTGTTCCAAAGTGTTCATTATTAATGCTGCGAAATCACGAAAACCTTCAGGACTGTTCCGTGACTAAGTAAAAGCTTCGGTTATCTGGAGCTTTTGTTGTTTTAAACGAAAAACGTAAAAGTCGAAAAACTTTTATCAGCTTTATTACGACCTCGGTTTAGGCAAATTTCTGTCGTACATAATAATAGTTCCTGCCACAGCCACATTCAGACTTTTTACCGATTTAAATTTTACTAGATGATGGCATTTATCCATAACTTTTTTGGATAGACCATGATCTTCTGCTCCCAATAAATAAACACAACGTCTTGGATGCTCAAAAGTTTCTAAATCAGAAGCTTTTTCATCTAATTCTACACCAACCAATCGTGCCCCTTTTGGTAAGTTTTCAAAAAAAGCTTCAAAAGTATCATAATGAAAATAAGGAATTGCTTTTACCGCATCATGAGTATCAGAGGCTTGCTTGGCATATCGATTACCTATGGTAAAAATAAAAGTCGCACCTAAATTTTGCGCCGATCTCCATAAAACACCCAAATTTTCAGGCGTTTTACCATTTTGTATCCCTATCCCAAAATATTCATTTATAAAATTATCATTCATAAAGGCAAAAATACAAACTGCAAATATAAAAATCAATTTTTATTGAGTTGAAAGAAAGAGCTTCTTCGGGAAAGAGGCATTTTAGTTAATCATTTCTTAATCCGTTAAAAAAGTCATCAGTATTAATATAAATTCGTCTTATCAATTCGCATGAAATTAACTATGTTTTAAAAATGGTTAATTACCATAATATCCCAAAACAGATCTTAAAAACAACTTTTATATTAAAAAATTGATATATACTACACTTTTAAATATTGCGATTTTTCAGGGAATAGTCTTAGGCTTAATTATTTTAAAGTCTTCTTTATTCAATAGTAATTCAAATAAATATCTGGCATACTTACTATTTACATTTTCAATTATTTTACTGAACCATGTTTTTGAGATCGAAGATGCATTTACTCCCTATCCTTTTCTACGCTTTATTGACCACATTGAATGGGTATTTCTAATTCCTGCTTTCCTATTCCTGTTTATTATAAATCGGATTGATGATACTGTAAAAAGCAAACAAAAAAATTATTTGTGTCTTATTCCATTTGCCTATTCCGCTGTCCTTAATATTACACAAGATCTTGATCATGTTGCAGGAATTTATACTATTCCTGAGGTAGGTATTGATGTAATCAATATACTTGGTCTGATCCATCTTGCTTTAGCCGTTACATTCATGCCATTCCTACCGATTTATTCTTATTTTATGATAAGACATTTAAAAGATCCACAGGAAAAAAAATGGATAATTACTTTATTAACAATTATTTCTTCATTGGTATTCGCTTTTCTTATTACCGCTCTAGCCGGCTTATTTCTTCAATATGACATTTCTTCTACTATGAGCGTCCTGGCTTTATCTGCAACATTCATAATTCACTGGACAGCTTATATAGGCATTTACAAATACAAACTCGCCAAGAACAAAGATGCTGTTTACAATTTTCTAAATAATGATTTCGCTATTTCATATGGTAATCTGGAAATTGTAGAAAATAGTACATCAGAAGAATATAGGGAATCTATCACGGTAGATAATCTTTATTTTCAAAAACTGGAACTTCTCTGTAAAGAGCAGCACATTTATACGGACAGTACATTAAACAGAGAAAAAGTCGCCGAAAAACTAGGCATAAGCGCCGGATATGTTTCACAAATTATAAACACAATAACAGGGGACAATTTTGCCAATTACATCAATCAATATCGGGTTGAAGCTGTTAAGGAAATGATGTCAAATTCTGAATATGAAAAATATAATTTGTTGACGATGGGATTAGAATCCGGGTTTACTTCAAAAACGACTTTTTACAAAGCTTTTAAAAAAGTTACTGGCCAGACACCAAATGAATATAAAAATACCAGCAAATAAGTACCATTTTATACACTTTTAAGCTTTTGAAACCTCGCCTAATTTTTCTTAAGTGAATTTTGCATCAAATAATTCAAAAACACTTTTTATGAAAAAAATTTTATTACTAGCTGTCGTTACAGTTTTAGGATTTACAAATGTTAATGCCCAGGAAATTAAATTTGGTGTTAAGGGAGGTTTAAACTTTGCAACTATTAGCGGAGATAATACCAAAGGTATTGATGTTGTAACATCATTTAATTTTGGTGTTGTATCTGAAATTCCCATTTCAGATAAATTTTCTTTTCAACCTGAATTAATGTATTCTGGTCAGGGATACGGCTTCAATGATAATACAGTTGCCTTAAGTTATCTGAACGTTCCTTTAATGGGAAAATATTATGTTACAAAAGGATTAAGTGTTGAAGCCGGACCGCAAATAGGCTTTTTACTTGCTGCTAAAAATGAGAAGACAGATGTAAAAGATTCATTTAATACTGTTGATTTTGGTGTTAATTTTGGTTTGGGCTACAAACTTGAAAACGGACTTAATTTTGGCGTAAGATACAATCTGGGATTAACTGATATTAATAATGTAGATAATTCTTCTTTTAAAAATAAAAACGGGGTATTTCAAGTATCTGTTGGTTATTTCTTTTTCTAAAACTTAGTAATATCATCGTTTTGACACTAAGAATACTTGGAAAAATATTTAAATAATTAAACTAAAAATCCTTATTCAAAAAATGAATAAGGATTTTTTTTTACAATCATAACTAGTTATTAATCTTGTGAAATGCCAAAAAAAAACAATTGGTTGACTGTTTTCTAAATAACATTTATATTTCCTTTATGGTTTTGTTCCTTATTTTCATAAATGGTTTTTCTATTGTCAAGTGAAGAATATATGCCCCTAAAATACAAGTTATCAAACAAATTAGAAGCATTACATTATTCTCTATTTCAAAATCTTTTAATAGTTTGTGGGTTGTAGTAATTATTCCTTTATGTGTCAAATAAATTGAAAAAGAAAGATTAGCTATAAACGTTGTAATTTTTGAATTCATTTTATATAAAAAGCTTGTAGGACTAATCGAACCTACAACCATAAAACCAAAGCCAATTGCAATTAATGGAAATCCAAAAACAGATACTTTGAAAGTCTGTAAGTCTTCACATAAAAAATAAGCACCTGTCAAAATACATAAACTTAATACAAGAAACTGATTACCATATTTTGAAAGTCTGGTCCATAAATTTGGCAAAAATTGATAAATTCCTGCAATTGAAACACCAACCAAAAGTCCGTCTAAGCGATTGTAAGTCGGATAGTAAATAAATTTATACCAGTACATCCAACTATTTTCTTCACCAATTTTCGGCAGATACAAGTAATTAAAACTATAAAATCTAATCGCAAAACCAAATAAAAACAAGCCTATTAATAGCCAAAACGATTTAGAGAACAGTTTTGAAGTCTGTAAAAATATTAAAATAATGGGTAAAAAAAGATAAAAATGTTCTTCTACGCAGAGTGACCAGCAATGTGAAAATGTTCCGTAGTCTTTTAAATTAAGATCAAAATTTTGAGTAAAAGTAAGAAACCTCCAAATTGAAGGTAGTGCTTCTTTTTCTCTAAAATAAGGGACGCAAAAATAAATGCCAACAGTTGCTAAATAGGCCGGAACAATTCTAAAAAATCGTTTGATAAAAAAAACTTTAAATGAAATTAATTGCCCATTTTTAATTTGTAGAAATAGCTGAGAAGAAATTAAAAATCCACTTAACACAAAAAATAAATCAACTCCTGTCCAGCCAAATGAAGCTACATCAGGCAACCATTCGGGCTCTCCGTCACTCACAATATAATAATGAAAAAAGAAAACTAAAATAATAGCACAAGCTCGTAAATGATCAAGTCCATATAGTTTTTCATGAACTTTAATCTCTAATTTATCTATCACTATATCTTTCTAATTTTAAGTTTATTTTTTCGCTGAACTGTGAACAAACATAACACTTAACTTTTAACTATACCTAAAAAAATTCATTGAAAAAATTTCTAAAAAGCTAAAATTTTGTACTAATATTATTTATTATATTCGCTTGAAGGAAAAATACTTAATTAAAGTAAATACCAACTTTTCCGAAACAAAAACAACGAACAAAAAAATGATTAATGGATAAAATTAATTTATTGGTTACAATCTCTATAATAATAACTTTCATCGCATTATTTTTATCATTTTTTTTACTTACCGTCAAAACAGCACATAAATTAAGTAATCGTCTTTTTGCTTTTTTTCTCGTTTTGACTGCAATCGATATTAGCGCAAATTTTGGCGATTTATTAGCAATTTCATTAAATGTGAGAGTTTTTATAAGCTCCTTTTTTTTCTTGCAGCTTCCCACTTTTTATTTATATGTACTATCTGTCTGCTATTCTGATTTTAAGTTAAAACCAAAGCATTTACTTCATGGTCTTACTTTTTTAATAGCAAATTTAATCTTGTTACCCCGCTTTTACGCAGTCGACGTGGAATCTAAAATCAGTTTTCTTGCAAATATCAGCAATATGCCAGAAGTACAGTTCAACCATATTTTAATGCATGTTCAAATGGTATGTTATATTGTTGCGGCTTTTATGATCTTGAGAAAAGCAAAAAAAATATATCTTGAAAATTATGCAGGAGCAAGCATTGAATCCCTTAATTGGCTGTTTCAATTTACAACAGCACTATCAGTCTTTTTTGCTATCGCCCTATTAAAAAACATCTTTAAATTTACCGAATATCCTAATATTTCTCAAGGATTAAAAATTGGACTTCTCTTATTTGAACTGATCATTATTTTTTGGTACTTATTTAAGGCTTTAAATAATCCAGAACTTTTTAGAACTATTGACTCAAAATTAAAGCTTGTACAACATATAATTTCTGAAGGGGAAAATAGTGAGCAATTAACTATAAATGAAAAAAAAAATAACGAAGAGTTGTTGAAATTGCAGCAATACATGGTTGAAGAAAAGCCCTTTCTTAATCCTTCTTTAACCATTCAGGATGTTTCTGCCGCTATTGAAATTCCTGTTCGGGACTTATCTCTTTTAATTAATCATACATTGAAACAGCATTTTTATGATTTTGTTAATTCCTATCGCATAGAAAATGCCATGGAGATTTTAAAAGACGACACAAAAAGTAAAGTTACTATTTTAGAAATTCTGTATGATGTCGGTTTTAATTCAAAATCATCATTTAATACTGCTTTCAAAAAACACACTGGTTACACTCCAACTATCTATCGCAAAACACTGTAAGACATACTTTTGTAATTACTCGTACTTATTTCAAAAGCTACTCGTACTTATTTTTCAAAACAAATGCGTTCGACTAATTTTATTCGGTCGCACAGGTTTAGCTTCTTCCACATCTTTGTATCGAAATAAATTTTAACCTAAAAAAAACGATACAATGAAAACATCATTAAATTTCTTAACCGCAGTACTATTAATAAGTACTTTTTCTTTCGGACAAAACTTCACTAACAAAATTGACTCAATCATAAAGGACAATTATCAAAAGAATCCTAACGTTGGCATTAGCGTCGGTTTTATCAATAATAGTGAAGAATTCTATACTGCTTATGGTAAGTTGAATGCAGAAAATCAAGCAGAGATTAATAAAAACTCCCTATTTGAAATTGCCTCTATCACAAAAATTTTGACTTCAAATTTAATGGCACAAGCCGTTGTCGAAAATAAATTTAAAGTAGACGATTATATAGACAACTACCTTCCAAAAGAATATGTTTTACATTCAAATCTTAAAAACAAAATAAAAATTTCAGATCTGGCTTCGCATCAATCAGGTTTGCCAGATATTGATTTTGGAAAGTTAATTGAATTAAATCCACAACAGCCAATAAGTAATGTGACTCAAAAAACATTGACGGACATAATCAACAATTGTACTGAACTAAAAGACTATGGAAAATATCGTTATTCTACAATTGGATATACATTACTCGGACAAATATTAGAAAAAGTGTATGGCAAAAGTTATGATGAAATTATTAGAGAGAAAATAATAACGCCGCTAAAGATGAAAAACACATTGACTAAGGACTTTAATGTAAAAAATAGAACTGTAGGTCATAATTCAGAGGGTGGCGTTCAGGAATTCCTAACCTGGAATGTTACAGCTCCAGCCGGTTTAGTAAAATCCAATGCATTTGATATGATTACGTATTTAAAAGCAGTCTTAAATAAAGAAACGCAAATAGGAAAAGCGGCCATTATTACGGAAAAAACATTCTATAAAGTAGAAAATAGAGAATTGGGATTAGGAGTAAACATCGTGACGGATGATAAAAATACTATTTATTTAAAGTCTGGAGATTCTATGGGACAATCTTCTATCATATGTTACAACAGAACTAAAAATTGGGGCATAATAATACTTTTAAATCAAAGAAATTCAAAAATGAGACAAGATCTTTTGAATAAAATTTATGATACAGTCTTGAAATAATACAAGGCATAAAAAAGTAAAATCGAAGGAACACAACGATATGTAACAGTAAAAAATCAAAAGAATATTCTTTCAAACTAAACAACTTTCAAAATAATTTTCAATTTTATCAAAAATTATCATTTTAATAAAAGAAGAAAAAAAATACTTTTCTATGTAATCCAAAAAATTATTAATCAAATAAATACATCTCAAATAGCTAATTTTATTTACGATTGATTATTTACAAATGTGATATTTTGGGAATAACTAAAAACAATTTTCTAAAAAATATTTTTGTCAATTCTAAAATTAATTGCATTTTTGCACCCGCATAGAAAAACAGGCCCGTTCGTCTATCGGTTAGGACGCATGGTTTTCATCCATGTAAGAGCGGTTCGATTCCGCTACGGGCTACAAAGAGAAAGCTTCAGAGAAATCTGGAGCTTTTTTCGTTTTAATCAGTTTCACTACTAAATCAATTTGACGAATATTCTTTCTCAATACCTTGGAAATAATAAAAATCGCACATAATTGTCCTCAAAACACTATCCTGCTAATTAAATTCCACATTTTACAATAACTGCATTTATCTTAGTAAATGTTTTTATAAATTTGTAATCTTATATTAAAACCCGTTATTTTTAATTTAAAATTATGACTTTCGCATAATTACTTTAAAAACTTTATTCAAATAAATATATTTTAACCATAATTAAATCAAATGCTTAAAAAAAACAGACCCCAGGTTCTTATTCTTATTCTTTTAAATTTACTTTTTTCCATTAATGCATTTTCGCAAAAAAGTCTTTATGCAGGAATTGAAATCGGTCGCAGAGCTATAAAAGTTTCAGTTCTGGATGTAAACAATATCAAAAAAGCTGATTATAAGATCCTCTATTTCTGGACTGAGAGAATTAATTTTGCCGAACATATTGATAAAACCGGTGAACTTACTCAGGACGATATTGACAGAACAAGTACGATAGTTGTTGATCAATTAAAAAAAATAAGAGCAGAATATAAAATGCCTGAAGAAAACATCTTTCTTGTGGCTGCTCCTCTTTTTACATCTGCCCGCAATATTGACGTTTTAAGAAATAAAATAACTTCTCAAATTAACAAAGATGTTGAGATCCTTAATGTTAACGAAGAAGCTAAAACGCTGGTTAAAGGTGCTATCCCGCCGGTTGATTATGCTAACGCTTTTCTGCTTGACATTGGAGCGCAAACTACCAAAGGAGGATATATCGATGAGCTTAAAGATGACAAATTAGAGTTTATTCCTTTAGAGCTTAATTTCGGCACAATGACACTTACCGATGCAGTACAAAAAACGGTTGTAAACCAAAATCAGGTTAATGATATGTCGGTATACCAGGAAAAATCTTTTGATTTTAACTCGGTATTACTTAAAAAGGTAAAAGAAATGTTTGATAAAAATCCTCTTTTATCAAAAAAGGATAAAATGTATTTATCAGGCGGAGCTGTCTGGGCGTTTGCAACTCTATATTATAATGAAAATGTTAAAGAGCATTATGTTGCCTTAAGTAAGGAAGATGTTATTAATTACGATGCAATCTTAAAGAATAATTTCACCAAGTTTACTACTCTTGCTAAAACTAACAAAGAAGCTGCCAGAGTTTTAACCACCTATGACCAGAAATACTTAATCTCTGCAAATAACATTTTATTATCTTGCCTGGAAAGCATTCCGGATTTAGAAAAAAAGAAAATATTCTTTGTAAAAGAAGGACAAACAATTTGGCTAATCTCATACATTGCAGATCGCTCTAAAAAAGTAAATACTAATTTTTAATATAGTTTTTCTAGTAAAAAAAGCCTTAGAATTTTAAATTTCTAAGGCTTTTTTTATATCATCATATTTAAGAATTTATTTTGATTTGAAATAAAACTTAAAATGAATTAATTTACACATAACAGGTTTCTTATACGTTATTTGCGTTTTAAACAGCCCGAATAAATTTCATTTGAAAAAATCGAACTTCCGGCTATTCCAAATTCTCCATTTTTTGTTCCCGCTTAAATCTAAAACTTGAATGTTTTAGATTTTTTTTTCACTAAAATTTTATCGATTTCAATAAATTATGACGTTTGCTTTTTTGCAAAAGATAAAATAAAATTTTTTATAAGACATAAATATCTGTAAATCAATATATTAACAAACCATTTAACCCTAAAAAAAAGGGTCCTTTTCCCCTTTTTTGATACACTTCCATTGTTCTACTTTAGACAAACCTACCAGCCTTATTTCTATTTCAGTTTTAAAGCAAAGTCAAAAGCCCCTATTTTTATTTTTCTACCTACATATTGATAATGAGATTTTTAGAAAATTATCATAGCTATATAAGTACTGATTTTTAAAATTAAAACTTTATCACAAAATGGTTTTTGAAGTTATTCAAATAATTGCAGAACAAGTAAACAACTATCTCGACGAAATTGGGTTAGAAAAAACAGTTGTGGCTGAAAATATTGCTTTTTTAGAATCTCAAAACGAAACCGTATCCGGAAATTTAGAAGACAAAGTAGCCCTTACCTTAATTAATTTGGATGAGGAAGCTACTCTAAAAAACTTTCCCAATCATTCTATTGAAAATGCTAAAACAATTTACAAAAATAGCGTCATCAATTTAAACCTGTATTTACTTTTTAGCGCCAATAGAAATATATACATCAACTCGCTTAACGATATTTCAAAAATCATTGCATTTTTTCAAGGGAAAAGACTCTTTACACAAGCCAACACTATTTACAACAGAAATAATATTGCAATGGCAAATATTGATGATTTCAGATTTTCAGTTGAACTCTACACGCCCACTTTTGAGGAACTGAACTATATCTGGGGAACATTAGGAGGCAAGCAGCTTCCCTCTGCTTTATACAAAGTAAGCATGATACAAATTGAACGCAATATTGCACAAGCCGAAGGACAGCTTATCAGCAAATTTAAAGGTTTAACAAAAACAAAAGAGCAATCATGAGTTTTGATTTTACATACGAACTATTATTTGAAGTAACGCTTTTTCACAATTATTTTCTGAATAGCGGTGAAGATACTTATACAGGAATGTCTTTAGCAGATAAAGAAAAAATGCTGCAAAAATTCGACAGCGGCTCATTTGCAACTATAGTTCCAACCATAGAAACCAATACAAGATTAAGAAATTACAAAATGGCATTTAAGTCAACCAAAACAGGTTTTCGGGTATACACTAAAGTCAAGGAAGCTGATGGAACTGATCCGTTTATAAGTATTCCGGCAGATTTGAAACTGGATTTTAAAATCTCTATCAACGATTACCAATTTGAGAATTATACCGATTTGGATTTTGTCCTAAACCAAATGTTCTTATTCAGTAACGTGAAACCTACAACGGAACCCGAAACATTTAAATACATTCCCAAAAACAATGAAAACATCCTGATTTCAAATGCTTTTTTAGTATCCGAAAAAACAACGGCGCATTTTTTATCCGAACTCCATTCACCAGAAAGACAAGATGTTTTCGGAATCATCTCTTTGACAATGAAAGGCGATATTAATCCGGGAAATATTGTGACTAATTCGGGTAAAATACTAAGTCCTCATTTTAAAATACATTTTGACAATAGAAAAACGTTCTGGAAATACATCAACAAAAAAGCAAAAACCGAGATCAAAACCGATACTGTAAAACCCCTAACCTATTCGGGTTTTGTTGAAATTGACCCTCTCAACGATTTTACGCCCAAAGAGCCGATAAACAGCCAGTATCCAAATCCTTCTGTAAAATCAATAACAAAAAGCAATGGCGATTATTATTCGGAAATATTTATTTAATAATTAAAACAATCAATTATGGCAACAACTTACAAAACACCTGGTGTATATATTGAGGAAATCGTAAAGTTCCCTCCTTCTGTAGCTCAGGTTGAAACAGCGATTCCCGCTTTTATTGGCTATACTGAAAAAGCTACGAACAAGATTAATGGAGATTTAAAATTACAGCCAACCAGAATCACATCTCTTTTAGAATATGAACGTTTTTTTGGCTTTGCAAAACCAGAAACAACAATTAGTGTTACAATTAATGATGTTTCCAGTAATAGCGGTGACACGAGATCTATTATTGTAGATCAGCCAACTTCAAAACAACCTTTCTTAATGTACTATTCAATGCAGTTGTTTTTTGCAAATGGCGGCGGTCCTTGTTACATTATTTCAGTAGGTCGTTATGGAGATGATTTAGATGAAACAGACTCACCGGTTACAGTAATCACCAATAGCGATGCACTCAATGATGGATTGGCAGAATTAGAAAAAGTAGACGAACCAACACTAATTTTATTTCCTGACGCAACAAAAGTAGATGGAATACTTCCAGATAGTTTTTATGGATTATACAACAATGCGCTTGCACAGTGCCATAATCTTCAGGACAGATTTACCTTAATTGACACTCTAAGTTACGACGAATCAAGTCCAACAGATCCTAACATAGACGCTTTAAGAAATATAATTAGTTCTGAAAAAGATACTATTAAGTACGGTGCAGTTTATTATCCTCACTTAGAAACCATATTGGACTATGCTTTTGATGCCAGTAAAATTACAGTAAAACATTACTCCTATACAGCAAAAGCATATGATCAAATTGCTGCAGGATTGGAGCTTATAGAAGGCCCTGCAGGAATTGACGCAACCGTAGCCAAATTGGTTGACGATTCTGTTGCAGGAGATATTGCCGGTGAGGTCAGTGACATGTTTTTACAAATGTATAGTAACAATGCAACGGGTTTTAATTTAGGAGTGACTTTTGTTACCGACGCAGCCAAAAAAACAGCTTTTTTAAAAAACCTGGATAAAGTACTTGCTACTTTAGAAAGTTTAACACTTTTGAGAAACTCGCTAAACGACGAAGCAAATGCTGCAATCAGTACAATATCTGATGAAGATATGGTTATTGCAGGTAATATTTCAAGTGCCTTGACAGCCTTTAATTTGAATTTTACTGCCACAAATAAAATTGATTCTGTATATAAAAATTTAAAAACATTAAAGAAAAAAATACAGGACGAGAACACAGCAGCTAAAATGCTTAAAATTATATCAACCGATGATGTAAGTTTTGATAAAGAATTAAAAAAACTGCTAATCTATGATCAATTGAACCTTCAAACGGGAATTACAGGACTTACAAATAATTTTTCCGGTGTTAAAGGAACGCTGCTTACACTTTTAAACCACATTAAATCTGTTAACGGAAAAGATGTAAATAATGGAGCATTAAACGGAAGAAAATTAAGCACTTTAGAAGATATTGACAACGCAACGTTCAATAAAATACTTACCGAAATTTACAATCTGCCCATAACACTTCCTCCAAGTTCTGCTGTTGCAGGGGTTTATGCCAGAGTTGATCGTGACAGAGGCGTATGGAAAGCTCCTGCGAATGTAAGCCTGAACTATGTTATAAAGCCAACCGTTAAAATAACAAATACAATTCAGGATAATTTAAATGTTGATACTGTGGCCGGTAAATCCATCAACGCCATCAGAAGTTTTACGGGCAAAGGAACCTTGATTTGGGGATCAAGAACCCTGGCAGGTAATGACAACGAATGGCGTTATGTACCGGTACGACGCTTCTTTAACATGGCAGAAGAATCTATCAAAAAAGCAACCGAACAATTTGTATTTGAGCCTAATGATGCCAATACCTGGATAAGAGTCAGAGCGATGATTGAGAATTTCTTAATTCTTCAATGGAGAGCCGGAGCTTTGGCCGGAGCAAAACCTGAACAGGCTTTTTATGTTAGAATCGGAATAGGACAAACCATGTCGGCCTTGGATATTTTGGAAGGCAGAATGATTGTTGAAATCGGAATGGCAGTAGTTCGTCCGGCTGAGTTCATCATCCTTCGTTTCTCTCACAAAATGCAGGAATCTTAACTAAATATCAACATTAAAAAATATAGATCATGAGTTATCCATTACCAAAGTTTCATTTCTCAGTTGACTGGGGAGGAACAAAAATAGGCTTTACAGAAGTCTCCGGATTAGATGTAGAAACTGAAGTTATCGAATACCGTCAGGGCGCAAGTCCGGAGTACAGTAAAATCAAGATGCCGGGCATGCAAAAATTCTCTAATATCACCTTGAAAAGAGGAACTTTTAAAAGCGATAATGAATATTACAACTGGTGGAATACGGTAAAATTAAACACTATCGAAAGAAGGGACATTACCATCAAATTACTGAACGAAGAACACGAACCGGTAATTACCTGGAAAGTAAAAAATGCATGGCCAACCAAAGTGCAGTCGACTGATTTAAAAGCCGATGGAAACGAAGTGGCGATAGAATCAATGGAATTAGTTCACGAAGGTTTATCGATTCAAAATGATTAATCATGGCTAACTATTATCCACCTGTTGGTTTTCACTTTTTAGTTGAATTTGAAGGTCTTGGCTCACAGGCAAAAGACCATCAGTTTCAATCGGTTTCCGGTTTATCTGTTGATATTGAAACTGAAGAGATAGCCGAAGGTGGTGAAAACAGATTCAAGCATAAACTTCCGGTAAAGACAAAATATCCAAACCTGAGTTTAAAAAGAGGAATGCTCATAGATTCTGCAGTAATCGACTGGTGCCGGGATGCTATCGAAAACTTCTCATTTAAGCCAGTTAACCTGACAATCAAATTGCTCAATGAACAGCATCAGCCTTTGATTTCATGGAATGTGGTTCATGCTTATCCTGTAAAATGGGCTGTTGAGGATTTTAATGCTCAGGAAAGTAAACTCGTTGTAGAAAGCTTTGAACTCACATACAATTATTTCACTTTACTTAAAAGTTAGTCATGCCGATAGAAATAAAAGAGCTTCACATCAAGATAAATGTGAGTGAAGGATCAAAACCGAATTCTGCTGCCAGCGCTCCAAAAAGCAAAGGCGAAGATCCGGTAGCGGAATGTGTAGAACAGGTAATGAAAATTATTGAACGTAAAAAAGAAAGATAGCCATGGCTGGAGAATTAGAAAAACTTAAAGTTGTTGCTTACAGTGATCCGGAATTTAACACAAAAATTGCCGATGGTGAATTTTCTACTTTAATGAATCCGGAAAAGTACACCTATCATTATAAGATTGAAACCGATGAAAATCAGGCTGCAGGCACAAGTACGGTTTCTCCAAAGTTCAATAAAAAATTACCCGAAAATCTGGAACTGGATTTTGTTTTTGACCGAACCGGAGTAATTAATGGCTTCGAAAGTGTTCCAAATGGAATTATGGATGACATTGATAAATTCAAAAAAGTCATCCTTGATTACAATGGCGACGAACACAAGCCCAATTACCTGATTATTTCGTGGGGAACATTGCTTTTTAAAGGTGCTTTGACCGAAATGAATATTGAATTTAAACTCTTCAAACCAAACGGAACGCCAATCAGGGCAATTGCAAAAGCAAAATTTCAGGGTTTTGTTGAAGATCAGTTAAGGGCTGCAAAGGAAAACAATAAATCGCCGGATTTGACACATTTCAGAACCGTAAAAGATGGTGACACATTGCCTCTGATGTCCTTTACTATCTACGGAGATTCTAAGTATTATCTGGAAGTTGCCAGAGTAAATAACATTGTCAATTTCAGAAAATTAAAAACAGGGCAAAAACTATTTTTTCCACCCTTACAAAAACAATCCTGATGAACAATAGCGGAGTCATACAAACCAGTAAAAATGCCGATTTAGTAACGCATAAAATTTTAATTGAAGGAACAGAATTATCTAAAACCTATCAGGTAAAAAGTATTGTGGTACAAAATGAGGTCAACAGGATTCCTATGGCTCAAATCGTTCTGACAGATGGAGAAGCTTCTGAAAGAGATTTTAAATTAAGTAATGAAGATTTGCTGATTCCGGGGAAAAAAATTGAAATAACGGCCGGTTATCACAATGACGAAGAAACAATTTACAAAGGCATTGTCATCAAGCATTCTATTAAAATAAAAAGCGGGACTTCGTTATTGATTATCGAATGCAAAGATGAAGCGGTAAAACTTACTATTGGCAGAAAAAGCAAATATTTTTATGATGTAAAAGACAGCGAAGCATTTGAGGAAATTATTGGCGCTTACGGATTACAAAAAGATGTAGAAGCGACCAATTTCAGCCACAAAGAACTTGTTCAGTACAATACATCCGATTGGGATTTTATCGTTTCGCGGGCGCAGGCAAACGGCAAACTTTGTTTTGTCGAAAATGGTAAAATTACCATTAGCAAACCAAACGTAAAATCATCATCTGTGGAAACAGTAACTTTTGGAGCCAGTTTATTGGATTTTGATGCTGAAATAGACGCCAGAAATCAATTTGCAAAAGTGTCTTCGTATAGTTGGGACTACAGCAATCAGGAATTGGTTGAAATTGAAGCGAAAGATCCTGGTATTTCCTTAAATGGAAATTTAACGGCATCAGATTTAGCCGAAACCATCGAACTGGAAAACCTTGAGTTACGTCACGGCGGAGCAATCACCGAAGCTGAACTTCAGGATTGGGCAGATGCAAAATTACTTTTTCAGCAATTATCAAAAATTCGCGGAAGAGTGAAATTTCAGGGAATTCCGGCAGTAAAACCTAACACCATAATAACCCTCGAAGGCGTTGGTGATCGATTTAACGGAAAAGCTTACATCACGGGAGTTTTTCATGAAATATCAGAAGGAAACTGGACTATTGATGCGCAATTCGGATTGAATCCGGAATGGTTCTCTGAAACATTTGACATTCATACGCCAACCGGTTCCGGAATTATCCCCGCTATAAAAGGGCTTCACACCGGAATTGTAACACAGCTCGAAAGTGATCCGAATGGTGAAGACCGAATTTTGGTGAAGATTCCAATCATCAATAATGAAGAACAGGGAATTTGGTGTCGCGTAGCTTCTCCTGATGCGGGAGAAAACAGAGGTGTTTTTTTTAGACCTGAAATTGAAGATGAAGTTATCATTGGTTTTATTAATGAAGATCCAAATAATGCCATCGTTTTAGGAATGCTTCACAGCAGCGGAAAACCTGCTCCGATAACGGCTTCTGATGATAATCATCAAAAAGGAATTATTACCCGAAGCGAAATGAAAGTTTTGTTTGATGATGAAAAAAAATCAATTGGAATTGAAACTCCGGCAGGAAAAAAAATTACGCTTGACGAAGACAAAGGTGTTATTGTTATTGAAGATGAAAATTCGAACGTAATCACCATTGACAGCAACGGAATAAAAATGGAAAGCGCCGGAAACATCGAAATAAAAGCAACCGGAGATGTTAAAATTGAAGGAACGAATGTTTCGATAAGTGCCACCGCACAATTGAAGGCAGAAGGAAGCGCGGGCGCAGAATTATCGTCTGGCGCAACAGCCATCTTAAAAGGAAGTATTGTTCAAATAAATTAAAATTATGGGAGCACCAGCAGCAAGAGTTTCAGATATGCATGTTTGCCCAATGGTAACTGCAACAGTTCCACATGTGGGCGGACCAATTTTACCTGCCGGCGTACCAACCGTTTTAATTGGCGGAGTTCCCGCAGCCTGTGTTGGCGACATGGCCACTTGCAGTGGTCCGCCGGATAGCATCATAATGGGGTCATCAACAGTTTTAATTGGCGGAAAACCAGCTGCCAGAATGGGTGATTCAACCGCACACGGCGGAACAATAGTAGCCGGATTAGCAACAGTTTTAATAGGATAGTTATGGAAAGTGAGCAAGCTTTTTTAGGCACCGGATGGAGTTTTCCTCCAGAATTTAAAAAAACAACAAAATCTGTTGTCATGATTTCTGATGAGGAGGATATTAAGAGCAGTCTGGAAATTTTATTATCAACCAAAATTGGAGAACGTATTATGCTTCCAAAATATGGATGTAATATGGATGAACTTCTTTTTAATCCGCTAAACAGAACACTGAAAACCTTTGTAGCTGAATTAATAAAAACTGCTATTTTATATCACGAACCAAGAATTGATGTAGAGAAAATAGACATCAGTCAGGGAGATGACTTAAATGGTGAATTACTAGTGGTTTTAGATTATAAAGTAAGGGCGACCAATTCCAGAACCAATATGGTATATCCTTTCTATAAAGAAGAAGGAACGAATATTTGAATTAAAAATTGAGAATCAAAAATTAAAAATTTTGTGTGTTGAAATATTTGTCCACAGAACATAGCTTTTTTTGATAACGATTTGCAGGCTGAGCGAAAGTCGAATGTCAGGCTGAGCGTCCCGAGACTTCGGTAGAAGCCCACGTGCCAATTGGGGTGCCCTTCTCCCGAAGTCTCGGGACGCTCAGGGTGACAATTCAAAAACAAACTATAAGAGAGAAATCTGCTGATCTGCAAAATCTGCGAGAAAAAATTTTAAAACAAAAAAGGAATACCTACAAGGTTTTAAAAACCTTGCAGGATTAGCAGTAAATAAAAGATTAAAAATAATTACACCTCAGCGAAGGTTAATATTTAATAGTATTATGTGTAACAACAGCGACCATACAAACGATATATTATTCAAACGAAATGGCACAGACCAAGGCGATCGCCTGAATACTATTCTGGATCCCAACAATTTGCAGCTTCATGACTTTGATATGGAAGATTGGTTAGTTTTTACCTACAACTTCGCCAAACAGGTTAATTTTTTTGAAACAAATGACAGCCAAAATCCAGCTGGCAACTGGCAGGAAATCTTTGATCATTTTGGTATTCCTAAAGATATTTCTAACAGAAATGACAAGGTTTATAATAATGTAAAACAAAATATTTCAAAAACACTTCGCAACATTGAGTTTGAAGGTACATTAACACCACATATGACTCTTTTTGTGTGTTTCTTAAAGCTGTTGGAATTATCTAAAACACGTTTCAATTTAATTACAAAAAAACACCTTGATTTCTTTTATAAAGACATTTTGCAAATCGAAAAACTTCCTGCAAAAGCAGATAAAGTGCATGTTATTTTTGAATTGGCTAAAAAAAGTATTGAAGAAAAAATTGCTTCACAAACTGAATTAGATGCCGGAAAAGATGCTGCAGGAAACAAACTTATTTACAAAACTACCGAAGAATTAATTGCCAATAAAGCTCAGATTACACAGCTAAAAAGTGTCTATAATGATATTGACCGAGGCAAAATAAAAGCCAGCGAAGTGGCAAATTCGCTTGACGGAAAAGGAGAAAGCCTTAAAGAAGAATCAAAATACTGGTTTCCTTTTGGATATACTGCTGTCGAGGAAAATTATACCGAACTACAGGCGGCTAAACTTGGTTTTGCAATTGCTTCTCCCCTGTTAGCATTACAGGAAGGAGAAAGAAATATTGATATTACAATCACTTTTAACAAGACTCTTGACTTTAAACAAGAATCCTTTACCACAGAGGATCTTGTAAATAATATCAGTGTTTTTTGCAGTGGCGAAAAAAAATGGCTGGGTGAATTTAAATTGGATGGCGAGGCTTCGAGTATTTCAGAAGATCAATTAAGACTTGTTTTTCAGATTTCGAAAGATACTCCGGCAATTGTCAATTACAACCAAAAAATATTGGGCGAGCATTTTTCCAGTACACATCCTGTTATTCGATTTTTAATTCATACTGAAAATACAGAAGGACATTCTTTATTTAGAAATTTAGTCACAAAAACCGTTAGTAACATTAATGTAAAAGTAGATGTAACAGATGTTACCTCTTTATTGCTGGAAAGCGACACAGGTTTGCTTAACGCCGCTAAACCCTTCTACCCTTTTACAACGCAGCCTACAAAAGGTTCTTCATTTATAATAAATTATCCTGAAATCTTTTCGAAAAAATGGAAAAATATTGACGTTACCATCAATTGGAAAAATACACCAAACTCTTTCGTAACACATTACGCTGCTTATAAAACCAACTTTCTGGACGGAAGCGAGAATACAGATCCTATTGTAGGTAAAGATGAATATTTTACAGCGACAGCAGCTGTATTAAATAAAGAAAACTGGATAAGCAAAGATGAAGAAGTTGTATTGTTTACAGTAAATGAGGCTACGAAGAGATATAAAACTGATTTTTCTGTAAAAGAAGATAATTATGATATTGACAAAAGCGGTCCGATACGATTGACATTAAACAAATCCTTTCTGCATTCTTTATACCCAAAAATATATACACTAGCGATATTGAGCAAAGATGCAAAACCAACGATTCCAAACGAAGCTTATACGCCATTTATAGAAACCATCAGTTTAAATTATACCGCAGAGGAAACTACAAGTTTTACCAATCAAACCGAAGAAGAATACCAGACAGATCGTATAAGGTTATTTCACGAAGCTCCTTTTGGACAAAGTGAAGAGCATTTGTATATAAAAAAACTAGCGCAGCAAAAAGCGGTTCTTGATGTCAATAGTACCATTGCAAGCCACCTGGTTCCTGATTATTGCAACGGAGGCGAATTTTATATTGGTCTTGACGAAGCAGAAGTTACACAGCAAATTTCCTTATTGTTTCAGATATTAGAAGGAAGCGAAAATCCGCAGGCTAAATCTTTTACAGGAAAAGAAAAAGTACACTGGTTTGTGCTTTGCGATAATCAGTGGAAAAATATCGAAAACGAACTTTTGGCCAATTCCATAGATAATTTCTTAAAATCGGGTATTGTAAAATTTACTATCCCGAAACAGGCAACAAAAACCAATACTTTATTGCCGGACAACCTCATCTGGATCAAAGCCAAAATGCATAAAGCTTATGATGCGGTCTGCAAAGTTATCGATGTAAAAACACAAGTCGTTACAGCCGAATTTTTTAATAATGAAAATGATTTATCACACTTAAATAAAGGATTACCGGCCGAAACGATTTCTAAATTGATTAACCGAATTACACAAGTCAAAAGTGTTTCTCAGCCTTTTAATTCTTTTGGAGGAACACCTATAGAATCTGATAATACGTATTACAAACGTGTAAGCGAGCGCCTTCGCCATAAAAACAGAGCGATAACTCTTTGGGATTATGAACATCTCATTCTTCAGGAATTTCCGGAAGTATTTAGAGTAAAATGTCTTAACCATACCAATAACACAACCAATTCATTTCTTTCTCCCGGCGATGTAACCCTTATTGTGGTTCCGGATATTATCAACAAAAATGTATTTGATATTTATGAGCCAAGAGTTAGCACAGCAACCTTAAATAAAATTCAAAATTACATCAGCAATTTAAACAGTATGCACGTCGATGCAGTAGTTATTAATCCTGAATACGAACAAGTGGTGGTTAAATTAAGTGTCAAATTTTATGCTGAATATGATGAGAATTTCTATAAAAAACAATTGAATGAAGATATAGCAAAATTCTTGTCTCCGTGGGCATTTGATACTTCTCAGGATATTCTTTTTGGAATTGAATTACACCGAAGCACCGTAATTGACTACATCGAAAAATTATACTATGTAGACTATTTAGCCGAATTAGAAATGGCAAAACTTGAAAACAATCCAGAACCCGAAAATCCAAATGATGCTGCTTATCAGGCCAAATTGGAATTTCTGCCAATAGTCTCTCCGTCAGACCCAAAACGCATTCTTGTATCGGTAAAAAATCACATTATTTCTACAGATATAAAAACTTGTAAAGATCCAATTATTCAACTACCAGAAAAATGTCAGTATTAAACCCACATAGCACTATTCCTAAAAAAGTTGCCACCGAAAACGACCTGGATTTCTTTTACCTAAGAAAAAAAGGTATTGAATATATCGAGCAGCTTGGAGGCAAATTATGGACCGATTTTAACTCGCATGATCCGGGTATCACGATGTTAGAAATGTTATGCTATGCCATAACAGATCTTGGCATGCGAATGAATCTTCCTATCGAAAACATATTGGCTTCTGATCAAAAGAGCAAGGGAATTGCTTCACAGTTTTTTAAAGCTTCAGAAGTATTGCCTACAAGTCCTGTAACAGCACTCGATTACAGGAAATTGTTTATCGATATCGACGGCGTTAAAAATTGCTGGCCGGCAAAACATAAAAAAACGGTTTATGTAAATTGTAAAGAAGATAAATTATCCTATGATTCTAAAGATTTTAACGAAGTTCCGAGAGGTTTTAAAAAGGAGTTTAATCTTAAAGGTTTATATGATCTTTATGTAGATTTTGAAAGCACAAATCCTTTGGAAATTAACAAAGTTAAAAACAAAATCAGAGAAAAATACCATGCCAACAGAAACCTGTGCGAAGATCTGATCAACGTTATAAAAGTAGATGAATACCCGATAAAAATATGCGCCAGTATTGAAGTAGATACTCAGGCCGATGAAGAAATGGTTCATGCGCTTGTATTGCATGCACTTGATGGCTATTTATCAACAACAGTCAATTTTTATTCTGTTAAACAAATGATGGATAAGGGATATACTTCCTTAGAAATTTTTGACGGTCCTATTCTTGAAAATGGTTTTATAGACACCAAAGAATTAATCGAAGCCGAACTAACCAGTGAAGTACGATTATCTGATATTATAAAATTAATCATGAATGTGCCGGGGGTTATCTCCATCAAAGATATCGCTATGGGAGATTGCGGAGATGGTGATGCAAATTTAAATCAATGGTTAATTTGCCTTAAAGAATATCAGAAACCGATAATTTGTTATAAAAGTGTTTTCAATTATAATAAAGGTTTACTGCCGTTAAATATCGATAAGGAACAAGTAGCAATTTATCTTGACGAAATTGATGCTGCAAAAGATGCGGCCACTACTTTTTCGAGTCAAAACAAAGAACTGAAATTACCCGACGGAAGCTATCTGGACATAGAAAGTTATACAACGATACAAAATGATTTTCCGGATACTTATGGTATTGGAGAAGATGGTTTACCAACAAGAGCCACAACAGCCCGAAAATCTCAGGCAAAACAACTTAAAGGTTATCTTTTATTTTTTGATCAGATTTTAGGAAGCTATTTTAAACATTTAGGACAGGTGAATGAAATGCTTTCGGTAAGCGGTAATCTTACCAAAACATTTTTTACTCAGACCATAAAAGATATCGACGGGCTTAGTGAACTGGTTACCAATTACCCAGAAAACAATGATGAACATCTTACAGAAATTCTTTTTGAAAAACTAGACAATAATATAGAGAGAAGAAATGATATTCTGGATCATCTTTTAGGTCGTTTTGCCGAAAGTTTTTCTGAATATGTTTTCATCAACAAAAGTATTTATGGCAATGCTACAGACGAAGTGGTACTGAAAAACAAAGAAGATTTTTTGAAAGATTATAAAATCGTAAGTAAAAATCGAGGCAACTCTTTTAACTACTACAAACAGCCCAATAGTAATTTATGGGATACCGATAATGTTTCGGGAGTAAAAAAGAGGACATCCAGACTTTTAGGAATCAAAGATTATAATAGAAGAAACCTGTCTGATTCTTTTGTTGACTTATATCATTTTATTGATTCAGACAATCAGCTTGTTTACCGATGGAGAATCAGAGATACAGAAGACAATATTGTACTCTCCGGAACTACAGAATATTATGATACTTCGGCGGCCAACAGAGAACTATATTTTGCGGTTTTGCAAATTATTCAAACCAGAGAACATGATGTTGAAGAAGCTTTTAAAAAAGGAATTTCAGATCCTGAGGTTATTGGCAACATTCAGATTCATCAGGCAGATTCGGGCAAATATTCGTATGACATCATTAATCCGTTAATTACAGACGAAGACAACCCTGACCGAATTATTGCAAAACGATATACGTATTATGATACTTTACAGGAACTAAAACAATCTATTCTGGATTTGATTTATTTCATGAAAGAAGTTTTTACAGAAGAAGGCATGTTTATTGTCGAACACATGATGCTTCGTCCCGATGTAAATCTAATTACTGTAAATCCGGAAACATTTTTACCGATTTGTACTGATGAATGCAATAGCTGCGAACCGCTGGATCCCTACTCCTATCGCATTAGCATTGTCCTGCCCGGATATACGCTGCGTTTTGCCAATACTGATTTTAGAAATTATATGGAAAAGGTCATTAAAGAAGAATTGCCATCGCACGTATTAGCAAAAATTTGCTGGATCGGGTACAGGAAAAATGAAATCGATGACCCGCTCGAAAATGAACTTGTGCAGTTTGAAAACTCCTATAAAGCATATTTGTTTGCCAAAACAGCACTGAACCAGGAACAACCGGAAACAGAATTAATATCATTTATTAAAGCTCTCTCCCACCTTAGCAATATATATCCTACGGGAAGATTATTTGATTGCAGCGACGAAAACGAAAATCAATTCCAAAAAATAATACTGGGAAAAACAAATTTAGGATCACTATAAATACCATTCAAAATGTTAGCAAAACTTTCAACCATAACAACTTTGTACCGAAAATTTACAAAAAATCAGGTACTTACAGAAGGACATCTTAACGAGATTGTAGATTATTTTGATGATCAGGACCGTATTTCCAGAATTGGTCTTAGTGGTGTGGGCATCATTTGCGGCTTTCAGGTTTCTTATAATGAATCGGCAAAAAACATCTCCATAACACAAGGCAGCGGAATAACGACTGATGGTGATCTTATTCATTTATACAATACTATTCCTAACGGCGAAAAAATCATTGATTTTGAAAGCAAACAATACACGCATTACAAAGTGCACGACAACAAAAAAGCAGCTTACAAACCTTATTTCTACAATGGCAGCGATCAGCTTGAAATTTTCGAACTCTTAACTTACGAACAGCAGGCGCTTGACAGTGCCAATACTTTCTCTATAGAATCTCTTAAAGAAAATACAGGACTAGAGGTAAATGATGCTGTAATACTATTGTATATAGAAACTTATGAGAAAGAGGCAGATCTATGTGTAAGTCTTTCCTGCGATAATCAGGGATTAGAAATTATTGGCAATCACAAAGCATTATTGGTTAGCAAAGCAGTTGCAGATCAAATTAACAGCCATGATATAATTTTCAACGCAGTCAATTTTGCTAACCTGTATTATAACCTGCCATCGGTAATTTCAAACCGTATCGTTTTACATCCCGAAAATTTTATCAATTATACCGAAATCAAAAAAACATTCACCAACGGTATATTCAAAAACAATGTGATAAAAAAACTGAACGAAGGTTTTGAAATCCTGCTGAACAGTTTGCAAATGCCGGAAATTTCAAATTCAATTCAAAAAAATCTGGCAGAATTATTTGATTTTGATGAGAATAATGTCCCTCCCGATTTTCAATACAGATACGATCTTCTCAACGATTTAATAGATACTTATAACGAGATAAAAAACTTATTAGCTCATATGGACGGTGAATTTTGCTGTCCGGATTTAAAATCTTTTCCCAAACATTTAATGTTGGGAGAAATCGTAAAAACCAAACCGTATTTTGAATACCGACACGGTTTTTACAAATCGCCTTTGCTTACCGGTCAAAACCTTAGTACAGCCAATGATTGTTTGCCATTTGACTTGTTTAATGAGCCCGTAAAAGAAGAGGAAGTTTATGAATTTATTATCGATCCGGAAGGTAAGGAAATCAAAATTTGCTACGGAAAAAATACCGATTTACAGCAATTATACAGCCTTATAAAACGCGCTGTACAACTACTGGCCAATTACAATGTTAATTTTAATGACATCAAAATTACGCCTAGTTTTGAGTTGGGTAGTTTAAGTAAAAAAGCGATTCCGTTTTATAATAATGTTGGAAATCATCTTATTGAACTTTGGGATTACGAAAAAACAGCAATAGCAAAACAATACAGCAACAGAAGTTACCACGATAACTATTTAAATACAAAACAACCGCTGGAATTTATCTCAGACCATGATTTTTACAGAATTGAAGGGCATCACGGAAAAAATTACAAGGAAGCCTTAAAAATGATTCAGGAAATAAGACGCCAGCACGGTTTAGGGTTTAATGTTGTCGTACTTGGCGTAACTGATTATGAAGCAAAAGAAGTTATGGAGAATTTCACTTCGTATTATCTCAACAAAAATCATGGCTATGAACACAAAGCAGGTGTAGCACCGGGAGGCACGTTTATTATGATTTATATTGAAGACGAATACAGATCGTATCCGTATTATTATTCAGAAGGAAATTCCTTAGCAGGCGATTTTGAAACCGAAGGCAGTAAGGAAGAAGCAATTGTATATAATCCGATAATTGCCGATTTTACTTTGCCTTATTTGTGCTGTGACGATAATGTAATATCGCTCTCTTTACCTGTAGACAAACTTTGTTTTGATGAAAAAACTTCCTATTATCCATTTCATGTAACGCCAACCGGAGGTTATGTCAAAGCAGATATCAGCGAATATTTGAATGGAGGAGTTACAAAAAATGAATACGGCGAATTTGTTTTTGATCCAAAACTCGTGAGCGAAGAACTTATAGGCCAGACCATAACTTTTACGGTCAATAACATCGAAACAAAATGTGAAGTAACCATTTTTAGAAAACCAAAATTTGATTTTACAACCGTAATCACGCCATCAGAAGAAAGCAATGAAGTTACTGTTGATTTTATCATTACGAGCGATAATCAGGACAAAATACAATACGTTTGGGATTTTGGTGATCAAAGCGGTATCATTATCACTACTGAAACAAAAATTCAGCATATCTATACTTATGAATCGCCAGCCGAAGACATTTATAGTTTTCCTGTAAAAGTGGTTGGAGATAATGGCAACTGCAGCTATACCGTAAACCATTCGGTAACTTTTGAAATTGCAGATATCAAAGTTAGTATTGACGTCAATAATGTCTGCAGAAATGATGATACTCCGTATGTTTTCACCATCGAATCTAAAGGTAAAAAAGTAATATTAAGCGGCGACGGCGTTTCTTTCGATGAAGATGCAGAACAATATGTTTTTATTGGTTATGATGTTCCTCCAGAAGTAAACAAGGTCGTGGTTTACGTAAATGGCAAACCTTCGGATATTGTCATTAAGATGCTAAATCTGCCAATAGCAAAATTTGATTATACTATTGAAAATGATAACCTGACCTTAATCAACAATTCTGAAGACGCTGTAAAATATGTATGGGAAATAGCAGGAGTAGTATTTGAAACCGAATCAACTGAACCCTTAATAAGCTCTATTTCAAAATATGAAAGTGCATCCATTCAGGTAACACTTTATGCCTACAGTAAATATTGCGGTGAAGATACCGATGGTCCAAGAGATATACCGCTTATAGAAAGAATTCCTGTAGATAACTGTACAAAAAGTGTCAACACCTTTATCAAAAAAACAAAACTGATGTTTAAAGAAATAGACAGTCTGCCTGAATTAGAAAAATTTGGTAAAGACACTATTTTTATCAAAACCGAAGTTGAAAAGCAAATTCAAAATGTAGCCGAAAAAACAACTTCTTACATAAATGGTGAATTCAACCATTTATTAGTCGAAATGTTTACAGACAGTCTTTACAACAAAGTATTAGTTGCTATAGATACTACAATAAATAGTGAAAAAATAGCTCTGAGTTCCCTTACCGAAAGTCATATCGAGCTGTTTTATTTTATCCTAAAATGCCAGCAAACAAAAAACATCAAAGAATTTACTGATCAGATTAAATCTGTTTTGGATCGTATTAACGCGTTGCTGGTAAGTCTTAAAAAAGTCAAATATAATACAGATCCTAAGGGAACATTAAAAATATTCCTGTCAGATATGAAAGTTGTATTTAATGATGTCACTTTTATAGTAGACGAAATCAACAAACAAATAAACTATCTAAGCTAAATGCAGACTGCGAATCAACATATCATCAATAAGCTGTTTCTTGAAGTCAATACCCCTTCTAAACAAAAGGCGTATTATCTTAAAGACAATGTAAACGCGTTTTTAAAAGAGGAAGTTTTTCCTCTTTTAGAAGCTTATTTTGATACGCTTCATGATAAAATGCCATTGCAGAGTATTCAGATAGAAAAATTAAACATCGATTTTTCAATGCCTGCTTATTTTGATTTTAATACCCTAAAAATCGAAATCATAAATCAGTTTCAAAAACAAATAGAACAACAAATTGACAAGGGCTTTCCTGATACAACAAATTATAACCTGGTTCCTGTCAAAGAAAAAAACATCAATGAATTTTTTAGTTTTTTAGAAACCGGGACGACTTCGTGGTGGGCACTTTCAAAGGATATTCTCAACTTCAATACAGAGAATCAATTTGAAAAAATGATTAGCGAAAAAGCTTTTGGTTTAAAATTAAAAAAGGCATTAGAAAATCGACAAAGCAGAATCAGATTCATCAAACAATTATCAGATAATCAGATTTATAGCATTCTTGCGAAAACATTTCTTTTCGAATTAAATGCTGCTGAACAAACAACTTCGGGAAATCGTAACAAAATAAAAGACACTATAAATGCTATTATTTCAAAATCAAAACAAGGATTACATCAGAGAAATCTAGTTTGGGATATAATTATTTCGCAATTATTAAAGGAAAATGAAAATCTAATACAGAAAAAATTAGTTGAGCTGTTTACTTCATTTGAGGTTATTAAAAAGTACCCTTCAACATTTGTTTTAGAAATTATAAAGAAGCAAATAGTAAATCAATCTGTTTTAGAAATACTAATTAATCTGGAAAATGAAGTTTTGCTGGTAGCGAATTTTCTCGAACAAAAAAATTCAGAAACACCTCAAAATAAAGGCAATAACTTATCAGAATCCAACTTTACAAAATTACAGGAATCTTCTGTTTCGGATGATAAAAAAACTGAAGAAATAAATTTGGTTTTCGATACTAATAAAGAAATTTTCGATAATAATAATGATGTTAAAACAGAAGAAATTTTGAATTCTGATTTGTTATTAAATGAAGAAATTCTTGCTGAAACCGGTACTGATTATTACGCAAACAATGCGGGATTAATTCTCATTCACCCTTTTCTAAAACAGCTTTTTGAGAATTGCAAATTACTCCATAAAGATAATACCATAAATGATCCCGAAGTTGCGGCGCATCTTTTACATTATATCGCCACGGCCAAAGAACAGGATTATGAACACGAAATGCTGTTCGAAAAATTCTTGTGCAACATTCCGGCAAACCAAACCATAAACAGAAATATTACACTATCAGAAGAATTAAAAAATCATAGTAATGAAATGTTACAGGCCGTTCTGGAAAACTGGTCTATCATAAAAAATTCTTCTGTTGCCTTATTACAAAACGAATATTTACAAAGGCCGGGAAAAATAATATTGTCTGAAGATCATCCGAAAGTTATTGTCGAAAGAAAAACACAGGATATTTTGCTGGATAAAATTACCTGGAATTTAGGAATTGTAAAACTGGCCTGGAAAAACAAAATAATTTTTGTTGACTGGTAATAAATAAATAAAGATGAGCACCGAAAATAAAACATTTATGAAAGAAGAACCAAGAATTATCTACAGTCTGGATACTTTTCCTTTACTAAATAACCGCTGGCAAGTGGGTAATAAATTGAAGGAAACCATCTATATGACGGCTTTAAGCATTTTATACAGTCATCTTTGGTACAAAGACATTGAACTTTATACTGATGAAACTGTGTATAAATTCTTGTATATGCTGCCGTGTAAAGTGACAAAAGTAAGCAATGAAAAAAATAAAGAACTCTGGATGAAATCGAAAATTCATGCTATTGAAAAACAGACAAAACCCTTTGTTCATCTCGACACAGATGTGTTTATAAAAAACAAAATCAACTTTAATTTCGAGACTGTAATACTGGAAAGAAAAGAATGCGGCTACGAAATGCATTATAAAAGACAAATTGATTTTTTTTCTCAATATACCAAACAACTACCCTATTGGCATTCTAATTTAGGACACGCTTATGGTTGTGGCATATTGGGTTTTAATGATCTCAAACTTCGCGACAATTTTGTAAACGCCTATTACGATCTGGAACAAATTTATGTGACACATCGCGAAGAATTTGCTCCCTTAAAACAACAAGGATTTGAACCCTGCATTGTTATCGAACAGTACAATCTGGCAGCGATTTTAAATTATTACAACATCACGCCAGCCTTATTGCTTAAAGGACAAAATATCACCGAACATGGCAAATATGCCAATGAATTAGGTTATAGCCATCTCTTTGGTCTTAAAAAGTACAAAAAAAACATTACAGACGAAATTGAATACCGACTGTTTAAAATTTTTCCGTATTGGTATGATCAAATAAAAATTGAATTAGAAAAACATCAAATACTGCAAAAAGAAGATGTGAATCCTAAAATTATGGTTGCTTAAAATAAGCCAATTACGAGTAAAGAAATAATTATCTGTTTTAAATTATAAAAAATGAAGCTATGAGATCTTTAGAAAACAGAAAACAGGACAAGCACTCGCCTTCTCCTTTTTTTGAACCAAAAATTCAGAAAAAATTAAAAACAGGAACGGCAGGTGATCAATTTGAAGTAGAAGCCGATAGAGTTGCAGATCAGGTAACAAACAATCGTTCTTCTGGCGGCGGACTTTTGCAATCGAAAGAAGAAATTCAGCAAAAACCCATTTCAGAAACTATTTCTTCTGTTCAGGCAAAAGATATGAAGGAAGAAAAAGAACCCGTTCAAAAAAAATCGGATAAAAAAGAGGACGAAAAACCAGTTCAGAAAAAAGGAAAGGACGAGGAAAAACCCGTTCAAAAAAAATCGGATAAAAAAGAAGACGAAAAACCTGTTCAGAAAAAAGGGAAGGACGAAGAAAAACCCGTTCAGAAAAAATCGGATAAAAAAGAAGACGAAAAACCCGTTCAGAAGAAAGGAAAGGACGAAGAAAAACCCGTTCAGGCGAAATGCGACAATTGCGAAAAAGAAGATAAAGTTCAGAAAAAAGATCAAAAAGAAGAGGAAAAACCAGTTCAGAAAAAAACAGAAAATGCAGAAAGTGACATTCAGAACAATGAATTGGAAGGAAAATTGGAAAGTTCAAAAGGAAGCGGAAATCTTTTAGACCAAAAAACAAAAAGAGAAATGGAATCAGGTTTTGGCAGCGATTTCAGTAACGTAAAAATCCATACCGATTCAAATGCCGTTCAAATGAGTCAGGAACTAGGCGCACAGGCTTTTACCAACGGAAATGATGTTTATTTTAACGAAGGAAAATACAATCCTGATTCTAAAGAAGGAAAACATTTACTGGCGCATGAATTAACACATACTGTTCAGCAAGGAAATCGAAGTAAAAATGTTCAAAAACAAAGCAATGTTGTGCAATTAGCCACAATACCATGGAATATAAACCAATGGACAACACACAAACGTGTATCAAACAACTTTAGTGTTGGCAGTGGTGGTTCTATACAAGTGAGTTCAAATTTGGGTTGGGTTGGTCCGCCCAGATGTAGTGATATAGCCAATGCAATAGAAGTTAAAATATACCGAAGTGCAGATTATTGGTTTGATAGTAATGTGCATTCTGAAACGATTTCATTATCAGGAGGAAGTACCTCGGTTTCAGATTTAAGCAGCGGCACCTATTATGTCGAAATTTACTTGGGAGGCTATAACGGAGATCCAACACATTGCAGTTTAACCGGAAACATTTCTATAACAACATCATAACGAGACTATAAAAGCTTTTCTATGTCAGCATTTAGCCAAAAATCAAAATCAAATCCTTCCAGCCCATCTGCTTTTAACTCAAGACAGGGCGACGATTTTTTTGGTGTTCAGGCAAAGCTCAACATTGGAAAATCAAATGATAAATATGAAGTTGAAGCTGATAATGTTGCTGACCAGGTAGTATCAAAAAAACAAAACAGTACTTCCGAATCTTTCTTTAGTCCATCGCCTGCTGTTCAAAAAAAATTAAATGAACCGAAAAAGGACGAAAATACTGTTCAGAAAAAATCATTAGTAGAAAATATCACTCCTGTTGTTCAGTTAAAAACAGAGAAAGAAGAAACAGTCCAAAACAAAACTGAAGTCACTAAAGCTGCCGAAAAAACTCCAAAACCAAAACCCCTTGTTCAACAAAAGAAAGCCGACGAGGAAATTCAAACCAAAGGAGAAGAAGAAATCCAGGCAAAAGAAGAAGATAATGAACTTCAGATGAGTCCGGCCGCAGCATCAGGTTCGTCTGACAGTCCTAATATTGAAAGCACTTTAAACAGTAGTAAAGGCGGAGGTTCTCCCCTTTCGGGAAAAATAAAAACCGAAATGGAATCCGGTATTGGAGCCGATTTCAGTAATGTGCGTATACACAATGACTCCACTGCTGTGCAAATGAATCAGCAATTGGGCGCACAGGCTTTTGCAACCGGAAACAATATTTATTTTAACGAAGGAAAATACAATCCCAATTCGCAGGAAGGCAAGCATTTACTGGCACACGAATTAACACATACCGTTCAGCAAGGCGCTACTATTCGCAAAAAACCACAAGAAATATCCCCTGCTCCCGAAATGATTCAGGGTTCGCTATTGTCCTTTGCGATTCCCGGTTTTATAAAAGACAACGTCAGACATATTCCGGGTTATACACTGCTTACAGTTGTAGCAGGTTATGATCCCTTGAATGATGTAAATGTCGATAGAAATGCCATCAATCTTATTGAAGGATTTATGGGATTGATTCCCTTTGGGACAGCCATATTTGATAAATTGCAGGAATATGGCATTATTGATCGTGTTTTTGATTGGGTCAACAATCGTTTGAGTGAATTGGGCCTCAGTATGGACGCGTTACTCAAACTCGTTAAAGATGCTTGGGACGAATCTTCAGTTACAACTTTCATAGATGTTGCCAGAACTAAATTTAATGAATTAGTACATCGGGTAACTACTTTCGCAACTTCGCTTGTCGATCAGGTAATTACCTGGATCAAAGAAGCCTTGATTGGTGTTGCTGAACCTCTACTGGCTGAAAACAAAGCCTGGTCATTAATCAAAAAAATAATCAAATACGATCCATTACGCGATGAAGCAGTCAATGCAACAACAGTAGAAATATTAGAAGATTTCTTAATACTGATAGACAAGCAAACAGAGCTTGAGCAAATGCGCGAGAAAGGCACGCTGCAAAAAACTGCCGACTGGCTTGACACTCAGGTTGGAACTTTCAATTCGTTATTAGGCGAGCTTCGCGGACTTATAACTTCCGCATGGGATGCTATTCAGCCTTCTAACCTAATGAATATTGCTGATAATCTTACAGCACTTGCAGCTCAGGCGGGCGGGTTCCTGCAACGTGTTTGGGATTTTGCCTCTGGCGTGGCGCTCAAAGTATTAGAACTTGTTAAAGACTCATTGTTAGGATGGCTGTCTTCACAAGCCGCAACCGTAAGAGGTTATTCTTTGATAAAAGTAATTATAGGGCGTGATCCATTTACCAATGAAACTGTCGAAAGATCGGTTCCAAATCTCATTAGAGGTTTTATGAGTTTGATGGAAGGCGGCGAAGAACAATACGCCCAAATGGTTGAATCTGGTGCAATAGCCAGAATTGCCGGCGAAATTGAAGCGGCTGTTGCTACTCTAAACATGACGCCTGCTTCAATTATTCAACTCTTTACAGATCTTTGGAATTCGTTTACCATCAACGATCTTATTAATCCTCTTGATGCTTTCATTAGAATTATCGACAAATTCGGAGAACCAATCGGCAGACTGATTGCTTTTGTGGCAGAAATTATCAGGATTGTGATTATGGCGATTCTTCAAATCATGAATTTCCCATTTGATCTTATAGGAAACATCATTACCAGAGCTTTAGAAGCAATTGATGATATTAAAAAAGACCCAATTGGTTTCTTAAAAAATATCCTTAAAGCCCTGAAACAAGGATTCATTCAGTTCTTCGACAATATTGTTACCCATTTAATCAATGGTGTAACGGGATGGCTGATGAGCGAATTAAAAGATGCCAATATTCCTGTACTTACTGATTTTACTTTAAAAGGTGTTATTACCTGGGTAATGGAAGTATTGAATATCTCAATGGAAAAAATCTGGGAAAAACTTGCGGCACATCCTCGTATAGGACCTGCAAGAGTTGCCAGAATTAGAAGCATGATTAATACGCTAGAAGGCATTTGGACATTCATTAAAGATGTTCACGAAAGAGGAATGGCTGCTATTTGGGATAAAATTCAGGAACAGCTCAGTAATTTATGGAATACCGTTCTCGACGCTGTAAAAAACTTTGTGATGGAACGCATCGTAAACCGCATAACAGCGAAGCTTTTAAGCATGTTAGACCCAACCGGAATCATGGCAATTATAAATGGGGCAATAGCTTTCTTCAACGCCATACAAAGTTTTATAAAATACCTGCGTGAAATGCTGGAAGTCGTTAACTCTTTTGTCAACGGTGTCGCAGATTTAGCCAAAGGCAATGTAACAACAGCAGCCAATTATCTGGAAAGAACCATGGGGCAAGCCATGCCAGTCGTGATAGGTTTCCTTGCCAATCAGGTTGGATTAACAGGAATTGGAGCAAGAATTAGCGAAATGATTATTTCTGTACAGCAAATGGTTGATGAAGCGCTTACGTGGCTGGTGAATAAAGCTGTTGATACGGGAATGAACATGCTGGATCGAGTTATGGGAAGAGGTGAGCCTGAAGCTGCAACTCCATCGGGACCTATTGCAGGTGCTTTGGCTGAAATTGATAGTGAAACAGAAAAAGAAAGCGATGAAGGAATTGTTACTCCTGAAGAAGCAGAGACAATTAAAAATAAGGTTAATACAGATCAGGCATCAGTCATAAATATTTCTTCGGTAACTGATGGCGGCGATACCTGGGATTATAATTATATTCAAAGAGCAATTAAAAAAGCTCCTAAGAAAAAATTATTGCCTGGTGAAGGTTCCGTCGGAAGTTTTGGCTCGTTAAAACGTTCAGGTTCAAGTGGAGATAATCTTACACCACACCATATTCCGGCAGATAGTTATATGATAACTAAAGGTGTTAGTAGAAATGATGGAATAGCAATAATGGTTGAACAACCTTCTACAGGAGGCCGACACAGAAGAACAAGAAGTTATGGAAGAGGAGCCGATTTATCAGAAACACCAAAACAGGCTTTAGATCGAGATATTGCAGATTTAAGGGGTATTTACAGGGAAGACAAACTTTATACTCCGGAAATTCAAAATGCTCTACAACAAGTAAGAAATTTAAATTTTTCGTCGCACCCAACAATTTTTAATAAATAATAATAATTATGGATAAGCTTATAAAAAAATTAGAAGAAAATAAAGCGTTACAAACAACAGAACAAGTTCAGGAATTTGAAAAAGCTCTCTCTGAACTTTCGCAAATAAAACATCCAGAATTATTAGAACACCTATTTCTTTTATTTCATGATGATGCAAAATTTGACGAATCATTGTGGGGATTACTTCATTATGTCGAGTCATTAAATCATGAACTTCAAGTTGATGCATTCTTCAAGTCTTTTCTTCAACTTTCAGAAAATGGTAAAGAATGGATTGAAACTATTTTATTTAGAATGTTGAATAATGAAAAACTTTTAAATCTATTAATTAAAAAAAGTCCATCGATGAAGAAACCTTATATCGATAAATATAAAAAAGTTCTTTCGGAAATAGGTCTTGATCCTAAATTCAAAAACAAGGTGGACTTAATATTAAAAAATATAAACAAATAGAATATAAACTAAAAATCAGGAAGTTAGAGATGAAATAATCCAAAAAAAACTCTACAACTAAATTTTATTTTCAATTGAATCACTACAGTATAAAAAGATGGAAAACGTAATCACCCACTTAAAAAACCAATTCGTATTTCAGCTTGACCAACTTTTTCAGGCCGAAAGTCCTACGGAAAAACCCGTTTTAACACAACAGGATTCTGATGGATTTATCAGCGAATTTATTATCGAAAATAACCTGAATGAAACGGATATTCTTTTACTGGTTTTGGCACTTATTCCGCATATTAAACCCGATTTTTTAAGTTCGATTATTGCCGAGTATTTACCTAACGGCGGCGAATTGCCCGAGTTTGGCGGTATAAAAACGAAAAATCACCGAGGAATCCTGCCAACCGGAGAAACAGCACAATTTTTAATTGCAGGAAATGATTTAGATGGCCGGATTTCGTTCTACAATTACTTACACAATCAGTCATTTTTATATCAAAAAAGAATTATCAAAATAGAAACTGTGCCATATGGTGAACCCAAACTAAGCGGCTTGCTGGTTTTAGAAGACGAATACATCGAAAAATTCATAACCGGAAAAATTTTAAAACCTCAGCTTAGCAGCATTTTTCCTGCCCAATTAATCGAAACCCAATTAGAATGGGAAGATCTGGTACTTAACTCCTCCACTTTAAACCAAATTAAGGAAATAGAAACCTGGCTCAAATTCAACGAAATTTTACTTCACGAATGGGATATGAAAGCCAAGATAAAACCAGGTTTCAGAGTCATGTTTCACGGTGCGCCGGGAACCGGAAAAACACTTACGGCTTCCCTACTTGGAAAATACACCAAAAGAGATGTATACCGAATTGATTTATCTACGGTGATTTCAAAATACATTGGTGAAACCGAAAAAAATCTTTCTTCTCTTTTTGACAAAGCCGCTGATAAAGAATGGATTCTCTTTTTTGATGAAGCCGACGCCGTTTTCGGAAAAAGAACAAATGTTAGGGATGCGCACGATAAATACGCTAACCAGGAAGTTTCGTATTTGCTGCAGCGTATTGAAAATCATCCCGGATTGGTAATTTTGGCTTCTAATTTTAAAACAAATATTGATACAGCTTTCACCCGACGATTTCAATCTATTATTGAGTTTGAAGTACCTTCTTATAGCGAACGCTTAAAACTTTGGGAGAATAATTTACCAAAAGGAATTAGAATTGCTGAAGATGTAAATCTTAGTGAAATTTCAAAAAAATACGACATTACTGGCGCTAATATTGTCAATATCATTCAATATGCCTGTTTGAGAACATTAGAAGATGAGAACGAAAGTATCAACCTTGATCACTTGCTTCAGGGAATTAAAAAAGAATATGCGAAAGAAGGAAAAATGATGTAAAACTACATTTAGTACAATTACAAAGCATCTAATTTGTTTGGTTTATTCGTGTAAAATTCTGGTTTTAGTTTCGGTTTAAAATAAATTATATATTAGCTAAAGAAATTAAAACCAAAAACTTTAGTCATAAAAACCAAACGCTCAATGACCAAAAAAACCATAATTTTAATCGGATTTATAATTTTAAAATTTGCTTTACAATATCTATTACTAAGCCCTGAATATGATTTGCAGCGTGACGAATACCTACATCTCGATCAGGCACATCATTTAGCCTGGGGTTATTTGTCGGTTCCACCAGTAACTTCCTGGTTTTCATATCTTATTTTTTTGCTTGGAAATTCTGTTTTTTGGGTCAAATTCTTCCCTGCCTTTTTTGGAGTTTTAACACTCATAGTCGTCTGGAAAACTATTGAAGTTCTTAAAGGAAATTTATACGCTTTACTTTTAGGCGCAACTTGTATTGTGTTTTCATCATTATTGCGAATTAATATGCTTTATCAACCCAATTCACTAGATGTTTTGTGTTGGACAGCTTTTTATTATGTTGTTATTCAATATGTCACAACCGAGGAAAAAAAATGGTTTTATATTGGTGCTGTCGTTTTTGCTTTTGGTTTTTTAAATAAATACAACATTCTTTTTCTGCTTATTGGTCTTTTCCCGGCACTATTACTTTCTGAACAAAGAAAAATATTGACTGAAAAAAAGCTTTATTCAGCCTTGATTTTAGGATTGCTATTAATTCTGCCAAATCTTTTATGGCAATACAACAATCATTTTCCTATTGTGCATCATATGAAAGAATTGGCCGAAACACAATTGGTCAATGTAGATCGTTTAGGGTTTCTTAAAGAACAATTATTATTTTTTATTGGTTCACTATTAGTGATTTTTTCATCGTTATATTCTTTGTTATTTTTCAACCCTTTTAAAAAATATAAATTTTTCTTTGCATCAATTATTTTCACACTGGCAGTCTTTTTATACTTTAAGGCAAAAGCTTATTATGCAATTGGTTTGTATCCAATTTATATTGCCTTTGGATCTGTTTTTCTTTCCGAAATTCTAAAAACAGGCTGGAAACGTTATTTACAGCTCGTATTTATCCTTATTCCGTTACTGTTGTTTATTCCGATGTACAATTTAGCTTTTCCAAATAAAAGTCCGGAATATATAGTTGGACATCCCGAGAAATATAAAAAACTGGGAATGCTTCGTTGGGAAGATGGAAAAGATCATAAATTGCCACAAGATTTTGCCGATATGTTAGGCTGGAAAGAACTTGCCCGTAAAACAGATTCTATTTATGCAAAACTTCAAAATCCCCAGAAAACCCTTGTGCTTTGTGACAATTATGGCCAGGCCGGTGCCATTAATTATTACACAAAAAAGAGAATTAAAGCTGTTTCTTTCAACGCTGATTATGTAAACTGGTTTAATCTTGATGTACAATATAAAAACCTAATCCGGATTAAGGAATTTGAGGAAAACAATAACGAATTTAAAGAAACAAGTCCTTATTTTGAAAATTCAAAAATTACAGGCGAAATTACTAATCCAAACGCCCGTGAATACAAAACCACAATTTTTGTTTTCACCAATGCTAAAATCAACATTAATAAAAGGATAGAACAGGAAATTAAAGAAGAAAAAAATTATAGTAAATAATGACAGACTTTACTAAGATAGGATATTTAAAGAATGGAAATCAAAAACAGGTTCTGGCTTATAAAATACTGACAGAATACGAAGTCTTAGCAAACATTACCGAATTTGACCCCATTTTAGTTGGAACCATTCCGATAAATATTGATATTGAAAACAGTGATCTCGATATTATTCGTTATTGTAAAAACAAGGAATACTTTATTGAAAAACTTAAGTCTTTTTTTGGAAATAAAAATGAATTCACAATTAAAGAAACAATAATTGACAATCAAGAAACAGTCATCGCAAATTTTAAAATAGAGCGTTTTGAAATTGAAATCTTTGGACAAAATATTCCCACCAAAAATCAAAACGGTTATAAACATATGATTATAGAACATGAGATTTTGCAGTCTAAAGGTGAAAAATTTAGATTAGAAATTATTAAACTCAAACAAAAAGGTTACAAAACCGAACCTGCTTTTGGTTTTTTATTAGGCTTAAAAGACAATCCATACCAAGAATTACTAAATTACAAAATTGACTCTGTCTCTTAAATCACTTTTAAAAACACACAAACACTTGTTTGTTAACAAGTTATTAAATTTAATAGCACTTAAAAAAATATTTTCAATTTTTCTTTGGATAACCGTATATACTGCTTATCTTTGCACCCGAAACATCGCGGGATAGAGCAGTAGGCAGCTCGTCGGGCTCATAACCCGAAGGTCACAGGTTCGAGTCCTGTTCCCGCTACTAAGACAAAAGCTTCAGAGAAATCTGGAGCTTTTTTTTTGGTTCAATGTCCAATATGTTTTGATTTCTCCTAATCCAATTTCCTCATTAGCATCATATGACTTGAACGCTGTAAAAAACACAAAATCCCGCACTTTACGGGATTTTGTGTTTTTACTTAAATCAAACAGAAACCAGAAGCTTATGCCTACACATTTAAATTACTCCTCACCAGGTAAAGAAATACCATCACCATCTATTTTTGCCTGTTTCCATTGCTTTTCAAACTCTGGAATATTATAATAATTTTTAAGTTTAAACTCTTTACTGTACTTGTTATCTGAATCGTTATATTCTGCAAATTTCCCCATAAAATCTACCGTTCTATACTCTTTAGCGTGGCTATAAATAAAACTATGTATTCGGGCTATTATCTCGGCTTTTTGTGAAAAAGTGAGTTCTGTCTTACTTCTATCACTTAATAACCAATCTATATAATCATATCTTACAAACTCACAAAATTGGGTTGCTTTTGCATCATCTTCACCTAGTATATTTAGCAACTGTTGGTCGAAAACTATTTTTCCATCGCATTTTTTATTGTAAATTATTTTATTTACTTCATCTATATTTTGATTAGTAAATTCTGTTTTATCAACTACCCATTTTACTAATTCTTTATCATCATAATAACCAAAAGTAGTTACGAGGCTTCTCATAAAGATGTTATCATTTAATATTAACCATTTAAAATGCGCTTGACTATCATTGAATAAATACAAATTTCGAGCAACAATGGTTTGAGCGTTTCTTTTACGTCGTTCTTTTAAATTAGGTATGTCTTTCCAATGAGGAATTTCAATTTCATTTCCTAAATCAGGCTCCTTTTTTATTATTTTTTGATTCTCAATTTCTATTAATTCGGGAAAATCATTCTGATAGTTAACTAATTCAGGTATAGCATATAAATCTGTTATGAAACTTTCTTTTTTTATAATAAAAGTGCCTGAATAAATTACTGACAATGAAAACATTGGATTCTTATCACACTTATCGTAAAAATTCACATACAAAAATAAATTGGATGAGTTAGGATCTATTATACGATTAAAAATATTATTAATACGGGTATTAAATTGAGTTAATTCTAAAAATTTAAAATTGTTATTTTTTAATTCTTGCTTTATAAGAGGAATTGTTGCTTCCAAATCTTTTTCAGTATACTTATGAGATTCAAATTCATCACCTAAAGAAGAACTTTCGCCGTCTTTCAGTTGAGAGATTAATACATTTTTCATCGTAATCTTTTTATCTAAATTATTATTATTATTAGTTCCCTTATTATTATTTGTAACTTGAGAACATCCATTATTAAAAACACAAATTATTATTATTACAACTAATTTTTTCATATATATTATTTTGTCATATTACCTGTATCTATGCTAGCTGTTTTCTCTGAAGGTGTAAATAGAGGTTCCCCAAGTTCTATTTTGGGAACGCCTGGGGGATGAAAATATTTCACATTATTTGCTCTATTTCGTAAAACGACATTTACTATTGTTCCTGAATCTTCACCTGGAACAGCCTGATTGCCTCCTAATTGTGCAAACGAACCATTTACTATCCCTACGACAATAGCAACGTGCCCAGATGATGCGGCCTTGTAAAAAACATTATCATCACTTCTTACCATAAAAGACCCATAAAATGGCGTTTCGACTTCTTCATATCCAGAATAAGAAAAAGAGGTTGCGTTTAAAGCATTTTTTCTAGGAATTTCTGGGTTTCCATTTTTTAAACAATAGTTTTGGAAAGCAGCGCACCAAGATGTAGCTTCATTATAGTCATGAGAATTTCCTTCTTTATCTTTATATGTAAAATATCCAATATCATTGAAAAATTTAGTAATCAACGGGTTACTTCCAGTTGAAAATTCTTTTGTTCCAATAAAACTTCCAGCTACTTTTACATAATTAAACATTATACTTCCTAATATTAACTCCCCGCTTTCATTGCAGCTGCCCAAAAACATACTATTTTTTCCAGGTTCGTAGTGATCCTGCATTACCACTTGTTTAATTTCTTTAATTGTTGTTTTTCCATTTGCAAAACCTCGGCGTTCTACATTTACCTGCTTAGTGTAATGCCATGCTTGTCTTTTATTTTGATATTCACCATTCTCTTTCATAAAAATATGATTTGGAGCATAGCCATATTTTGTAACCCAAGGTTCTCGTTGGATATTTTTATTTCTTTTTTCCAGGTCTGATTCAATCCCATTATCCGGGACGCTTATGCTTTCGTCAAAAACAATATAATCAGGTTCACTTCCATGTCCTACTGCATTAGGTTTTATTACCTGCAGATAAAAATCGGTAATTGTAGTTAGTCTGTCAATGTTCTTTTTTAAATATTTTTTAACATAATCAAGCTGCTCTATAAAAGTCATACCTTTTAATTTGGCATACGTGGTATCTACTGAATTTGCAGCACTTTCACTAAATTGAATAAGCCCCACAAATCCCTTACCGTTTTCTTTTGATGGAGAAAATGTATCACCAGTCTCAAGATGAAAGATAGACATTAATTCACTTGCTTTTTCAACTTTTTTACTTTCTCCCCATAGTTCTGCACATACTTCTAAAACTTTTTTTCTTTCATCGCAAGTAATTCTGGAACTCCAATAAAAATTATTCTCTTTACAAGCACAAAGTTTGCTTGTTTGAACCTCCGCCATTTCTAAATCTACTATTACAGGAACTGTACAATTTTCAATAGCCTCCTCAGTCAAAATACTTTTTTCTACAATCAAAGCTGTGTTTTTAAAACAGATGAGCTGTTTTCTCAATGCTATTTTTTCTTCTTTACTAAAAGAGCTATTGTCTTGTTTCTTAGCTTTTATACCTACGGTTTTCATATCTGGACTTCTTACTAAGCTTGCGTTGGGGTAAGGCATGTTAGCCAATTGATCATCAACAAAAAGATAGACCTCTTTTTTGTCATCGTTTGGATCTTTTACTTTTCGGCTTACTTGTATACTAAAACGTACAGGGTTGGTTTCTGCATCTGTCAGGTATTTTTCTTCGGCTGTAAAAGGAAGTTCTAATAAGCCGTCACTACCCACTTTTTCTTTATATTCCTGGATGCTTTGTAATACTGTTATGATGCCACTTTTTTCTTCCATACAATCAGAATGTACCAGACTCATAACATTCACTCTTAATTCTTCTTCCTGCATATTGACAGTATGCACCCATATTTTGTGGGTTTTAGCTTGATGTGTAAGGGTTTGCTGTACACCTTTACCGTCTTCTTTAGCAAAAAATATTGACTTTATTTTTTTTTCACTGGTTACTGCAAGTTCTTCGTTACTGTCTAATACTTCTATAAATTTTGTTCCCACTACCGGCTTGCCGTTTTTTATAGCCATATCGTCTGGCAAGGTCATTGCTCCTTGGCTTCCTGCAGGTATTTCTACTGTAAAAACCAAACTTATATTGGGGTTTGGTACTTCGGTTGTTGCAGGTAGCGCTTTTTTTATTTTTTCTTTATACTTGTCATCGGTAGTAATTTTAAACGAACCAATACCTTTGTCATTAAGAGTTATCTTTTTTTCTTCGAGCATGTATGTTGCCGGTTCCAAATAAAAAGATTCCCTTGCGCCTCTTACCCAAACTTTTATGGTGATGGATTGATTTTCTAATCCTGCAATTTCTACAAAGGCATGTGTTTCTTCTTTATAGCCTGTTTCGGTACGTTTATAACCTGTACCGTAAGCCCATAAGGCACGTTTTAATTCTGGGGTAGCTACTTTTATTTTTGTTGTTGCTTTTGTGTCAATAGTTTGTTCCCCTGTAAGATAGGCCGCTATTTCAAACTCTCCTTCGCTCTTAAAAGTAATTGTTCCGTCATTATTATTTACCACATCATTTGGCAGTTCTAAATTTATTTTTTCATCACCAATCAGCGGCATAATTCGGGCTGCCGTTTCGAATTTTACTTTTGCTCCTTTAGGTATTGATTTTGGCAAAGTAACTTTGTCTATGGAGTTCCTTATTACCTCAAAGAAAAAGCAGTCAGATCCATTAAATAAAGGTTGGTTAGCCGGTTTTCCATACCCTTCTATCGCATATTTACCAAAGTAATTGTTTCCTCCTCTGGCATCATTATACAGAATTTGATTGATAGGTTTATTGATACTTTTTTCTTTTGAAATAGCAGCGTTTTCAAAAGCTGTTAATCTTATGCCGTCTTTTTGCAAATACCATTGCATTTTGGTAGCGTTGGCAGGCAAAAATTCTACATTAAATTTGCTTACTTCTACTTTCAGGCTCTCATTATATCGCAACAGTTGGTTACAGGTTCCTTTTACCGTATTGATACCTAATGATTCTAAAACCTTTAAGGTTGTTTTTATCGGGCTTGAATCATTGGGCGATGTATAAGCTTCAATTTGGTATTCTCCAGGATTTTTGAAGGTAAAAATACCGAGTGCGCCCGTTTTTGTCTCTACTTTAATTAGATTAGATTCACTACTAATCTGGCTATTGTAAATTACAGTATTGTTATGAGTTACCCTCCAACTGGCAATTGGAGATGTTTCATAGACAGGACCAGGTGCTGATAAATTAAGTATTTTTTGTTTTTCTACTAAGGAAGCTGCTTTAAATTTTAAAGTTAAAGGAATTGGTGTGTTTTTTAACAGGGTTTTACCGGGTGCAGTAATTCCTTCAACATGGTCTTTTATGTATTCGATAAGTATTGCACATTGTTTAAATCCTGCTTTGTTTGCATAAGCTTCAATTCTATACAAACCTTCTTCCTGATCTTTAAAAAGTTTATCTAATGTAAATGCAATGTTAGCTCCAATGCCTACAAAAGTTTTTACTTTATCTTTTACCCCATCTCCTTTAAACAAAGCCCATGTTATTTTTGTAGGATCTCCTTTATAGATTGCTTTCAATTGAAGTTTCGCTTCTACAACTGGCATTGTCAAAGGCCAAATATTTGTGTTTTTAGCTTTTTCTATAAAATAATATTTACCTGTTGGTTTTTCTGCAAGCGGAGCAATAATGGTGATTTCAGAAACCGAATCTTCTTTGGTTGGATCTGAGGTTTCCCACTGAGCAGATGTGTTTTCGACGGTAAAAGCATCTGCTTCTTTTACATCAATTGTATTTACTGCTTTTTTTTGTCCGGTGGTAGCAAATTCAATGTTGCCAGCTGTACCATAGCCGGGGCAGGTGCCTGTAGATATATCCAGCAGTATTTTCATACTTTTGTCAAAATCTGCATTTTTATAATAGTCTTTGTATTTGATGCTGCATTTTGCCTTGCACGGCATTGGCTTTTTGCTTTTGTCCGGAAGATAACAATCACCAAAACCTTCTCCGTTATTAAAGTTTTCTGCTTTATCATCAAGGTTGGTAGCAATTGGTTTTTCCTGAGCAAAATATTTGTTCCCTTTTAATTTTTTAGTCTGACTTTTTACTACTAAGGGCACTGCAGTAGCCTTGCTATTATTAGCAACAGAATTAGAGCAAAAGCATTTAGCCCCTTCTACTATTATTTCTCCTTTTGCCATATTATTTAGAATTAATTTCTCTTTTTATATTTAAAAATGTTTCTTCTTTATAATGAAATAAATTACCTTTTTGAATTTCAAAAATTGCACTTTTATGTTTTGCTTTTCTATGAAAATTATCTAACGTTGTAATTACTTTTACGTTTGTTGCATATTGGTTATGATTGAATTTATTGCCTGTTATAAAATTTATCATTTCCGTACATTCTTCATTTACTGCTTCTTGCGATTCAAAACAGAGTAAAGATTCACCGGAATCCGATATAACAAATTTTGTTTTTCCAGTACATTCTAAATTTCCGATAGATTTTATATTCCAATTAATTGCAGTGCTATTGGATTGCCCCTCCTCATCAACTTCAGGATTAAAAAAAATTAAATTCCAAAAGGGTTCTTTAAACTTATTTTGGGTAAAAGTTTGTTCATCATATACATTTAAATTAAATCTTTCTAATATGTCTTTGGCATTTTTGTTATCGTCGTATTCTTCCATTAGAATAGCTGTATTTTCTTCCCATTTTTCAAGCCATTCTTTATATTCTACCATCTTAACAAATTCCCCCTGACTTGTTGTCTGAATTTTAATCGGATAGGTAAGCTGATCTAAATTTTCCAGAAAGGTTAAATAGGTATTTTCGTGATCAGGTTTATTAATAACTTTTGTCTTGCTAATTTCGTATGTATTAAAATTTGTTTTTTTTTCTAAAGCAAGAAATTCAACATTAAAAGAAGTTTGAATTTCTTTTACATTATCATTAACTATTGTGTTTATTTTATGTGTTATTTCAAAAATCATTTTTTATGTGAACTTATATGTTATATTTTCTTTTTTATAATCTTTTTTAAAAATAAAAACATTACCCATCCTACTAATAGTCCTATACTTATACATAACAAAGATTCTAAAATAAAAACTTTCCATGAAGCAATTTCAAAACCTATTTCATCATCTAAAGGTGCTGTATCAGAATAACTAACTATAGGGCCTATTAAAGAATATAAAAATCCGATTACTCCGCCTGTTATTATTAATGTCTTTTTCATATTCTGGTCTTATTGCTATTACTTTAAACAGGAAGTCAAAAATTAGAAGCATATTCAAAATTTAGAATTTTGTAATAATAAAATGTTTTACTTCTTTCTTCCAATTCATCAGCCAAACAATCTTTCATAAAACAAGATTAGAGTTAAGAAATTAACTAATAACAAATAAAAAATAAAATTGAAAAACACTTAAATTATCCTACTCATTTTTTATTATTCTCTGTTTCATCCAAAACGATTTTGTTATTTTTATATATAATATAATTTGTACTTTGACTATCATGATATATCATTCCGAATAAATATTCATCCATATTATAAAATAAAGGACTATCCCAATCACGAATTCCTCCTTCTTCAAAATTTGATGTATTGTTTCCTATAAAAGACGAATAATTTACATTCGATGCATGTGTGTAGAAACAACATCGATACTCTTCATACTTTTGAATTGTATCATTTTTTAAAGTTGTTTTATAAAAATCTTTAATCTTTAGCATAGCTTCCTCGATTGAATGTGATTCATGGTCATACACTTCAAAGTACTCAACTTTAGATTTTGAGCCTGTGATAATTTCTACGTTAGGTATTTTTTTTATTTCCATTTTATTTTTTTTATCTGAACACGAAATGATGAAAAATAGAAAAACAAAAACAATAATTTTCTTCATATCTATAATTTTGCTGTGAATTTATGTGTTATATCTATTTTTGTAATTAGTGGCTTAAAACTTCGGAAGTGTTGTAAAATAAACCAAGCAGAAAAAATGTCATTGCTGAATTTATGGATATCCGGGTAATCTAAACCAAAATGATCCCAATATATAATCTCCAAACTCATTTCATAATTATTGCCATTTCTTTTATAGGATGTAATATAAACTTGATATGCCCATACATCATTAATCGTAATTCCCAAACCACTAATCTTATCATGAAATATAGGTCTATCAACTTTATTTTTAATTAATTGCTGATACAATATGCCATTTTTATCATCTGTTATTTCTAGTTTATCAATAGACCCTGCATTACCAGTCATATAATCTTTTATAACATCTTGTACTCCTTTAATAAATGCCATTGACTTTTCATGAGCAATAACAGCCTCTGTTAATGAGGCATTTGAATATTCTCCTCCTACATTTTTTTTGACGTTATCAACCATATCTTGAGCAACTTTTTTGATATCACCACTTGCGAAATACCACATATCATCTCTAAATATTGAAAATAATTCTTCATTATCTTTTTTAAGAAACTGTTTAATCTTCTCAATTCTTAGTTCTGATAAATTTTTTGCTATTAAATCAGCCGTCTCTTCTTTTGTTTTTAACCAGTCTTTATTACCTGCTTTTAAACTTTTGTTAAATTCTTCTTCATATAATTCTTTCTTGAGACGCTTGATTCCAACTTCGTTTTCAGGATAATCACCATATAATAAATCTGACGCTACGGCTGTATTATCATCATTTTTACCTTTTTTATGTTTCCCTTGAATTATCAGCATGGGAAATTTAAGACTTTTTATACTTATGTTCACACTAGCATTTTTGCTAGGAGCTCCAAAATAAGCATATATTCTTACTTTAGATACTTGCTTTTCTGAAGAAACAAAATGAGAGATTTTTTCTTCACCCAAAACTTTTGGGGCTTCATCCACTTTTCCCTCATCATATTGCATTGCCCATTTTAGGCTTTTAAGTTCTGATTTTGTTGGAGTTCTGCTAAATTCTATTGCTTCATAATTGTATGCTTTACCTTTTTCTATAATATCAACAGCTTTATTGGTGGAAGGATCTATGGGACCTTTTATTTTTTTAACAAGCAATGTTTTCTCTTCCTTTTTTGCTTCATAATCCGCAAATTTTTTTCCGCCATCTTTTCCGTAAAAAGTATTTTCTTTTGGAGATTTAAAATCCAATGCTCCTTTAGATGCATCTTTTGTAATAGACTCCGCTTCCTTGTAGGATTTTCCAGCTACGTTACGTATTATATTTCCGCCTTCTTCTGCCATATTACTGCATTTTAACCTGTTTTCCGCTATTAATATTTACTTCTTTTGCGCTTTCCATATTTATAGATTCTTTAGTACTTATGTAAGAACCTATCTCCATGTTTTCGGTAATGCTTTTAGCTTTAGAATTTCTACCTACCAAAGCGGTCTCAATAATATTACTTGCCGTAAGATTATAATCTTCACTTGCTATTTCTGTGATGCTATCTCCAGCAACAACATTTATATCTTTTTGTGCTGAAGCCACAATATTTTGCCCTGCTGACATAATTATACTTTCCCCTGCATTAATCGTAATGTTTTTTGGTGCGGTAACATCGATATTCCCATTGCCATCCATAAACCAGGTATTGCCTGATGGATCTTTTACAAGAATACTCGAATTCCCTTCGTCAAAAGTAATTGTGCTTCCTGTGCGGGTATAAATACTTTTGATGTTGTTTTTTATGTTACCTCCAGTTCCCGTTTTACCGTTAAATAAACTACCTATTACAAATGGTCTGTTGGGATCGTTATAGCGAAACCCCAGCATAACCTGATCGCCCACTTCGGGGATAAAAACCATACCGCGGTTGGTATTAACCTCACCACTACTTCCTGCATCGGGAGTCATTACGCGTAACCATGGAGTAGATTGTTGTTTGGTAGATTGCCATAGCATTTTTACACGTATCCTGCCTTGTCCTCTTGGGTCGTCATTAGCCACTACTTCAGCTTGTTGCATTTGGGCTACAGGAAAAGCGATGTTTGGTTCAGGCAACTTGCGTATTTTGGCAGGCAAAGCTTTAAAACTGTTTTCATACTCGCCTATGTCGCTGGCTTTATGAGTTATTTCGGTGATGATATAGATTCCTACTTCGTTGGTTTCGTAGTTGATTTTATTAATATCTTGTCCGCTTGTATATGCAGCCAATTTGTCTTTTACCTGCATGGCATCTATGCTAATGCTCATCCCTATTCGTAAGCTTCTGTTTCGACTTGTTGCGGTTATAAAATTAGATTCTGCTGCGGCACTTTGCTGTCTGTTTTGCAGTATGGTTTGCAAATACATATCGTCACCAGCGGCAATCCTGCCATATTCTAATGATGATGTAGCATATAGTTTTTGAGAAGCGGTTATGGCATCAGTACCCAATTTTGGAAATCCTTCTATCTGGTCTCTCGTCTTGGCCTGATACAGTTTGCCTGCATCTTCATTATAAGTAAATGCTCCAAACTGGTTGGGAATTGCCTGAACAGAAATATTTAAGTTATAAAGATCTTTGTTATAAATCAATTTTGTAAACTCTGTCGTGGTAGTTGGTTTGCCAAAAAAAAGTTTTTCTCCATCATAATACAACCATTCGTTGTATTGTTTGGCTAAGCGTTGTATGAATTGAAAATCAGTTTCGAGATATTGAGTTTGGTATTCTAAATTGCTGCGGAACTCAGGTTTGATGTCGTTTTGTAATTGTTCACCTGCAGCTGTTTTTATCACTCCCTCAATGATATCCTGTAAGTTGGTATCTTCCCAGGAATTGAGTTTTGATCCCGATTCAAGAAGTATAGTTTTAGAATAACCCGAAATAATAATTTGGCTTCCCACATGCCCTAATTCCTGAGCATATTGAATATTAGTTACTATTCCTAAAAAATTATTATTGTTTTCAAAAACAATGTGCAAAACGCCTCCCAACCATTTTTGTGCACTTTGCATCGTGTATGCTCTTGGTTGTTCGATCACAGAATGGGGAACACTAATTTTAAAATGATGGTGGTTATTTATGGTTTGGTGCAGCTCAATAGTCGTGAAATGTGAGATTTCTTTTCTATCAATACCAAATATTATTTTAGGAATGACCATAATATGTTTAGTTATAAGTTTGATTTTTAATTTTTAACTTAAATAGATTATAGTCTAAAATTCTTATACCGAATTCCATTTTAAGCTAAAAATATCGTGTTCTGAAAATATAGAAGTGATACCAATCAATGTTTTGTTCAATAAATTGCATAAAAAAACAAGAAGCGACACATAACCGCTTCTTGTTTGTCAATAGGAAAAAATTAAATTTTAGCCCAATTGTTATCTAATGTTGCATTTCCTAATGTGATTTTTTCTGCTGAGAAAGTGATCTCAGTAGTCATTGGAGTTTCTGCCATAGCATCAAGCTGCTCGCTGAAGAATACAATAAATGCATTTTCAAAAGAAAGTTCTTTCATTACTTGTTCAGAATCTGCTTTGAAAAATTTCACTTTTCCGCTTACAGGTTTGTGCTGACTGTTTACTGCCTGCTCAATTACAGTAGTATTGTCAGTAGATTTTAATTTTAGGTTTAATCTACCTCCTTTAATTTCAGATGAAACTGCTCCTTTACCATCGGTATGTCTTAACATATCAACTTTTGAGAATAATACTTGGTATTCGTTTCCTTCGAATTCTAAAATTGCTTTAAATGCCATAATAAAAATAATTAATTTGTAAATTGTTAAAAATTGTTTTTAGAACCCTCTCTCTGTTGTCTGACTAGTATAAACAAAAAAAGAGGTATTCTATATGATTGTAGAATACCTCTTTTTTGTACTTAAGTACTTTTTTTGATTTACTTCTTGTAGGAAGGGGAGGGTGATTCGTAATCAATATTAGTACGAATATATGACTATAAATGAAACAAACAAGTCGATTTGTAATTTTTTTCATAAAAAAAATTAATAGAGCAACTCTAATATGTAAGAATTCAGCATTTACTTGGCATCACAAAGAATTTGCCTGAATTTTTATATCTAAAAAACTACTGAATTTCACAAAAAATGCAGATCTCCATCTCTATATTGAATAAAAAAAATCATTTTAATTCTCATTTTCTACTAATCATTTACTTTTTACTCTTCACATGTAAAATTTACTTGTGATAATCAAAATATTTTTTTCATGATTAACTGTAGCATTAGCTAGTCAAAGACACTTAAAGCATAACTATGAAAAGAACTAACCATCAATAACTATCATTACCAAATACGATTCATTATTTATATTTTTTTAATTTCACCAAGCATCTCAACACCAGGATCGGTTTGAAACACTTTATCGATTTAAGAACATTATAAAATAAAAAAACAACCCGAAGGTTGTTTTTAATTATAAATCATTGATTGAGAATATTACCTAATATCAAAATGTTTAGATATATCACCAAATTTAACTCAAATCATTATCTAAAATTATTATTGTTTTTATACTTATAGACAAACTCGTTCGACTGTTTATCTCCCGGAAGATTGTACTTCATTACTATTTCATAGTTTCCATAGCGCATAAAGAGAAAACTAGCACCCATAAAACGTTTGGCAATTGAATCGGAACTTGCATCTCCATTAACATAAGCGTTAATAATTTGATTATTTAAATCAACCCAATCCTGTTTGTAAAGCAATGGCATATTATACTTAAATGGAAAATTCCCTTTTGTCCATGCCTGGTTTACATTATTCTCTATGCTGGACATGTAATATGCATTAAGCGGAATTGCTTTTGCAGGAATAACGCCCAACTCTTCTGTATCTCTATTGTTGATAGAAAAATTACCATTTAGCGGATAATCTTTATATAAGTATGGGAATATATCAGCATTATAATATTCATCATTTAATTTAGACTGCGCAATTATTAAGGCTTTATTGTCACTATAAGTCGCTCCTTGCAACTCTGTTAAATCAAATGCTTCCTGACTTGAAATAGTGTTAGTCAGATAAATAACATCTGAGTACAAAACTCCAAAATTGTAATTTTGCGTGTTTATTGCATTCATTTTAGAAACGAACGTTTTGTATTTACTTGTATTAAATGAATAAGTTAAACGCTCTATACTACCTTCTGCTTTTGATAATGCATCAGCCTGATTTTCTTTTATCTGTATATCATTTCCATCTTCGCTAATTGTATTTGTTTTTGTTGCTGCTGTAGTATTTTTTTGTGCAGCTTGTTTCAAATTACTTACTATAGAAAAGTTGTATTTTTTGTCCTGGTTAATATTTGGCAAATCATAATAAATTTCATTTGAGCCGGTATTATAATTAAAAGCTGTTGCCTTTGAATTAGAGGTTCCGTCTTCATCTACTTTGATACTGGTTTCCCAGCTGCCATCTTCAAACAAGTAATCCTGACCACGCTTAAGTTGAATATAACCTTTTGGATATTCTTCTTCCAGAAAATATTTTTGATCTACAACAGGATAAGAATACTTAACGTTTGTAAGCGGAATATGGTTAGGTGCACCACCTGTGGTAAAGAGTCTTTCTTCATATTCTGTTGCTACCTTTCCATCGACTTTTATAGGTTGAAAAACGCCATTTATCATCTTTTGAAAACTAACTTCAACCTGAACTTTAAGTTCTTTATTTGGTGGCAAAATGTCTGATGATACAAAACTAACTTTATCTTTCATTGTTCCCCATTCGAAAACACCTGGAATCTCTGTAGCTCCATCAAAAACCTTGAATTTTTCTAATATTACTTTATAGGTCACATCTCCTGCATCTTCAGGAATTACAAAAGCTTCGTTTACTTTCATTGAAAAAGCAGCTTGTGGTACAGCAAAGACATCTACATCAGTTGAACTTTGTTTTGGAGTTACATCTGTTATCAATTTAAGTCCTCCTAATGGAGATGCATTTTCAAACTGACATTCCTCTCCTAGTTCAAATTTAAAACGGAATTTTCCTTTTATTAATCCTCCAAGAATATTCATGTTTCCGGCCACATAACCTCGCATCCAAACCGGATTTGGTAATTTTGCCTGTAATAAAACTGCAGCTCCTCCTGAGATAATTGGAACTTTGAATTTTAAAAATGATAGTTTAACTCTAATACCTAATTCACCCTGCAGATAAGCATAAGATTGTCCGTTAGCATACCATCCGTTTATACCTACCTGATCTCCTGTATTAGAACATCTTGCTTCCTGATAATCTTTAAGCATAATATCGAATCCCATTCCTGCCTGAAAACGGGCATAAAAAAGCAAGAAACTTAAATCTCCGGTATCAAAATCTAAGCTGGCACCAAAGGCTAAACCACCTCCATTTGCCAAAGCATTTTCGTCACGCATATAATCTAATTCCTGAGCATCAACACCTAAAATTTGCGCTACAATCGCAGGCGGCGGCGGACTTCCCGGAAGAACTGTTCCGGCCATAAAGTAACTTGTTGTTTTTAAGAACATTCCGGCTACCCCTATTTTAATACCACATCTGTCATCTGGTGTTCCCATGTACATGTACCAGTCTTTTGGATCTTTATGGAAAACTCCCCAGACTGCTCGTCCTCCCGGTCCTATTCCTGAAAGGAAATTACCTGGCGTATTGATATACACATCTGTTGTAGCATGCATCGAATTATTTTCAAAATCAAATTCAATAGCTGCTGCCATCTTTATTCCTACCGCTGCTGATAAATCTCCGGGAATAGCTTCTTTAGCTTCCGGAATATATTTACTGGCAAAAGACCCCTTAAGATCACTATCAGTCACTCCTAGGAAACTTTTCTTTGATGTAACATTGGAAGACACTTTGGTCATTAAATCCGTAATATTTTTTAACCCCGGTATTTTGGCCATAACATTTGCTTTACCAAAAATAGCCAATCTGTTTACTCCCCCTTTTGAGTTAAAAGCCATTTCAAATCCGGCTTCACCGTCACAAATAGTTTCTGAGCCTACATGAAAGTAAATTAAAGCTTTAATCCCAAGACTTATTTTTTCATCTGGAGTATAACTTAATCCTGATGGAGAAAAATCACCAATAGCTACATCTGAATTTCGATGCATTTTATAATAAGCTCCACCTCCAAAACCCGTAATCATGAACGGAACACCTGGCGTAGGAGGAAATTTTACTGCGGCATCAAAATACCAGTATCTAAAAGTAGTCCGCCCGAAAATAGCCTTTGCCTTTACGTTGACGATTTTTGCTACATCTACCTCTAAATCAGCATTAAAACCATCTCCGTAAACAGGATCCTTTTCCATCAGGATAAGACCTCCTTTAATGGTTAATCCGCTAAATTCACAATTAATATTAATGGCAGATAAATCCAAACCATCGTATCGGCTTCGCTGTCTGTATCCGTCATCATACATTTTACCTTTTATACCAATTCTGGCTGTGGCACCGGCTCCAATACTTTCCATCAGATTAATTCCTAAATCAAAATCGATTCTGGAATTATCTCCATTAATGGCGACGTTTATATTACCAATCGAAACAGGGAAATTACCAAAAGCAACTGTCCCTTTATAGCCCATATTTCGAACTGAAATAATAGGTGAAACGGTTTGCAATTGTAAATTCTCAAAAGAAATCCCTTTAAAATCAACTGTTTTTTTCCCTTCAACATCCTTTTCATCAGATGCTCCTTTATTAGTTCCGAAAGTAACTGTTCCGTTTAAATTGGCTTTTGGCAAAAATTTTCCGTTAACCAATTTTAGCTCTACAGAACTATTAGGCAATAACAGGGCTTTTGCTTTCCAGATATCAAAAGCTATAGAATCTTTTGTAACAACAATTAATTGCTGTTCTTCCATGGAAATAAAACCATTATAAGCCAAACCTGCTCTATTTGTTTGGGCTGGTTTCGCCGGAGTTGTTGCTGTATTTGCCGTTCCAGTAGCCGGGGTTGTAGTAATTGGTGTTGCAGCCGCTGTAGTTTCTTTCTTTTCTGGCGTTGCTTTACTTATTGGCAAAAGAATCTGACCGCTCAAATTTGCTTTTACAAAAGTATTGGCGGCAATTGTTACATCAATATGATCCAGAGAATAAGCCCACGATTTTTCCTGACTTGTGATGCCTCGATCGAGTGGAAAAACATTATCTGCATAAAAAGTTCCCGAAACTCCATATTTATCTATAATAAGATTTTGTGCTCCTACATGAAGTCTTTCTTTACTTGATGCAGTATCAGTAGTTTGAAATTCTTTTGGCAGACCTACATCAAAAGTTTGAATAAATACACCTTTCCAGGCTTCCTGACTAGGTACTAAAAGTGCATTTTTTGCATAATATTCAGGAAATATAACGGTCGGATCGTTTTTTAAATCACTTAAATCTAAAACTGCATTACTGACTAAAAACTGAAAATTACCTTCAAAATCTTTTCCATTTCGCTTGTCTTTTAATGTAAAAGGCTGCAAGCTTACATTCACCAAAATATCGTTCCAGCTACTTGCCATAAAGCTAAACTCTCCTCTAACTCTATTTGGTATTTGAACCGTTTTTCCGTTATAATAGGTTTTTGGAACTGTAATCTTTGCTTCGTCTACAGTTTTAGTTACAGGATCAATTGGCAATATTAGATTTCTTGAAAACTCTACTGCTCCAGAAATTTTCATTTCTTTAAAACCGTCGCAGTCAATCGTTACATACGTTAAATCCTTAACATCTCCGGTTGCCATTTCAAAACCTCCATATAGAGACACTTGCCATTTATTATCGCTAAACGGAATATCTACGTTACCCAGCAGTACCAATTTAGCTTCGCCCATAATACCTCCCTGATGCGATAATTTTACATTATCGGCACCAAAAAACAGTTGCATTGGCTGCCCATTTTTGTCTTTTTGCGGAATATCAACTCGACAAAAAACAGTTAAAGTGGTATATTCCGGTGAAAAAACAGCTTTGGTAATCCCGATAGAATACTGAACATTGTTTACTGTATTTCGAATTCCGATTGGCAATTCTACCAAATCCTGATTCGAAAATTTATCTACCCAGCGATCAGAAGCTTCTATTTTTTCAATAGCGCTCGAAGCTGCACCTGCTTCTTTTGGGGCTGCAAGATCCTGCCCGTAAGAAAAGACAACTGAAAGTAAAATAAATAATACCGATAGATGTATTTTGTAAATTTTTTTCATAAGCAAATAATCATATTTTTTTGTAAATGAAGCATAATAACTTCTCTATATTTTAAGCCTGACTTCTATTGAAACGATTCTAAAACCCTTCTTATAAAAAAGAGCAATATCCTTTTAATTAATCTTTAAATATTTAAATTCAACTTCATCATCTTTGACATTTTTAAGGGCTAAATCATGATAAAAAGGAATTAATTTGATTTTTAATTCTTCAATTACTTCTGTATCTGTTTTTTTCTCTTTCATCATTTTAAAGAATTGATTAAGTTCTTGTTTATTAAAATTTGAAAGATTTTTATTTTGGTGAATTTCAGCTGCAGGCGTATTCGCCAGTATTGAAATTTCATTAATCATCCATCTATGAACTAATAAAGGCTGTAATTTTTTATTTTTTCGCTCAACTAATTTTAAATACGATTTATAACTTGTTCTATCTGTTATATCCTCTTCATTTATCCCATGTAGTTTATGTTTATTCACTCTTCCAAGTGCCATAACATAATCATTTTCAAAACCTTCATCTTTTCGATTCATTTCTTCTCGTAAACTTTTTACAGTTTCAAGAATATAATTGTTGTACTTGTCTAAGATGTCATTATTTAAATCATATGCTTTTAAATAAGTCAAAGCTTTTTCTTTAAAACTCTCATCATCAGGTGTCAAAGTTGTAAGGGTCAGCAAATGCTGCAATTCATCTGAATCTTCCTTTGGAATTGGTCGCAAAGCAAGCTGGAGATCCTGTAATTGCTTTATGATTTCATCCCTTGTTCCCTGATATGTCTTTTCCTTATAATTTATTTTTAAAACAGGATTTAAAACAATTTCCTTTTCTTTTTTAGGTCCTTTTTTTGCCGGTAATTTTATTTTATCAATTGAGTATGCGTAATTGAATGTAGCTGTTAAATCATTAAATTTCTGAGTATTTGTACTGCTTCTAAACATCGAAATAATATTCATACTAAAATTATGTTGGTCTAGCAACGTATAGCTATTATTGAACTTAATTCCAAAAACAGAGCTCGAATTCATATCTCCCTGAGAGTTATTGTACAGAAATCCCAAATTAGTATTTAGCTTGTCTTTAAATAACTTCTTTGAGGCTCCAACTGAAGCTCCGGTTGAGAAACTATTGTTTATACCCACCTGATTATTAGTGTAATTAAGTGAGCTGTTTAAGCCAACTTTCATTTCGATAAAATTTATCGAATGCGCCAAATTGTAATTTTGAACGGTACTTGCCTGACCTCTGCGTATAACTCCTCCCTGCTCATTTGCCTGACCAGCAATACTATAATTGAAATTTAAATTTTGATTTCTTTTGCTCCCAAAAGCATACGACATATTTACATTTGCATTTTGCGACAATTGTCTATAATCTAAAGTATCGGATACTACTACATTTGGGTTGTTTATGAGCTCAAACTGATCCAGCTTTTTATTTGTATAGGTCGAAAAATTAGAATAACTACCCGTAATATTAATTTGATCTGTTACCCTATAATTCATGTTGATCGAACCAACAACACGCTTGGTATCTTGCTTTTTTTCTTTCGCCAAATCGTCTCTTTGAAATCCTAAACTGGTTGATACCGTAATTTTATCCTGATAAAAGGGACGGGAAAAGCGCAACGCAATATTTTCTAAATCATTATTAAAATATAATGCACCTAATGTATTGTAATTAGGATCTATACGCTCATAAGTTAGTCCTACAATGCTTTTTTGAATATTATAATCAAAATTTACATTTAATGCGTTCATAAAACTTGTACTTTCTTTACTGGAAAATAACTTATCTCTAAAATTCCCACCCGAAAGAGTATTGCTTCTGGTATCATCGGTTAGAACAGACAAAGCATATTCAACATTTAAATTTAAATTTTTGATTACAGATGTACTAAAAGTCAAACTGTTTACGAAATTTTCTTTTGGTGTTACTCCTTTGTCAGTAACCATTGTTAGTGAATTAACATCGTCTTTGGCGTAAAACCCAATCCAGCCAAGTTTATATCTTTCTTTTTCAAAACCTATTTTTGCTCCGTAACCAAAACGTTGGTATACCGGAATTCCGCCTAAAGCTTCTTCTTCTGAAACTGCTTTTAATAGTTGTCCTCCCATTAAGGTTATTTTAAAAGGGCTTTGGGGAGTAAGTTCTAAACCAACTCCTTTAAACGGAAAACCACTTAAGGTATAAGGTGAAAAAGTCATACTTACATTGCCTATATAAGCTTTTACCCACTTATATTTTGGCATAATACTTAATCTGTTAAAATCAAATGGGGCTGTATAACCTAAGTTATTTCCCTGATTGGTAATACTATAAAATAACGGAACGCTAAAATTAAAAGCACTAATATTTAAATTTCCTGATAACAAATAAGTAAAAGGTTCACGTGAATTTTGCGTATCGGCATTAGATGTATAATACATCATATTTGCATTCACATTTCCTGTTACTTTAAAATTTGGCTTATAAAAATTCTCTAAATCTACATCTTGAGCATATCCCTTCCTGCAAAAACAACAGGCAAAAACAATACATAACCAAAACAAGATCTTCTTATTCTCTCTCTTCATTTATTGGTTATTGTTTTTGTACTTTGATGTCACATAAAATATAAGAACTTGCTCCGTTCTTAACCATATCTTTAATTTTTATGGCTCCTTTTCTTCCGTCTTGTGTTTTAAATAAAATGATTCTTGGGTAGACCAATCCAAATTGCTGTTCTCCTGCAGCGCTGTAACTTATATTTAAAGATTTTATCGGACTGTCATTTACCATAGCATCAAACTGCGATTCTGTGAAATTTAAGCCACAGTTACACAAGTTTTGAGAGTTTATAAAAATGGTACTTTGAGCATTTTGCAATGACAAAAATCCATAATTATTGGCCTGATCCGGAGATATAAATCTATTGTAAGTAAAATTGCTGTTTAATCCCTGAAAAACAATATCTATAAGACCGCTATTCTGGTCGTTTATTTCATTTGCTTTGTAAACCTGTCTCGTTACTGTCGAGAACATAGCTCCAATATTATTGTTGTTATGTGCCGAATTTATTCCTAATTTAATATTAGTTAATGTGCGCAAATTAGTATCTGGTAAAACTGTAATAGTCGATTTAAAAATTTGGCTTGTTTTGTCATTAAAAGCTTCTAAAGTAACTTCATGACTGCCTGCACTTGTAAAAACAACTTTAGGATTCTCTTCTGTTGATATGGATGGATTTCCGCCTTCAAAACTCCATTTATAACTAGTGGCACTAATCGATTTATTAGCAAAATTAATGGTTACGGGAGCCTCATTATCATCGTCTTCAAAATTTGGTTCATACGAAAACAGGCTCACTAAATAAGGAGCAACAGTTATGGTTTGAGTTTGTTTTTCTGACTCAAAACCATTTGAAACAGTTAGTGTTATAAGATGATCACCTGGAGTTGTAAACACCACATTTGGAGGTGTTTTTCCTGTAAAAATTGCTGGAACTCCATCCTGAAAATCCCATTTAAAAGTTAATCCTTCTCCAATAGTAGCATTCTTTAAAACGACCTCAACCGGAGAGTAATTGCTTTTTACAATTTCATGTGTAAACTCAATATTAATTCCCTCTTTTATTACTACACTTTTACTAAATTCTTTACGTTCTCCATCTACATTTGTAGCTATTAATTTAATAGTATAAGTTCCTTGCTTTTTATACATCACCTCACCCGGATTTTTTACAGACGAAATAGCAGGCTCACCACCTTCAAATGTCCATTCGTAAGTATCTGCTCCGGTAATTTTATTATCAATTTTAATAATGACAGGAATTGATTCATCTTTGTTGGCATACGAAGTCGTAAAATCACCCTCTATGACTATAGCGGTTTCCTGATAACAAGAAGTAATGACAATAAATAAGAGTAAGAGTAAAGTTTTTTTCATTCAATTTATTTTAAAACATTACAGCTTTTTATGGCTGTAATGTTTTTTATACTATATAAAATTTCTACTGCTAAAAAATTACAAATAGCGTTTGATTATTTTATCTTCAGAAAAGGCCCAAACAACATTGTTTTTGTATGCAATAGCACCAATTTTCTGGCTGTGTGTATAATCTAAAGTCCAGGCAGCACCCCCATTTGTAGTTTTGTATATTTTATTCTCTAAAATCGCCCAACCCGTATTAGCGTCTTTAAAAGTGAACTTAGTGAACAATTCGCTGTTGTAAACTTCAGTCCAAGAATCACCTCCATTGTTGGTTTTAAATAACTTCACGTCTAATAAAGATTGATTGTAATGATTAATTAAAAGAAAACCGTTTTCGTTATCAACAAAACAAATTTCTCTGGCAATATACCCCGCTTCTTCATTAACAAATGGATACTCTTTCCATCCATCAGTTGTATTATTTTTAAATAAAATAAAAGGTTTATTAACCCCCGCTGTAATAGGTTTATAACCAATTACCCAAATATGATTGTTATCAATTTTTGTTGATTGAAAAAGATTAGCAGTGGTACCGCTTAGTTCATAAGTTTTCGTAAAATCAAGTCCATTAGATGTTGTGTAGACCTTTCCATTTTGTGTCACAGCTGTTCCGTCTTTCATGTTGGCATCTACATATATACAGTAATAAACATCATTGATGTTTTCTATATTTGCGAATGCTTTTGTAACTACAGCACCACCCGCTGTTATTTTTGTCATTTTAGGATTTCCAATCCCACTGCTCCATCCTTCATTATTAGTAGTGACATGAAAGACCGAACCATCCGCCCATGGTTTCCATGTAATACCTCCGTCTGAAGTTTTAAAACTACCTGAAAAATAAACAATCTTATCACTTTCCATCTGAATATTAAATGTTTCCCCGTCTCTATCTAAGTTGTTCTCTTGTGCTATCCAACCTGTAAGAGAACGAGCAGGAAGAATACCAATATTACCTTCGTAATCATTTTTTACTTCGTTACTTATCGTTTTATTCTCTATTGTGAGTTCCAATTTTGGTAGAACTTTCTCCGTTTGAGGTAATACAAATTTAATTTCCGTAGCAGTAGCTGAAACAATTGTCGCTGCAACACCATCAAAAGTTATTTTGATATCGCTTGCTTTATCTGAAAAATTTTCGCCGTAAATACTTATTGTTTCGCCTGTTTCACCTGCATTTTTAGAATATGATGTTACTTTTGCTGTTTTTATGATAACAACCGGTGGTTCCGGAGTTGGAGTTGAATTATCTCCTGAATCTGAACTACAGCTATTTAACGTTAAAAAAAGTTGCAACACCACCACTAGTAAAATTCTCTTTTTCATTATTTTTATATTTCTGTTTACTTAATTATTTTTTACTTCCTAAAGTATAACCATTACCTACCAAAACCCTTGCAATATTCATCGCCGTAATATCTTTACTCATTTTATATCCTATAGGATTACCTCTATTATCAAAAGTTGCTTTTAGAACTTTCTTATCGAATGTAATCAGCTCCTGATTTAAAAATTTATCATAACCTGAAACCATTCCGGCTTTTGCAAACCATGTCGCTATCAGATAACCATCTAAGTCAGTAACTTCGTATTGTAACTCTCCGTTTGTAGACGGCGAAATCATTTTGATATATCCGATTTTTTTATCATTAGGATCCTGATTTTGTGCTTTTATACTATAAATAACACCTGTATCATCAATTGTTAATTGATAAGTATCTGCCAAACTGTTTGCCTTATCAATATCACCCTGAATTCCCATTTTTTTTGCGGCTATACCTGCTGATTCTCCGTTAATAAAACTTTCAATTGCTTCTTTAGTTAAGCCTTCTGCAGTAATATAATTTCTGTCAAACAATTCATAAATAATACTTCTGTCATAATTAAAGGCACTGAATTTTCTGCTCTTATTCTTAAATTCTAATTCGTTTGACTTTCCTGTAGCTTCATCTTTAAGTTCAATCCACGGAAGGTCCATCGAAGTATCGTTAGGAACACTCTTTAACTCAGCTGTCACGTAATAACTTTTATCTAAACTGTAAATTTTAAAAATTGGTTTTTTACCTTCTATGTAACCAATTATTTTTTCATCGAGTTTAATTTCTCCTTTATCGATTTTTATTTTTTGTGCAAAACTGCAAGTGCTTATTAGCACAATTAGTAGGGTCAAAATGTTTTTTTTCATAATGTTTATTCTTGTATTTATCTTTTGTTTTTGAAAGTTCTATTTACTTTCCGCTATTGATAATTTTTCATTATCAATTATTTTTTTATTTGCCTTATATCTTAAATGGTTAATATTAAGGGCGCTAAGTTAATAATTAAAGTAAGATAAATATTACTTTTATTTAATTATTGTTTTAATTATAAAAATTTATAATTTCCCTCTTCTTTCTAATTCTATAGAATCTATCTTTTGTCGGAGAATATTATATCTAATTTTTAGTAATCGAAATTCTAAAAAAATAGGCTTTATGAATTATTTTGTTTTTTTATATCGAATTAATAAATCTGAATGACTCATCGATGGTTCAAAAATTAAATTTGTTTGAATATATTCTTTCATCTTTACTATATCAACAAATACTTCTAATTCATAAAAATTAACAACATCCTCTATCAATTCTCGTTCATTGTAATAAAAAAGCGCATCACCATAAACCTTTAAATAATTTAAAAATTCTTTCTTTTCTTTTTCACCTATACTACGTTCACACTAGCAGAAAAACATAAAAATAATTGTTTTCATAAATAAACTTTAAGATTTTCATCATCAAAATCTAACCTTAAAAACTCATTCATTAGTGCTGATGGAAAAGCATAATTTGATTTTAATTCCCATTCTTCTTCGATAAACTAATATTTTTTCTTAATGTAAACTATTGGTTCTACATTGAACACAAATTCATCAATAGGTTTTCGTTCTTCCCATATTTCTTCCAACTCATTTTCTGCAACTTCATAAACAGGATCATAACCATGATTTTCATGATCCTTAAAATTAATTTGTGCTTCTGATAAAGGTCTAATCCTATAAAGCCCTGTATTTAATAAAACCTCGAGAAAAAACTTAAAACCCTTGTAGATACAAAACGTACTTACCTCAAAAGCGTTTTCGATAGCATTAAAAGTGACTTCTTTGTGTATTTTGTCTTTTAGTTCTATCTTATCATACTTTCTAAACCCTTTACTTAGTAATTTCTCATTGTAATCTGTTTGCAAAGCATAGAAATTATCAGTTTCCCAAAATCTACAATCAACTCCCATATGCCTGGCATATAAATCGTTTCTTATCATTTCTTATTGTTTTTTAAACAAATGGCTTATAATAACTTATTTTTTTCCGTGCTTCACTTTAACCTGCATTACTTCTATTAAACAATTTCTACAACTCCAAAAACACGACAACTATAATACCCTCCATATTCTTTAAAATTGAAAATAACTATAAATTCCTTATTACAAGTACTAGAAAATGTTTTCATGTAACGATACTCATGTTTTCTATCTTCATTTTCTAAATTTTCAATTTTATCAATCCCAATTTTTGCTAACTCTTCATAACTTATATTTTTTTCAACTATAACTTCTTCATAAAGCGATATTGATTTTTTTAGTGATAAGATTACTTGATGTTTCTCTCCTTTATCATTACAATAAAAAGTAACAGGAACTTCATCATCATAGTAGTTCACCGGAAAAGTCTCTTGACTTAATTGAATTTTCTTTACAAAAACCATATTTAATATCTTTATTATTACTTTCTATAGTTATTTAATTAACAATTTTAGCCCCTCATCTTTTACAAAATCACTAAATGTATTTTTGAATTTCAATATCTCTAATCCATCATTCAAAATGTATACCTCAGGATCATCTTTCCCTGATTCACAATCAAAAAAATAAAAGATATACCCTTGCCATTGTCCAAAAAAGAAATAACTATTTTTTATAAAAGGTTTTTCATTTTCCGTTTTTCTATCATCAAAATTTATCATTTCAATAACATCTGACTTATTTTCTTTCAATGAAGGATAAGTCATATAATAACTACCAAATAGGTTACCTGTATGACTACCAAACTCCAATAAGTATTCTTTATAAGCCAATGGAAGTTTTAGTTGAAAGTCATTTTCAATTTCATCTATTATTTCACTTGTAATTCCTTTTGAATTACCAATTTCTGATTTATAATGTGTCAAAAAAGATAAGTATTGCATAGTTTTTATTTTAATAATGTAATTTCGGACTTGTAATAACTCTAATTTTTACACTAGGAAACATATCACTAAATTGTTGAAATATTGCTGAACAGGAAGGACAAGGACAAAGATCACTTGTTACCTTAATTTCTCCCTCAACATTAGGATATTTATTCCCTTTAACGGCATTTTTTTGTTTAGCAAAATATTCTAAACCTATTGATTCAGTATCTAAATGTCTTGTGGCAATAGAGGGTTCAAAAACTCTTTCACCATTTTTTAGTTTTATTATAAAGTCTTCGGGAATGAATTGAGAACTATTTGCCATTTGATTATTATATCCCTCACCACTTGCAATTAATTTCTGTTGTCCATCAAATTCAATTTTAGCTAAATTTCTTTTATTTCCAATTTCATAAGTAGATTTAGTTTCCTTAACAAACTTATCCCAATTTGAATCAGAAAGCTCAACTATAATTTTTGAATTATTCTTACATAGATTTCTGAATCCCTGAAAATCAACCTCATTCAAGACATTAGAAAATAAATTATCGATATTAGTACCTAATGCTTTTCTAGGTTCTTGAATTATCTTGCCAACAAGGCTATTATATTTCCCGTTAGGTGATTTTTCTATTGTGATTTTTAAGTACCCCTCTTCTGCAAGTTGTGTAAATGTTTTAGGATAGCCACTAGATTCTCTCGGTATATTCCATTTAGTTTGTTTTCCTAATCCTTTCTCATTAAACCAAGGTATAATACTCGAAGTTTCTGCATCAAATGGTAATTTTTTAATAATTTCGATAGTATATTTAACATCATACTCGTTTTCGGCAATATTCAACGCTCTCTGCGTAAATGAATATGGGACACCTTCAACAGGAGATGTGAAATTTCCTGTAAGTACTGGCACTCCATTTTCTATTTTTAAAATACCTCCATATCGATCATACTTTTGTCCAACATCTAACGAATGCTTAAACATATTGAATCCACCATTGGCCGGTGGCCAAATAATTTTATTTCCAATAGGAGTAACTTGAAGATTAATTGAGTATTCTTTATAGATAACTTCTAATTTTCCCCACTGCTTTTGTTTATAATAATTCCAAACTTCACCTCTTATTCTACTAGGTAATTTATCAATGTTTGTAAATTGTTGGTTTAAAGTACTCTCAAAAGCTTTTTGATTAACAAATAAATCATCTACTATTTTAGATTTATTAGGATACCACCATGTTTTAAACTTATTAATATCACTTCCTATTACAAGCAATTCTGCATCAGAAGTATTTTTCCAAAGTGTAGCAAATGCATCATAATCTTCAGTAAAATTAGTAATGTCATCTAATTCTCTTAAAACATCATCAGATGCTTTTCCAAAAGTTGATACTAATCTATTTTTTGTAACCAGATCAAAAACTTCAAATTGTTCTTTTAATGCATTTAATTTGAGTGCTTGTAATCTATTCCCAAAAAATGTAATATCAAGAGTTGTATTCTGCATTTTACTAATGCCTCTCCAAACATTCATTAATTCTACTCCAGCAAAATCAAATGATTTCATTTTTGAGTAAAATGCTTTTGTACTACGAACTAAATTTACTTTACTTAAGTTACTGGCTAAATTATAAATGTTAGCTCCAGCATCAGCAATCATAACAGAGTTGTAGAAAAATTCCCAAGCATCATAATATGATTCATATTTTTCTTTAAATGCAGGATCTTGATTTAGTTTTAGTCTGTCTTTCTTTATTAATTCATCTCCAGCTGCAACTACACCTCCTGCATAAGTTAAATATGCCAAATAAGAAGTCCCTCCTGTAAATGTTGCTGTAACTACTGCTGCTCCCATGGCAACCCCATTACCTAATGAACGAATACTTTGGTTTGTATCATCGTCTATAATAGCTTGTTGATAGGCTGCTGCCATAAAAGCCGGCACTGTATATTCGACTCCTTGCTCTATACCTAAGTTTAGGTAATTTCGGGAAGCAATCATAATTACAGGTTCAAACAAGTTTACATTTAACTCATACCTTTCAGTAAAATCTTTTGGTTCATTACCCGGCAATGTTATATAAACTCCATCTACTTTTTTAAGCAGTGTATGCTGAAAACTTATAGAATTACTTTCACCAATTTTTACAAAACTATTACCTAAAATTTGTGGCTTGAATTTTACATTATCTTTAATGTCTATAAAATTAAAAGAACCACTGCCATCATCTACCGTTCCTAAATAAACAGGGTTAATACTTGCCACTGGATAGTCAAAACTACTAAATCCATTAGGGCCTATATCTACCATCGTAGCTATCGTTGGCTTAATTCCTAAATCTTTATAGTACTTGGAAACCCAGGCTGATAATCCTCGAAACAATGGAACAATTTCTGACATTGTTGCATCGTTATTAGTAAGCATGCCTCCCCTGCTTTTATCAAATATATTTTTTATCCATTCAGAATTATTTTTCATGAAACCATCCTTCAACAGTTTTAATCTATCTTCCTCTGGAGTAGTAAGAATCAAATTATCTAAAAAGAAAGTATCCCCAAAAGAAAGAGCGGTCTTGCTAAATTCCCAATCAGCATCATCTTTTGCTTTGTTAATTAAATTATCAAGAAGAATAATTCTTAAATTAATATCTATATTCTCAAAAAGGCAATCTTTGTAATTTGTTTCTAATATTTTATTAGTTTCTTTTGATGAAGTATTAGCAGTAATAACACTTATATCTATTAATTCAAACTTTAATAATTCTTTAATGTTATCCGCAGTACAATTCAAAGGTGCCTTTGAGCCAGTCATTGTCCAACCTTTTTCTTTAGGATCTTCAGTTGAATTAGAATTAAAATCTACACAGTTTAAAACGTTTGCATTAATTTGATTCTTTTTAATAATAGAAAGTAATCCATTAGCTGTTTGATACTCATTAGCAATTTCACTAAATTTAAGATCCAAAAAACCTGCTGGGCAATCTACATAATTATAAAATACCGTAATTAAAGATTGTGCTTTTGGGGTAACGGTAATAGGATTGAAAACTTCATCTTTTGAATCTTTAGTCTTATATACTTTTTTATCATTATCCCAGTAATAGTGCTTGATGTTTTTAAATGCCTTAAGCTGCTTATCATAATTGTAAGTTACGAAGCCTGGACATGTCCCAGAAGGAATTAAAATATTAGATTTCTCAAAAGTTAATATGTTAGATTGCGGAATGTTAACAATTCTATAATCCGGAGTTACTACATAATTTGCAAATTCTCCACTAGCCTGACTCTGAAACGCATACAATTTAAACACAGGATCATTAATTTGTTTCCAATCCTGATGATTTAAAGCTGTTCCTGAGCTATAATCCATTAACAAATCAGTACTTGATTCAGAAGTTTTGTAAACCTCAAATGGGTGCTCTAACTTAAAGATACCATGACCTAATTCGTGTGCGGGAGTTTTATCTAATCCAGTTTTAAATACATAACCAAACTGCCCATTCAAACGCATATATCCTTGTTGTCCAGTGCTTGAATTTTTATCTGTTACAAAAAGCACATAACTTGATTCTGTACTTTGGTATAAACTGTTTATGCTTTGTTGATCTGCACTATAGGTTGATGTAAGTGTGTTTTTCTCCGTCTGGATCGTATTTCCTGAAACTACACTGTTTATATTTAGTACTTTCTCTTTTGTAAAGTTTATTTTAATCCCTACTTTATTATAAATTGCTTGAGTACTTGCAATAACTTGATCCAATTTCTTTTCTGAAACTTCATCGGTAGGAACTAACGCAACATTAACATTTTTTGGAGAAATATCTACAAGCATAAAAGCGCCGATAACTTTCCATTTTTTCCCCTCTTTTATAGTCGCTAATATTTGTTGGTCAGCATAACTCAGGCTTCCTTTTACCGTTATTACAAAAACTTTATCATTTCTTTTAAAGTCGATTTTAGCACCATTTTGAGTTTTAAAAACAATACTGTCCAATTTTACATTGGTATCTGTAACGGTTACTGTACCTAGCAATGTATCTGAATCGCCATTTAAAACTGCTTTGTAAGGAAGCGCTACGTCACCAACTTTTTTGTATAACTTTTGTAAAGCTGCTGATGCATTATCGGGCATTACATCAAAAGCATATTTACTTTTAGATCCATTACTTGTATTTTCATTGTTTGAAAATACAATACTAATTCCTTTGGCAGTAAATGCTGTAGCCTGACCGCTTTTATCTACTCCATCCGTATTTTCAGGATTTGGCTTTCCTCCCTGAGCAAATTCAGTACCTTGATTGCTGCCATTTCCACTGCTGTCTACGTTATAAACTTTAGGCGGAATGTCATTTCCTTCAGCATCTTTTCCTCCACTATCTGTGATAACTGTATCTTTTCCTCCGGGAATGGTTACTTGTTGCCCATCAACACCATTTACAAGTATATCACCATTGGCATTAATAACAATATCTTTAATTATAAACGGAACAGTTTCTTCGATCTGTCCTCCTTGACCTTCGCCGGTGAAATCTTCTACATCAGTAACATTTTTCCAATCCGAATTATAGCTTGTCTCAACAACACCGCTAATTAATTGATAATCTGTATTGATGACAATATCCTTAAACTCAACAGCAATTTTGGTATCTGCTAAATAAGGCACTATAATATATCCTTTACCAGAGTATGGACTGTTTTCACCCTGAAGCTCTAAAATCGTAACCGGAAAATCTCCCGCTTTAAAAGTTTCACTCTGAATTAAATTCGTAAGCGGTTTTTGATTCTGAATATTGATTTGAGGAACAATACCACAATTATATGCCGGAACACCAGTTGTTTCTGTAGGTGTTGTAAAAGTGTTTATTCCTGAATACGTAAATGACTGAACGCCTTCGCTTACAGGGTCGCAACTTGAGCCTACTCTAAACTGATACGTTACACCTGGTTCTAAATTGGTGATTAAGGTTTGTTTGTTTAAACTGTATGTCGAAAACCATTGCGCGTTGCGTACATCTTGCTTTTTGTATTGTACCTGATAACGGGTATGTTCCGGTATTCCTTCCCAAGTGATTTTTACACTTTTAGAACTCTGAGATTCGCTTAACAAAAAGGTTGGAGCAGCACAAGAAGCAGTATATTTAAAGGAATATATCTCACTATAGCCATCATTTTTAAATACCGCATTCTCTGAAAGTCCGGTAGTCGATATAGCTTTTACACGCCATGCGTATCGCAGACCGGGAGTAAGAGTTGGCATACTCAAATTATACAACAAAGCGGTTCCGAAAAGTGTTTCCTCATATAAAATGAGAGACATTTGAAACCCAATTTGAGGATCTAACGTTGGGTCGATGAGCTGTTTTAATTCGAATTTATACGATATATTGGTCGCATTTATTTGACGCGGAGTCCAGGTAAATAAAATATTCGGAAATTCTGTCGACGCAATTTGCTCGTTTTTTTGTGGTGTATTTAATAATGGTGGATCATTTAAAATCAGATACAAACTGGCACAACTTTTCTGTGAGATCTTTTGGTTGGTTACAAAATCGTACATCTCAAAACAAAAATTGTACATTCCTTCCGGCAACGGATTAGCATATTGAGCCGGAGAAATTCCCTGTAGATTTTCTAACCTAAAAAGGGCGGAAATATCGGTATTAGTCAGTGTTTGTAATTCTCCTCCGTTTATAAAAATAGGTCGCTGTCCTTGTATAAAATCACTACTTTGTATATTAAGTCCATTGCCTTGTATGTATAATTTTAAACGTACCTGCCTTTGCGATATAGAAATATCGGTAGGATTTATCAGCAACTGCATTTTAGTATCCATACTAGTCGCATAATCTGATATTTTGACACTGTACGGACTATTAAAAACAGGTGTTAGCTGAACTGGATATAATTGCGCATATCCGGTTACACTAAAAAATAGAAATAGAACAAATAAATGTATGTTATTGAAAAGGTTCTTCATTTTTTTAATAGATGATAATTTTTTTAACCAATGTTTGTTGTCCCGTTTCTAATACTAAAATATACATTCCAGATTCTAATGACGTCTCAAAATCTATTTCATATTTTTTCTTCCCTGAATCATTTTTCTGAATCATCGTATTTTGTCCCGTCGTAGAGAATAACCTTAAATTCACAGCACTAGTATTTTCTAAAGTTACAAGCGCTTTAAAATTACCGTTACTTGGATTTGGCGTTACAATAAAATCTACAATAAATTGCGATGCAGTACCTGTATTTGGTAAACCACTTCGTTTTTCAACAGTAATATTTTTACTGAATGTTGCGTAACATTCCCCTTGCGTTTGCTCTAAACCAATGGCATAAACACCTGTTGCATCAAACTTAAGGGTTATGTATTTTTCCTTTTGTTCAACAATTTTTACTCCGTCAGGAATTACCCATTTGGTACTTTCTCCAAAAGGATTACTGGTATTGACTAAAATTACTTCTTCATCTAAATAAGCTTGTGAGCTCAATAAAAACTCTGAACTAATAATTGCCTGACTTGTTTTTATTACAATTTCATCTTCGCTAATACAGCCTAAAGCTGTAGTTACTTTTACAGTATAGGTTCCTGCTTTTGACAGCGTTACTTTTGCATCATTTGATGTAAACCCAGTTGTAGAAGTCCAGTTGTATTTTGCATTTGTATCTGCAATTGTAGCGTCTAAATCTAAAACCTGATCATTACAAAGCGTTCTGTCTTTTCCTAAATCAACAACAATTTGATTTGGATCTTTTAGAACAAATCTCTTTTTATACACGCAGCAGTCCGGACATGTAATGGCTACTTCATAATTTCCTGCTGCAAGATTATTAAGGTCTTTTGTGGTTTCTCCTGTGCTCCATAAATAGGTGTAAGGTAAATTTCCTCCTGTAACATTAAGCTGGATTGATCCATTATTGCCGGTATAACAAGTAGGGTTTTTAACTGTTTCAGTACTAAGTATTCCTTTGGGATCACCCACAAAAATACTTCCCTGAATAGTACAGCCTTTTGCATCGGTTATCATTACAAAATAATTATTGGTTGTAATGTTCTCTATTTTTGCTGTTGTATCTCCGTTTGTCCACTCATATGTGTAGGGAGCAGTTCCGCCTGTTACATGTGCTTCTGCCCATCCGTCATCTCCATTATTACAGCTCGCATTTAATTTTGTAAAAGTCAGATTCAATTTTGCAGGCTCCGGCATAAACTGCGTAACATCTATTTCTTTTACTAAAACATTATTTACATAAGTACCCAATTTTATTCCATTAGCATCTTCAATATTAAGAGCATAAGTTCCATCTGAAATATTTTCTACTGTTTCGTCATGATCATTCCAAAGTATCCACGAACCGTCTTTCTGCTGTTTTTTCCAGGTATAGTAATAAAGCAATCCGTTATTTTGATTTGGTTTCAACTGAATTCCACCTTTAACATGAGCTGTTAAAATTCCGTCCTGTGATTCATCTCTTTGACCATCCTGTGGATTAAAATCAGTCTCATTTCCAAATTCATTACTCACATTACAGGAAATAGTACGAACTATTTCAAAAGTAACTTCAAGCGGATCCGGATCATCCAGACTTGTAACCGAGTTTGCTACCGTACAACTTATTTTATTTGTTGCAGCATCATAATTACGATCACGAACGGTTAAGCTGTAGGTTTCCTCGTCAAGACCGTTTAATGAGATCGTGTAAATACCATTATTAAAACTGGTTGTAGTGGCAGTTTGTAATATTCCTTTACTGTTTTTCCACTCAAACCAATAGGTATTGTCTAAGAAAATAGTACCGCCGGTAATTTCTACAACAATCTTTCCATTAGTAGCCTTATAAAAACTAGGGTTAAGAATTTCAGTATATTTGATAGAAAGAGGGCTCAATGGCTCTGTAATTTTTACATCTGCCTGAGTTGTACATCCTTTTGCATCTGTAATAAACACCCAATAATCACCTTTCTTCAAAACGACATTTTCTTTATCTTCTACTCCGTTAGACCATTTATAATCATACGGAGGTGTTCCTCCTACAGGATTTGCTGTTGCCCAGCCATCATTTCCTCCATTACAATAAACGTCTCCATGTGTAATGGTTACCGATAATTTTGGAGGTTCCTGCATAAGTTGGGTTACATCAATTTCCTGCGTAAGCTGGTTATTGACATAAGTTCCAAGCATGATCCCATTTCTGTCTTTTATGTTTAATGCATAATTTCCATGGGAAAGATTCGTAGCCGTTTCTCCTTTAATATTAGGCAAAGCTGTCCATGAACCATCAGTTTCTTGTTTTTTCCAGTAAAAATAATATGGAAGACCATTATTTGACGAAGTTGCCAATGGAGTACCACCAGTTACATGAGCCATTAAAATACCATCCTGTGACTCATCACGCTGGCCATCTTGTGGTGCAGTATCTGTATTATTACCAAATTCGTTGCTTGTATTACAAGAAATGTCTCGAATAATTTCAAAAACAACTTTTAAAGGATCAGGCTCATTAAGTCTTACTTTCGATTCTATTACTGAACAATTAACAATCTGATTTGTTCCTTCGTTATAATTTTTATCTTTTACAGTTAAAAAATAATCATCCGCAGGAACTCCGTTTAAAGTAATGGTGTAGATTCCATTTTCTACTGCTGCAGTTGTGGTTTGTAATGTTCCTACTGCATTTTTCCACTCATAATTATATAGTGGTTCATTATCATTCGGCGTTCCGCCTGTTATTTTGGCTATAATTCTTCCGTTTGTTGCCCCAAAGAATGTAGGGGTAAAAATTTCATAATACTCAATTGCTACCTGAGAGGTTGGTTCGCCAATTACAACACTGCCTTTTATAAAGCAATCATTACCATCTGTAACCTCAACAAAATATTCTCCTTTTGTTAATTGAGATACTTTATTTTTATCAATAATTCCGCCACCGGTATTATACCAGGTAAATTTATAAGAACCCGTTCCTCCGGTTACAATCGCTTCGGTCCAGCCATTGTTGCCCTCAAAACAGGAAACATTTCCTGAATTAAAAGACAATTCAAGTTTTGTAGGCTCTATAATACTTTTTGTTGTTGGAATTGCCGTTATTAAATCCGTAGTGCTGTAATCACCTTGTACTATTCCGTTGGCATCTTCAACATTTAATGAATAGTTTCCTTGTGAAATACCTTCTATAGATGCCGTTTTCTCCCCTGTTAATTCCTCCCACAAATTGGTTACAGTATTGTATTTGGACCAGGTATATTTGTATGGCAAACCATTATTTGCTGATCCTGTAAATTTGATTCCTCCAACAACTGTTGCCGTAAAAACTCCGTCTGAGAATTTTTCCGCTTCTGAATCAGAATTCTCACTGTTACACGAAATTGGATGGGTTTCTGTTATTGTTATTACAATTTTACCCGGCTCAGTTAATGTCTCCGATGATTCGATAACAGAACAGCCTGCTTTATCTATTGCCGTATTGTAATTTTTGTCTTTTACAGTTAGTTTATATTCTCCGTCAGGAACATTATCTAATGTAATATTATACGTTTTATCTGCCGAATTGTACTGACCCGTGGCTGGCAAAAGATCTCCAGCGATATTCCTCCATTCAAAGTTGTATGTTTTATCATCTTTTATTGTACCGCCGCTTATGGCAGCCACAATTTTTCCGTTAGCTGCACCTTTAAAAGTCGGATCCTTTTTCAAAGTATAACTTAACGATAAAGGTGATACTGGCTGTGATATTTTCTTTTCTCTTACTATTTCTTCTTCTAATACAATCTTTCCGTCTAACAATGATTGCTCTCTTGCGATACAACCATTCATATCTTTTACTTTTATCTTATAAGTACCAGGTGCTAACCCAGCAAGAAGATAAGGTGCATCATTTGGAAATGGATTCCAATTGACTCCATTATCCAACGAATAATAATCTTTTCCTCCAGCAACACGAGTTCCTCCAGTTGGACTAATTAAAATAGATCCATCCTGAGATCCGTTACATTGTACATTTGTTTCTGTTAATGTAAAGTCAAGCGGGGGTGGCGATTTGATAGTAAAGGTAGTAAGAGCAAATAAATCTTCATTTACGGCAGTGTTTAATCCATCCTTAAATCCAATTAATTGCAAAATATAAGTACCAGCTCTTAAATTAGGAATATTAAAAGTTTTATCTGCTCCAATTCCCAAAATACCATTATATCCTGCAGGAGTTCCTGTGCCTGCATCAATAAGAGTATAGTTTAATTGTTCATTTTTTAACAAAGTCCTGTTAAAAAAAAGCTGCACAGAACCATCATCAGTATCAGTGCATTTTGGTTGATTTTGTGTAAAAGATACAACTTCTGGCGCAGATAAACGTATTGTATAAGTTATTAAAGTACTCAATCCCGGAGTTTCTGAACAGGGTTTTATTCTAAAATATATATATTTTCCAATATTTAATCCTGTATTTTCTCCCAAAATATCTACCGCATCTACAGTTATGCTTGGTTTGGTATTATATAGAGGTAGATCTTCCCACTGTGTTGCTGTTGCATTTGGCACTAAAGTGTACTGCCATCTATAATAATGCGTATCATAGCCGGGAGTAGCAATAATTGTTTTTTTTGTATGAGTGGGTAAAATATCATCTCCAACGCGATTAACATAAAATTTGGGTTCTATTTTATAATTGAATGTTACATTAGACATCCTAGGGGAATAGCTTCCGCTAAAACTTCCGGAAGGACAAAATGTATCTATATTTTTAGATATTGTGCTATTTGCATCTGTGCCGCTCCTGAAATTCACAAATACATAACATTCAACAGAAACTGGTTTAGAATTTCTATTAAAAGCAGCTATATCTAAATTAACCTCACGATCGCCATTATTACGAATATCTCTTGTATAAGCATTTGAACTTGTGCCGTCTTTATACCGAACTGTTATTCGGATATTTGAACTGGTCCTGTTTTTAACACCTGCGTTAATAGAATAACTAAGGTTTGAAATTTTAATAACGTAATCTGTTCCCTGAGCAAAACTAAACCCCGAAACCAACAAAAACATCAATAAGTAAATCTTCTTCATAGGCTTAATATATAACTGTTATAGCTTCTGCCTTTGCAGGACTATCACTTTCCAGATTAGGAATCAAATGATATTCGTATTCCTGATTAATTTTTAAATTTTTATCTTCTAAAGTAAAAACGTTTGCGTTTAATTCCTTCCATAAAGTTGGCGGAGTACCTTTTACATTTTTATAAATACTTAACCCCAGGATTTTGCCTTTATTTTTTGCATAATCCCAGCTTAATACTATCTTTTTATTTTCTCTATCTGGTAATCCTTGCAAAAATGTAATTACTTTAACGGGAGTAAAGTTTAATACATTTACGGTTATTATAGAATTATCTAATGACGACCAAAGATTACTTTTATCTTTTGCCAGAATGGCGTATTGGTATGTTTTTCTATTCTCTACTCTGTCATCTGTAAATTCCTGGATGGTATCATTTATCTGTTTAATCTCCAACCATTTTTCCTGTCCTTTCTCTATCCTTCTAAGACTATATCCTACTACATCTTCACTATAACTGCGTATCCATTTTAAATGTACTTTGCCATCTTTATTGTCATAATCCTTAAAAATCGGAGCCGCTGGCGGAATTTTATCCGGTTTATCCAACACTAAAACATCAGATGGATCTGAAATATTAAATCGCATGTCTTCTGCAGCAATCCTATAATAGACTTTGCTGTTCGTCATTTTAAGACTTACGCTGTCTTTGTAATCATTACCCACATACGATTTGTGATAAATATCTACAAATTCTTCATCAGGATTATTGGCTTTTAAAATTCGATAACCTCTTAAATCTTTTTCCAGATTGGCTTTCCATTTCAATCGCACCACTCCAAGGCTATCTATTACACCTTCTAATCCTATTGGTTTTGCAGGAGGTATAGAATCTACGGGCTGAACCAACATACTTTGAGAAGTCAAACGCTGGTTGTTTTTACCAACAACAGAAATGGTAAAATAATTGGACGGATATAAATTCTCTTTAAAATTGAGTTTTCTCTCCGACGGAGGAATCATTTTAGAAACTACTTTATACGGACCTTTGTCATTATTGGCTAAATTGATTTCATAACCCTGAATAAAACCTTCAGAATCTTTAGGGTAATCCCATTCTAAATTAACCTCGTTTGAGTTAACAATATTATAATCTACAAGCCTTGCCGGAGTAACTATAGCAGCCACCCCTTTTGCAGTAATAGGTTTTGTCAATTCTCCTTTTTCTCCAAATGAAGTTATACCATATAACCTATATTGATATATTTTGTCGTTTACGCTAAGCGTATCGATATAATACATCGATTTTGAAGGATGTTCATCTTTATCGTTCAGGTTTACTAAAGGCGTAGTAGCGATGGGGCTAAAATTGACTCCGTCTGAAGATTTCTCTACCATAAAAGAAGTATAAATTCTTTTAAAAGTTTCATAATCCCATGATAGCATTACTTTTTTGTCGTCAGGAATTGCAATAAAATCAGTAGGAGCAGGTAAAGCGGTATAATCTTTCAGACCAATCATATAAGATGATTCCTTGACCTTTGGACTTTCGAAAACACTCACCTGATAAGCATAAACTTCATTTTTCTTTACATTCGTATCTACAAGTCCCCAACCTGCCTTTAATGCACCTTCAAAGCTCATATCGGCTGCATATAAAGCAAAAGTATATCGCTGATCCAGTTCGTCGGCCATATTTACTATTTTGGACAAATCTCCTTCTTTCGCTGCAGTTACTTCAAAACTTTCACCATAAATAGATTGAGCGATAATAGCAATATTATTATCTTTTTGTACTAAATCAAGCCAGGAATCTAAAGGCTCAGGCACTAATGGTTTTGGAGTAAGTAGTATTTTTTCGGGTTTTGGCAAAACAACACCATCCCTTAATATCGTTGTCCTTGTAATTACAAATCCTTTTTTATTTGCTTTTTGCCATTCACTTGGAGAGTTTATTGCCCAACGAATCAAAATTTTATCTTTTTGAGCTCTGGCATTGACCATTACAGTAGCTTTTTTGGTCTGAGAATACGATAAGGATACAAATAATATGAATAAAAAAAGAAGCTTGCTTTTTGACATTAATGTGTAATTATTTCCATGTTAAAAAAGGCAAAAATAATGTTTTATATTAACTAGCAAACAGATGTTTACTAAAAAAAAACAATAAATTAGGGTAAATAAAATATTAACTAAAATAAATAAGCAAATACCAAGAAAATACCTATAATTATTTAATTGTACTGAAAATAGATTGAAATTATACGATGCGTGTAATGATGAATTTCATAAAAAAAGACTGCCCAGAAATTGAGCAGTCTTTATTTATTTTATCAATTCTAAAGCTTAAGCCATAAACAAAGCATATTTATTATAATTATATAAAACCTGATCATATGGCACTAAAAGTGGCGCAATTTTTTCTGAAGACGCATTGAATGTAATTCCGTTATGCTTTCTGAATAAATAGATCTCTTTTAAACAATTTGACAAACTTTGGTGAATTGATGTTGTAAAAGTTGGCAATTGTTTGTCGCCTACCAACAAATCAATTTGGTAATTTGAACTACTTTTAGAAAGATTGTTTCCAATGATTCTTATCGTAAATGTGGTCGATTTTCCGTATTGTTCACCTTGATACTGTATTACCATAATTTTAGTATTTAGAGTTTTAAAATTAGTTTTTTCTTCACTTCAGATCGTATTCAATATTAAAGTTATGAAAAAAAACATGTTGTTTCACAAACTGATTCTTAAATATCAATTTATGGCAAAGTTACTATAAATTCCATTTCAAGAATTTTTTATTTAAGACTTAATAATAATTTAATTCCAAATATCGGCAATTGCTTTACGTTCGATATTAATAGCAAATAAAGGTGTTTCCTCTTCATTATGTAATGCAACATTTTGCATCATCTGACTTTTTACAATTGCTAAATCAGTAATATTAATTGATTTTAATAACGCTAAAAACTCTTCGGTTGCGCTCACAATTACACGATTAGAAAACTCACAGCTGTCATTAGATAACGCTGTAACTTTTAACTCCCAGGTAATCCTCAATTTAGTTGTTCCCAAAGAAGAAATTGAATCTGATACAGAATTTACTCTGCAATGATTTGTACCTCCTATTTCTTCAATATAATGCTGTACCAGAAGATTATCGGCAACTTTTTCAACATTTATTGACATTCTTTTTCCATCTTTTGAAATTGAAATTCCGCCAGCAATATGCCCTTCTGAGCAAGATTGATATTCATGATCTTTCAATGTAAAAAGCCATTCTGAAAGATTTATTTTTTCTGCAGCACAATGGATTATTGCCGTTGCAGTAGATTCAGCAAGTATTTCCATATTTATGACTCTAAAGATTTTACAAATTCAGCTGCAGATAAAAGAGAATGCCCGTAATTGGGAAAATTAGTTTCTACAGTAGCTTTTATTTCTTCCTGATTAAAAGCACCAATTCCGTCCTTAATTAAGGTAACATGATAACCTAATTCAACACCATATCTTGCAGTAGAATCAATACAAGTGTTTGCTCGCATTCCAGCAATTATAATATGATCGATATCGTACATTTTTAAAAGAAAATCCAAGTCAGTATTAGCAAAACCACTTGCTGTCCAATGATTTTGCGCTATTAAATCTCCATCTTCCGGCAAAAGTTCCGGATGAAATTCTGCACCCCAGCTACCCTCTTCAAAAAGCGTCAAATTTTTACTACCATTATGTGATGGAGAAAAAAATTTCCAATTTAAATAATCTCCTTTTTGAGTATGTCTATGTGGTGCATAAACAATTTGAATTTTATGTTTCCTTGCTGCCGCTAAAACATTTTTCATATTCTGAACGACATTTCCATTCTGGACAGTTTCTTTTACAAAAGGCCAAAGTTTTCCATTCTCAGAAAGGAAATCATTAAAAGGATCAATCAATATCAATGCGGTTCTTTCATTTTGATAAACACTCATAATTTTATATTTAGAAATTAAAAATATTTAGCCTCAAAACCTAAACCAAATCATAACTAATTAATTTTAAACAACTTACAATAAGCAAGATTGTTTAAATATCACTATTACTATGATTATCATCGAAATATCAAAAAATACGGCAAAAAAAAACCGTAACGAGAGTTACGGTTTCAACAATTAACTAAATATATTTAATCAACTTGTTAACGAGAGTAAAATTCATTCATAAGCACGATTAATTTTGGGTAACAATTGTAGTTTCTTTTTCAGTATTAATTTCTAGTAAAACAGGATTCCCGTTTTCGTCAAGCATAGTCATATTTAAAACATCTAATACGGCTAAGTTCTTAGAAACAGTTCCTTTAAATTTATTATGAGACAAATTCAATTCAGTTAAATTATGTAATTTTTCAAGTCCACCCGGAATTTCACCTTCCAAATTATTATCAAATAAACTTAAATTTTGCAAAGCATGAAAATTTATAATTTCAGGATTCAAAATTCCTGTAAGTTTATTATTATTCAAAAGTAATACTTTTAAAGTAGAAATTTTATATAATGAACCAGGTAAATCGCCTTTAATTTCATTATTAAACAAAGCAAGAATTTCCAATTGTGCTAACTGTCCGATTTCCAATGGTAATTCTCCTGAAATTTTATTTTTAAAAAGTTCTAAATCTTTAAGTTTTTTTAATTCGCAAATAGATTTCGGTAAAGATCCGGTTAATTTATTATCAGAAATATTCAAAATTTCAAGTTCTTTCAGGTTTCCAATTGCATTTAACAATGACCCTTTAAGATTATTTTGATGCAAATCGATGCTTTTTAAAAATACCAAATTAAAAAATTCAGAAGGAAGTTCTCCCTGCAAATTATTATCAGATAAATTAAGTCCGATTACTTTTCCGTCTTCAACCTGAACACCATACCAATCTAAAACAGAAGTGGATAAATCCCATTTTATTTTCCAATGCGTCCCATTTGTCGCATTATAAAATTTAATTAAGGCATTTTTCTCTTTTTCTGAAACAGTATCTGCATAAATATTCAATGAAAATATAAAAGCTAGAAAAATTGGGGCTAAGCTTTTCATAACAAAATTTGGGGGTTTGTTTCTGCGTGTAAAAATATACTTTTTACAGATAAAAAACATATGGTGTAGATAAACTGTTAATAAGTAAATATTTAATCGTATTTTTACTACTTTTTAAATATTCAGAAATAAATTAAATTTTAATTAAATTTGACCAACTAATTATAAAAACCTCATATTATGGAAATTAACTTTATCGCATTATTATTAGCTGCAATTGTAACCCTTGTAGTTGGTTTTATTTGGTACAATCCAAAAGTTTTTGGAACGATCTGGATGAAAGAAAATAATTTGACACAAGAAGAACTTCGAACAGGAAACATGCTCAAAATTTTTGGGTTAACCTATGTTTTCTCTGTTATGATTACAATGACACTTATGTCATTAACAATTCACCAGTCTGGAGCTATTGGAATGGTTGGCGGACCACCAATGATAGATAGCGCAAAACCATCATTTCAAGCATTTATGACAGATTACGGAATGGCTTATCGAACTTTTAAACACGGAGCACTTCATGGGTTTATATCCGGTCTGTTTTTTGCTTTTCCAGTAATTGGGATTAATGGATTGTTTGAAAGAAAATCATGGAAATACATTTTTATTCATGCCGGATACTGGCTTGTTACACTAACTTTAATGGGCGGTATTATTTGTGCATTTGCTTAAAAATATAAAAATCAAAACCCGTTTAAAGTAAATCTTAAACGGGTTTTTCTTAATAATAACTTAAACAAGTCCTGTTATTATAAATATTATCTAATTTTGAACAAATTAGCAATTACTCTTGAATACAACTTATTCTTTTCAAATATATAAAAGCGCATCATTACTACCCTTAGAATGGAATTCGCTTGCAACTAAAAACATTTTCTTGACTCGGGAATACCTCGAAGTGCTTGAAAAATCTTCTCCGGTAAATATGATTTGCCATTTTATCGGAATTTTTAAAAGTGAAAAATTAGTTGGAATTGCTTTAACCCAATTTCTGTTTACAGAAAAACTGGAATCTTTTGGCGAACGCGACCAATGTTTAAAAACATCTGTACGTAATTTTGCCTTCAAAAAATTTGCATCACATGTTTTATTTATTGGCAACAATATGCTGACTGGCCAAAATGCATTTTCATTTGTCGAAAATGTAAATCAGTCTAAAATTATTAAAACACTCCATAAAGCCATTAATGAACTTAAAAAAGAACTTAAGTCAATTGGCAAAAAAGTGCATATTACCAGCATAAAAGATTTTACCGAAAGTGAAATAGAACCATTAAAAGCTGAATTTAAAAATAATTTTACGTTTTCGACTCAGCCTAATATGATTTTCGAAATCAATAAAAAATGGAAATCAGAACAAGATTATATTGATGCACTCTCTAAAAAATATCGGGATCAATATAAACGTGCAAGAAAAAAAATGGACGGCATCGAAAAAAGGAAAATGCCTTTGGAAGAGATTATCAAACATGAAAATGTGATTTATGATCTTTACTCCCATGTCGCCAAAAATGCACCTTTCAATACTTTCTTTCTGGCTAAAAATCATTTCAGCACTTTTAAGGAAATCATGAAAGAGAATTTTCTTTTTTACGGTTATTTTTTAGATGGAAAACTAATTGGCTTCAATACTTTAATTAAAAACGGAACTGTAATGGACACTTATTTCCTGGGCTACGACGAAAGTATTCAACGCGAAAAAATGCTGTATCTTAATATGCTTTACGACATGATTGCGTACTCTATCAATCAGGGCTTTACCGAAATAGTTTTTGCACGAACAGCTCTCGAAATAAAAAGTTCTGTTGGTGCAAAACCATTAAAAATGTACGGCTTAATTACACATACTAATGCGTTAATTAATAAAAACATTGGTAAATTATTCGATTATTTAGAACCAAAAACCGATTGGAAAGAGCGAAATCCATATAAAGAAATTAGTTAAGGAACCGCAATTTTCATTTGTTTGTGTAAAATATGAATTTCTAAATCGGTTTGAGCACCGCAATATTCTCCATCAATTTGAAAATTAACCGGATAATCCGTTTTTATAGTCGCTTTATCTGTCGAGATAATTACCACATCATCTGAATCTAGAGGCATATTTCCGGTAATAATTTTTCCGAGCAATAATACATCCAGACTTTTTAAAATCACCAATTCAAATCTGCCATCGTTCATAGCACCATTTGGATTGATCGTAACGCCTGTTCCGTATTTCTGCGAATTGGCAATTACAATAATTCTGGCTGTATGTTCCACTGTTTCTTTATTCGTGGTAATAGTTGCTACAAAAGGTGCGGCAGATTCAACCAAAGTTGTGTAGGCTTGCAATGCATAACCCCAAATTCCGCGTAGATTACTTTGTTCGTAATTTTTTACCAAATCTGCATTAATACCAATATCGCTTAAATGGATACTTTTTTTGCCGTTAATACAAATCATATCCATTTCGATATAATGATTGAGAAAGGCAATTTTTAGGTTTTCCTCGATCGTTGTCGGCAAACTTAAATCAACTGACAGGCCATTTGCAGAGCCTGCAGGCAAAATTCCAATGATAATATCGTGATCTTCCATCGCTTCGGCAACCATTTTTATGGTCCCGTCACCTCCGGCAACAATAATTCGTTCTGGCTTATATTGATCGTAAAGTGATTGTATTTGTCTTAAATCGCTTTTGCCTGTAGTTTCATAAACTTCAAGATCAAAATGATTTGTAGTTGCAAACTCTTGTACGGCTTCTATTAAATCTGTTTTATCCAGATCTCCCGAAATTGGGTTTACAACAAATATGATATTCTTTTTCAAAATTTTATTTTTTAAACCGATTAAAATAATTAATTTACAGTCTACATAAAAATACACAATTAATGAAACCAATCCTACAATTATATCGCGGTTATGCTAATGAACAAGAATTAATTGTAATGGGACACGTTTTTAAAAGGACTTATGAATACGATTTTCAGAAAAAAAACCTAAAAAATGCCAAATCAATAATCAATCAGTTCAGAATAAAAACTATTAAAAATCATGATGTTTATCTAAAATTAGGCAATCAGGAAATACATTCAAAAACATTAGACGATGGTTATTTTAAATTTTGCATTCCGATAGAAAAAGAATTTGATTTTGGATGGATGGAATATGAAGTAAATATCAAATACGAATCTGAAATTATATCTGCTACAGGAAGTTTCATCAGGCCTCACGACGGAAATCTTGGAATTATATCTGATATTGACGACACTTTTTTGATTTCGCACACCAAAAATATCTTCAAAAAAATATACATTCTTTTGTTTAAAAATGTAAACGATAGAAAAGTATTTAAAGATGTTGTTCCGCATTATCAGGCTTTAAGCTCAGCCGGAAGGAATAATAAAGATGAGCAAAATGCCTTTTTTTATATTTCGAGCAGTGAATGGAATTTGTATCAATTTATTACAAGATTCACCAAAATACATCAATTACCAAGAGCTGTTATTTTATTGAAAGATATTAAACGCGGCATTACTGATTTTTTTATGAGCGGAAGAGGAAACCATGATCATAAATTTGATAAAATAAAACATGTTTTAGAGTTTTACCCCAATCTTAAATATGTTTTATTGGGAGACGATTCGCAACATGATCCGATTTTATATGAGCGTATTTGCAAAATATTTCCCGTAACGGTAAAAGCGGTTTATATTAGACAAACCGGCAAACGTAAAAAAGAAGCTACGAAGACTATTTTGAAAAATTTAGAAAATCTAGAAGTTTCAGTTTGTTATTTTAAAGATAGCAGTGAGGCAATTATGCATTCTAAATCTATTGGGATTATAAAGTAGTTTTTTTGTTTCGGTTTTCATGTTTCAAGTTCTTATTGTAACGTGCAACTTCAACATCAAACTTAAAACCTGAAAACTGCAACTGAAAACTGTGACTCAATTAGCCCAGATTGAAGTGAAAAGCCCAGAGCTAAAAAAAACTAATTTTTCTTGCCGGAAAACAGCGACCAGCGGAAGCTCGTTTTATGGCTTAGAAAAATAGTTTTTTTAGTGTCCCGATAGCTATCGGGATGTAACGGAAAGCTGGATAGCTCCTGAAAATCATAAAAAAACCTTTATCAAAGTTCAAAACTTCAATAAAGGTTTATATAATGAAATCTCATTTCAAAAAACTGAAACTGATACTGAAAATTAATTAAGCATTAAAATTATCAATCTCTTCCTGAACCACTTCCCAGTCTAAAAGTAATTGGTCAAGGTCTTTTTTCTTTTTATTGTATGCTGTAAAAAACGAAGCATCTTCGATATGTTTGTCGTAATTAGAAGCCAGCAATTTATCATCGTGTTGAATGTCTTTCTCTAATTGCTTGATTTGACTTTCGACTTTGCTTAATTTGTTTTGAAGTGCTTTTCCTTTTTTCTGGTCTTCGTATGAAGCTTTATTGGTTTCTTTTGGAGCAGCCGCTTTTGCAACATCTTTTTTCTCGACTTCGCGCATGTTTTCAAGATTGCGCTGTTCTAAGAAATAATTGATATCTCCTAAATATTCTTTTATCTTTTGATCTTTAAATTCATAAACAATGTTAGACATTCCTTGCAGAAAATCTCTATCGTGAGAAACCAATAATAAAGTTCCTCCAAATTTTTGCAAAGCTGCTTTTAAAACGTTTTTAGATTTGATATCTAAGTGGTTCGTAGGCTCATCCATCAACAAAACGTTGATTGGCTGCAACAACAACTTACAAAGTGCCAAACGGTTACGCTCGCCTCCTGAAAGTACTTTTACTTTTTTCTCGACATCATCGCCACGGAATAAAAACGAACCTAACATATCACGCACTTTAGATCTATTGGTGTCCATTGCGGCATCTTCCATTGTTTGTAGCAATGTAATTTCGCCATCAAGATATTCTGCCTGATTTTGAGCAAAATAACCTAATTGAACGTTGTGCCCTAATTTGATATTTCCCTGATATTCAAACTCATTTACAATAGCTTTAATGAAGGTTGACTTTCCTTGGCCGTTTTGACCAACAAAAGCAATTTTGCTTCCGCGTTCTACCAATAAATCGATATCTTTTAAAATAACTTTATCGCCGTACGCTTTAGTGACATGTTCAGCTTCAACAACCACTCTTCCAGGTTCTTTTGAAACAGGAAAAGAAATATTCATTACAGAATTGTCGTCTTCGTCAACTTCAATTCTTTCTACTTTATCTAGTTTTTTAATCAATGATTGCGCCATTGAAGCCTTTGAAGCTTTTGCACGGAATTTTTCGATTAATTTTTCTGTTTCTTCAATTTTCTTAGCCTGATTCTTTTGAGTAGCTAATTGTTTCTCACGAATTTCATGGCGCAATTCTAAATATTGAGAATAGGGTTTATTAAAATCATATGCTTTTCCTAATGAAATTTCGATTGTACGATTCGTAACATTATCCAAAAACATTTTATCGTGCGATACAATCACCACAACACCAGGATAATTGCGAAGGAAACCTTCTAACCAAATGATACTTTCGATATCCAGGTGATTCGTTGGCTCATCGAGAAGCAATACATCATTTGATTGCAATAATAATTTGGCTAATTCGATACGCATTCTCCAACCTCCTGAAAATGTTTCAGTTTGGTTATTAAAAACTTCTCTTTTGAAACCTAATCCTAAAAGAATTTTTTCCGTATCACCTACATAATTATAACCTCCTAAAAGTTCAAAACGGTGTGTGTAATCTGATAAGTCTTCAATGATTTGGCTGTATTCTTCACTTTCATAATCGGTTCTGGTAACCAATTGGTGATTAATTTGTTCCAGTTTTTTTTCAACAATTTTTATCTCTGTAAAAGCTTCGTAAGCTTCTTCAAGAACGGTCCTTCCTTGTTCAAAATCGATATCCTGACGTAAAAACCCCATCCTGATATCTTTCTCCTGAGAAATAACTCCAGAGTCAGGAGCAAAATCTCCTGCTAACATTTTAAGCATGGTAGATTTTCCTGCACCATTTTTTCCAACAAGTCCTACCCGATCACCGGCACCTAACCGAAAAGTTACTTCTTCAAACAAATAAGTACCTCCGAAAGAAACCGATAAATTATGTATATTAAGCATGTATTGTTATTTTATAACTAATTGATTTTGTAAATTTACAATCCCAAATCAATGGGAATATTAATTTTTTGCAAATGTTAAAAAAAGGATCCAAACTAAATAGTATTTTAACAGGAAGTTGTCCAAAATGTCAAAAAGAAAGTATGTATTTAGACAAAAATCCGCTTCATTTGACTAAAGTTCTAAAAATGAACGATCATTGTAGTCATTGTGGATTAAAATATCAGATTGAACCATCGTTTTTTTACGGTGCAATGTATGTAAGTTACGGATTGAATGTTGCTGTGGGAATTGCGGCTTTTATTGTTTCATTTGTGTTTTTTGGAGTTACTATAGAACAATCATTTTTGGCTATAGTCATCTCATTAGTTGTTCTATTTCCATTTGTTTTAAGGCTTTCAAGAAACTTATACATTAATATGTTTGTTTCGTACGATCCTAAGGCCGGTCATAAATAAGCGTTTTCAAATATTTTTTATGAAATCTTTTAATATCAATTTCAGGACTTAAAGGAATATCATTTTCAATATTATCAAATAAAGCTTTTGCCATAGCAGGTCCAAGCATTACGCCGCGCGTTCCTAATCCGTTAAGAATATGCAGCGATTTACGTTCATGATGTGTTCCAATCAAAGGTCTTCTGTCTTTAACCGTTGGTCGAACTCCACCAAAATGCTGTATGATTTCAAAATCACACATCAGAATTTCTTTAATACGATCAATAAGCTCCTGTTTTCCTTCTTCAGTTGGTAAATCGGTTTTGTCCTGCCAATTATAAGTTGCTCCTACTTTAAACAAGTCATTACCCATTGGCAATATAAATACACTGGTATTTACAATAACATTAAGGTCCAAATCGGGTGCTTTTATAACAAGTAGTTCACCTTTTGTTCCATCCAAAGGCAAGTAATTAAAAAAAGCATTTTTATGTAATCCAAAGCCTTCTGCAAAAATAATATTGCGGGCTTTTATATTTTTGTATTGAATTCCGTAATCAAAAAATTCAACGTAGAGAGAGTCAAAAGATTCCTCAACTAATAGATTATTTTCTTGTAAGTATTTCTTATAGGTATCTAATAATAATGCCGTGTCTACATATCCTGTATGCAATACTTCTCCATAATCGTATGGAGAGTCAATACCACTATATTTTTTAGAAATTATTTTTGTAGATAAAAAAGGTGCAAGTTTTTTTTTATCCGAAGCAGCAAACCAGTTATTTTGCTCTTCAATCGAAAAAAACTTCCTTAAAATAGGAAGCCTGAAATTAAATTTCGTTTGTAGCTTTCTTTCAATATCATTGTAAAATTCGTCCATTAAAGTCAATTGTTCTTCTGCATTCCAAACTTCACTGAAACGTTTTAAAATAACCGGATTATACAAACCACCAGCAACTCTTGAAGAAGCTTGCGATTTATTATCCATTACTAAAATAGATTTATTGTTTTTAAGGGCTATTTCAGCAAATGAAATTCCGGCTAATCCAGATCCGACAATTAAATAATCAAACATATTGTAATAGGTAAAAGAAAAAAAACTCTTAATACAAAAGTACTAAGAGTTTTTGTTATAATGCATATAGAGACTTAGTAGTTCCACATATCTTGCTCAAAATTACGGATTTTCTCTTTTACTCTTTCAGATTCAAACAATTGACTTTGCGCATCATCTCTTATATATTGTTTGATCTCACGATCTCCATACATATTTTCTTCTTTATAGATAACTGCATTAAATCGCCTTGAATTCAATATCTGATCAAAAGAAATTGGTACAGCCGAATTAGCATCATTAAAAGCTTTTGCTTCATGCAATGCAACCCGTGCATCTGGGAAGAAAACCCAAAATAATTCAATATAATCCTTTTCGTCACTATTCATGGTATAAACGTCCGGAGTTACAGGGCAAATACCTAATAAACGATATTTTAACTCACTTTGACGTTTGTCAAAATACCAATATCCTTTAATTTTATATTGTGTAACATCTGCTGCTGTAAGATCTTGCCTTAAGATATATTCAGCAGGGACCGTTCGTGTTGGCCCTATAGTTTGATCAACATAGGTTACGACTTTCTTTTTACCTGTTCCAGTTACTACTTTTTTCTTCACTACCCGTGTCTTATAGTCATCAGGATATTGATTAATCAGTTCTCTACCCGCATCTGTTGTGTCAACACGAGATAATGAGCCTTGAATATCTTTTAAAGTTTTTTTGGTATTAAAATAACTATCAGAATACACTTCTGTTATTTTTCCATTTCTCATGGCTTTGGTCAAAACATCATACAAGGAACGTCTGTCTGGACCAATATTAGCAGAATCTACGGGAAAATATAATGGAAAGTTGATTTTTTCGTTTAAATCAATAATTTCCCAAACTGTCTTTCCCATTAAAACATCCCTGTCGTCAACATAACCATATGACAATGGCTTGTCATTGTCTGAAATAAGCTGAGCAGGGCTTTTTTGCCCAATTTGATCAGCTGTTTTTGCGTTAAGCAAATTCGACTGTGCATTAGAAACAAAACTTCCTAAGACCCATATAATAGCAACTAAAATTTTCTTTATATCCATCATCATATCGTTAAAACATTTCAAACGTAAAATTACATGTTTTATTGTTATTTTTCCTACATAAATAAAAAAAACAATAAAATTTAACAATTTCTCCAAAAGGGAATTAAGGATTAAAAAATCCAACCAATTTCAGGTATCAATAATTTTAATTAAGATGGGGCAAAAAAAAACTCTTACTACAAATATAGTAAGAGTTTTTTATAAAATTTTGATTTAGAACTTAGTAGTTCCACATATCTTGCTCGAAGTTACGGATTTTCTCTTTCACTCTCTCAGATTCTAACAACTGATTTTGCGCGTTATCTTTCATGTATTCTTTGATCTCACGATCTCCGTACAAGTTTTCTTCTTTGTAGACAACAGCATTAAAACGTCTTGAATTTAAAATTTGATCGAAAGATATTGGTAATGCTGAATTGCTATCGTTAAAAGCTTTTGCTTCATGCAAAGCTTCTCTTGAATTAGGATAGAAAATCCAGAACAACTCAATATAATCCTTTTCGTCACTGTTCATAGTATAAACGTCCGGAGTTACAGGACAAATACCTAATAAACGATACTTCAATTCACTCTGACGTTTGTCAAAATACCAGTATCCTTTAATTTTGTATTGTGTAACATCTGCAGAAGTAAGATCCTGTCTTAAGACATACTCAGCAGGAACTGTTCTTGTTGGCCCAACTGTTTCATCAACATAAGTAACCACTTTCTTTTTACCAGTACCAGTAACTACTTTTTTCTTCACAACACGTGTTTTGTAGTCATCAGGATATTGATTGATTAACTCTCTACCAGCATCTGTTGTATCAATACGAGATAATGAACCTTCAATATCTTTCAAAGATTTTTTAGTATTGAAATAACTATCAGAGTACACTTCAGTTATCTTGCCATTTTTCATAGCTTTAGTCAAAACGTCATATAATGAACGTCTGTCAGCACCAATGTTAGCAGTATCTACCGGAAAGTATAATGGAAAATTAATTTTCTCATTCAAATCAATGATTTCCCAAGTAGTTTTTCCCATCAATACATCTCTGTCATCTACATAACCGTAAGCTAACGGTTTGTCATTATCTGAGATAAGCTGTGCAGGAGTCTTAAGTCCTATTTGTGCAGGTGTTTTTGCATTAAGCAAATTAGATTGCGCGTTAGCAGCAAATCCTCCTGCAATAGAAACAATAGCTATTAAAAAATTTCTTACTTTCATCGTGGTATCATTATAAGATATTGAACGTAGTTTTACCTACTTTATTATTGTATTTCGTAAATTACCGGAGCAGTTCTTGGTAATAAATAACTACCAGCTCCAACAAGTTTAGTTTTAATTTCAGAAATAGTAACCTGATCTCCTTTTCCAGCTCTTGAAAGAATTTGCTTGCATTGTGCATTTAATCTGTTACCAGAAACAACAACTGTAGGTTGTCCAGTAACTTTTAAGTTAAATCCAACAACATCTAAACCAACTTCGAAATCAAAATCAAGTAATTTAGCACCAATTGTAGCAATTTCTAAGTTAGATTTAGGCCCTTTAACAACACCCATTTCACCTCTAATTGTACCTGTTGGTCCAGGAATACCTTTAATTCTAAATGTTTTCTTATCTGTAACTTTATCTCCGTTTGGTAATGTTCCGGTAACAGAAATTGTAGCTTCTGTTCCTTGACCCGGGCTCATATTATATTTACCTGGTTTACCAGCAGAAGCTAATCCTGGCGCGCTTGCAACAATTTTGTTAGCATCAACACCAGCAAAAGATACAGAAATTGGGTTAACAACTCCTCTATAAACAACATTCATTTTATCAGCAGAAATAGTAGCTGAGTTAGGTCTTGGTACTACAACATATTTTCCAGCAAATTTAAGTGGAATGTTTTTACCATCCTCTAAGAATGTAAATTGTCCATTAATATCTTGCTCTCCAACACCACCTGCAGTTAATGAAATAACAGCTTGTCCGTTAACAATTTGTCCAGGACCTTGGAATGAAGTTGGTTTTGTGTTTTCGTCATAACGACCTAAAACTACTTTACCTGTTACTTTTTCTCCTTGAAAATAAGCATTTTTATCTAAAACAACGATCGCCTGATAATTACTGTAAGAAGCAGCAGCAACCGCAGCTTTTCCTAAAGCACTGTTGTAAACATCAGTTTCAGCTTTTTTAACGTCATTTTGCCAAGTTGAAAGTTTTGCAGCCGAAGCAATTGCAGGGAAACCTTTAAAGTGGTAATCTAAGTATTTTTGTTTTACACCTTCTTTATTTTTTACATCAGAAACATCGAATTTTTTTTCAATCTCTGCGATAATTGGAGCATATTTTTTATCTGTTCCTAAAGCAGCTTTCATGTCTGCCTTGTATTTTTGAATTGCAGCAATAATATCGTTACCTTTTTTAGTGTAACCGTCTCCTGTAAACCAGTCGTCGATATTATCTCCTCTATCCATTGCCTCATAAGGCAATTTTCCAGTTTCTTTCTCTACTTCAAAACCTTTGATAGATTGAGCCTTTAAAGTTGCTATATAATCATAAAATCCTTTTGAGATAGCTTCTACTTTGTGAGCAGTTACTGCAGCAATAGCGAATTCTCCTTTTGCTTCAGCAGCTTTTTGATCTAAAGATGTCAATAATGAAGTGTTTGTTGCAACTGAAGAAGTGTTTGCATCTTCAAATTTTTCATTCATCAAACCAAAAGCAGAAATTACTTCTTTCGATACGTTCATTGCCAACATTGCGATGAAAACCAGATACATCAGGTTAATCATCTTCTGTCTAGGGGTTAATTTTCCTCCTGCCATTTTTTTCTAATTAGTTCTTATTAATAATTTTAATATAATAGTCAAAAACTAATTATCCTTTGTTACTCATTGCAGAAAGCATACCACCGTAAACACTGTTTAAAGAAGCAATGTTTGCAGTCATAGATTGCATTTGTTCTTTTAATTTAGATGCATTGTCAGCAATTTCTTTATTAGCTTCAGCATTTCTTGAAGCACTTTCTAATTGAACTTTGTATAAGCTGTTTAATGATTCCATTTGAGCAGCAGCCATAGATAATTCTTCGCTATATTTTTTAGTAGAAGCGATTGAATCTACAGTAGGAGCAATTCCTTTAGCAGCTGATTCGAAATTTTTGATACTGTTTCCTAAACTTGACATTAACTCACCGTCAATTTTAGCTTCTTTTAACATTACGTCTAATTTTTGAGACAATAATCCTTGAGCATCAGAAGGAGTTTCTACTTTGTCAGATTTTTGTCTAGCTTGTCCGTTAGCTAATTCCGGGTAAACAAGTGTCCAGTCTAATTCATCTTCAACTGGTTCGAAAGCAGAAAGGGCAAAGATTAACGCTTCAGTTAACAATCCCACAGAAAGCATTACAGTACCTGTTAATGGTCCAATTTCAAAGTGAGTAATTTTGAATAATGCTCCAACGATTACTACTGCCGCTCCCATACCATAAGCGAAATTCATTGCTTTTTTACTTAATAATGCCATAATGATAATTTTTTTTTAGGTTTTAATTTAAAATAGATTCGATTTGGTTATTGATTTAATTATAATTTACTTTTTCTTTTTTCCGCCCGTTACTTGAGTTCCCATGTAATCTTGTACAGTTCTGAAACCAATATAACTTCTAGCAGAATCAGCGTATTCGTGATCACGAGTACTTACTTGTAGGAAGTAAGCAACGTCTTTCCAAGATCCTCCACGAACCACTTTTCTTTGGTTGTTTCCATCAATTACGTTAGGGTTCATTGTAGAAACATATTCGTAAGCATTTGGATTATAAGCTGAATCCGTCCATTCTGAAACATTTCCTGCCATGTTGTATAATCCGTAACCATTTACTTCATATGATTTAGCCTCAACTGTATACAAAGCTTCATCAGCAGCATAATCTCCTCTGCTTGGTTTAAAGTTTGCTAAGAAACAACCTCTGTCACTTTTAGTATAAGGACCACCCCAAGGATAAGTAGCAGATTCCAGACCTCCTCTTGCAGCATACTCCCATTCTGCCTCAGTTGGCAATCTGAAAGAGTTTACTAAGTCACGTCCTTTTTTCTTAGATTTAATGTAGCTGTTTTTATTTAAAGTTCTCCAAGCACAAAATGCTTTTGCTTGTTTCCATGTAACTCCAACAACAGGGTAATCTCCATAAGCTTTGTGCCAGAAATAATCATTATGCATTGGCTCATTATATGAGTAAGCAAAATCTTTAATCCACACAGTAGTATCAGGATAAATTCTCACCTGCTCTGTTTTTACAAAGTCTTTTCTTTTTCCAACTTTAGCTTTTGCTGCAGCCTGAATATCCATCCAAGAATAACGGAATTTCAATTTATTTACATCAACTGTTCTTAAACCATTATATGATTCTTCAATTGGCAAATACATAGAGTCCATTACCTCAGTATAATACTCATCCGGATAACCTTTTGTATCTTTAATTAACTTAACTTTTTTGTTTAATTTTCTACCAGCATAAGGATCATCTTTTGTTCCAACACTATAGTAGTTATCATACATATACTTATCGTAAGCCGTCATTTTATCTGGCTCAGAATCGTTAAATGCATAATCAGCAATACTTCCAGCTTTTTTACCTTTACCATCTGACGATGCTTTTTGACCAGTTTCATCAGCTAGAATAGCCAAACGCACTCTCATTGTAGAATCTTTTACCCATTCTACAAATTGACGATACTCACTGTTAGTGATTTCAGTTTCATCCATGTAAAACGAACGAACTGTTACAGTTTTAGTTGGAGCATCCTCAACATTAGCTAAATCAGCATCTGATTTACCCATGATAAATGATCCACCTGGAACCAAAGTCATTCCATATGGCTTTTCGGGATGCCATTTCCCTCCTGTAACACCAACTAACTCTCCTTTGTCACCTGACTTACCACAGCCGATTACTAGTGTTAAAATTGCTGCAAATGCAATAAACTTCTTCATATAAATTTGGGATTATCTATTCATTATTATAAGTCCGTAAACGTATTTATTATTTATTAAAAAAACAACACTACTCACGAAATTTATTTCACCGTTCAAAAATAATGTTAAATAAAATAAAAAAAAAATATTTTGTCGATAAACTAACGCAAAAAACCGACGTAAAACGTTAAATTTTATATTTTATAAATATTAACTTACTAAATTTATTTAACAAATTTTTACAAAAATTCTATTTTTCTGATTTTCGTTAAATTTTTGCTCTACAAAGCGTTTTTTCTCTGCGCTTTCCACCATCTTTCCGGCAATTCTTGGTTGCAAGCGCACAAATATTCGTCGTAAGAACAGGGTAATAACGTATTTCTTTTCAATTTATTGTGACCATTTGATTCAAATGGAATTTCGATCCACCAACGATCAGTTTTGTCACTTTTATAAAAAATTAATTCTTCATCTTCCATTGGAACTATATATTTCAAATAGTTCGTTCTGCTTCCAAAAGGATACTCTTTAGAACGATAATGATACCCTTCTATAAAATACCAAATAATTTGCGCAATCATTGCAGACTCATATACGGTATTATTGTGATTAAAGATTCCAAATGACGAAACTTTATCACTAATTCCCGCGTATCTTGCTAAAGCACAGATCTCTTTACCATTAAAACCATTAGGTTCAAAAGTAACATTATTACCCGAAGCAGATGATTTTACCGAATTCAAATCGATACTAACTAAATCAGCATCTCTAAAAACAGGCTCTGCCAGAGCTATATTATTCGAAATTTCACCTAATCGGTATGCGTCAAAGAACAATTTTTCTATCAAATCAATTTCTTCCTGAGAATTGTAATAGGTTTGATATCCGATATTACAATAATTAAAAAGATTATTTGGCTCATCAATTATGATTTTTGTGAGATACGAATTGGCTGAAACCGTCTCATTTTCCTTACCAAAATCAAATCTGTTATCTACAGCAACCATATTAACCATTTGCTCTAAATCATCATAAGCACGATACAAAGCATAGGTTAAATCCTGTGAACCTCCCAGGACTATAGGAATCACTTTATTCTTAATTAATGCCGAAGTTACCTTCTTAAGTGCAAAATAAGTATCCTCAACTGAATCGCCTGCAAGAATATCTCCCAAGTCAGCAATAGAAGCATCCCAATTACCCGGAAACATGCCATAAAGCTTTTTACGAACAGCCGTCAGGTTTACTTCATTAACGATATCAATATTTCTACGATCTTCTAAAACTCCAACAATAGCAATAGTAATTTTGCTTATGTCCGGAAACTGATCCTGTGTGTGCAAAACAATTTTACTACCCAATTCTTGAGAAGACAACGAACTAATGAATTTTAAAATTCCTTCGTTAACTGGTTCTAGAAAATCAAATTCCATTTTTTATTTCTTTTTTGCAGCTGCTTTTTTAGCTGGTGCTTTTTTTGCGGTTGTTGCTTTTTTTGCTGGCGTTTTCTTTGCCGGAGTTTTAGCTGCAATCATTTCCTGAACCTGAGCTAATGTCAATTGTGTAGCATCAACATCTTTGCTTAATTCAATTTTGATCTTACCTTTCGTAATCACCGAACGGCCCCAACGTGCTTTTTCAACCAAAATTCCTTCGTCTTCCCAATTGTGAAGAACTTTATCTATATTTTTCTGTAATTTATCTTCAATTAGTTCTTCAACATCTTGTTGCGATAAATTATCAAAATTGTATTTTTTGCTTACGTTTACAAAAAGACCGTTCCATTTAATGAAGGGACCAAAACGCCCCACTCCTTTTTGAACAGCTTCTCCTTTATATACTGCAATTGGCGCATCAGCAAGTGCTTTTTCGTCAATTAATTCCTGAGCTCTTTCTTTAGAAACTCCAAGCGGATCTTCTCCTCTTGGCAGGGAAATAAAAACACTTCCATGACGCACGTAAGGTCCATAACGGCCATTACTCACCTCTACTTCTTCTCCCTTATATTCACCTAGACTTTTAGGAAGCAAGAATAAATTTAAAGCTTCTTCAAGTGTAATGTTTCCAATATTCTGATCAGACATTAAGCTTGCAAACTTTTTATCTTCATCGTCTGCTTCTCCAATTTGAGCCATTGGTCCAAATTTTCCTAAACGTACGGATACTTGTCTTCCGTCAGCATCTTTACCCAAAATTCTTTCTCCACTTTCACGTTCTGCGTTAGCTTCAACTTCTTTTACATTTGGGTGGAATTTATTGTAGAATTCCTGCATCATGGTTGCCCAGTCAATATTTCCTTCGGCAATTTCGTCAAAATCCTGTTCTACTTTTGCTGTAAAATTATAATCAAGGATGTTTCCGAAATTTTTAACCAAGAAATCAGTAACAATTGTTCCAATATCTGTTGGAACTAATTTTCCTTTATCAGAACCTGTATTTTCTTTCAGCAACTTCTCTCCAACTTTACCAGTTTGCAAAGTAAGTTGCGTATAATTACGTTCCTGACCTTCTAGAGTTCCTTTTTCAACATAATTTCTGTTGATGATAGTAGAAATAGTTGGTGCGTACGTAGACGGACGACCAATTCCTAATTCTTCTAATTTTTTCACCAAAGATGCCTCTGTATAACGAGCCGGTGGCCTTGAATATCTTTCTGTAGCTGTAATATAATTGTTTACTAACTTTTCGTTTACTTTTAATGCAGGCAACATTCCTTCTTGTTCTTCCTCATCATCATCATGCCCTTCAAGATAAACTTTCAGGAAACCTTCAAAAAGCAAAACTTCTCCAGAAGCCGTAAAAAGTTCATCGTGATTATTAGCTTCAATTTTTACATTTGTTCTTTCTAATTGTGCATCACTCATTTGAGACGCTAACGTTCTTTTCCAGATCAAATCATACAAACGAGCCTGATCACGATCAATATTTACGGTATGACGCGACATATCCGTCGGACGAATTGCTTCGTGCGCTTCTTGTGCCCCTTTGCTTTTATTAGCAAAAGTTCGAGGTTTTGAAAACTCTTTTCCGTATGATTTTATGATTTCAGCTTCGGCAGCATCCATTGCATCTTTAGAAAGGTTCACACTATCCGTTCTCATATAAGTAATAAGTCCGGCTTCGTACAAACGCTGTGCAAGCTGCATGGTGATTCCTACCGGCAAATACAATTTTCTTGCAGCTTCTTGTTGCAATGTAGAAGTTGTAAATGGTGCTGTTGGAGATTTTTTGGTAGGTTTAGTTTCTAAATCTGCTACCTTATATTGTGATCCGATGTTTTGTTTTAAGAAATCTTCGGCTTCTTTTTTAGTATTGAAATTTTTTGGCAATTTAGCTTTAAAAGCTTTCCCTGCCTCATTTACGAATTCTGCAACAACAGAATAACTGGCAACTGCGTTGAAATTCTGGATTTCGCGTTCTCTTTCTACAATCAAACGAACAGAAACTGACTGTACACGTCCGGCAGAAAGTCCTCCTTTAATTTTTCTCCATAAAACCGGAGATAATTCATAACCTACTAAACGATCCAAAACACGGCGTGCCTGTTGTGCATTTACTAAATTATAATCAATTTCTCGTGGATTCTCGATTGCTTTAAGAATCGCAGATTTGGTAATCTCGTGAAAAACAATTCGTTTGGTTTTTTTTACATCTAGTTTTAATTCTTCCGCCAAGTGCCATGAAATAGCTTCTCCTTCGCGGTCCTCATCGCTTGCTAGCCAAACCATTTCGGCATTTTTAGATAGTGTCTTTAATTTACTTACTAAGGCTTTTTTATCAGGAGAAACTTCGTATTTAGGTTTAAATCCATTTTCAACATCTACCCCTATTTCCTTTGATGGTAAGTCGGCTATGTGTCCATAACTAGACTCGACCTGAAAATCACTTCCTAGAAATTTCTCTATCGTTTTCGCCTTTGCAGGTGATTCCACTATTACTAAATTCTTTGCCATTGATCTATTTTTCTGCAACAAAAGTAGAAGTTTTTTTTAAATATCAACTCCGATAATGCATTTTTGAGGTATTTTGATATTATGTTTCTAAAAATTGCAGATTTATCTGTAAAGTAATGCATTATATATATAGGTATAACTTTTAAAGAAAGTACGGTTCAGATATGCTCTTTTTTTAACAGTAAACTTCTTAGAAGGAATTTTAAATTCTAGATTTCAGACTTTAGCTTTTAGAATTATTTATATACTAAATGCTTTTGGAAACACTAAAATTTTACCGCAGAGGCCGCAAAGGTTTTACGCAAAGGTCGCTAAGTTTTAATTTTAAGCTGAAAAATTTCAGAAGAAGTTCGCAAAGCTTTGAGAATCTTTTTTAATCCTTTAATCTGAAACTAAGTTTATTAAAGAAAAGGCTTCTATAGGCACTATAAACCTATCTAAAATCTATCCCGAGGCTTCGGGACAGAATTCTAAAATCTTTTTCCTGCCATCTTGTCACAATTATACCTTTTGCGTTATCTTTGCACTTTGAAATTATACAATGGAAAAGATTATTGAAGAAAGCAAACAGGGCGAAAGTCTTGTTTTGGAGAATAAGCCTGAGAATACAAAAAAACTTTTTATAGAAAGTTACGGTTGTGCGATGAATTTTTCGGACAGTGAGGTCGTAGCTTCCATTTTATCGATTAACGGATATAATACTACTCAAACTCTTGAAGAAGCAGACTTGGTTCTGGTAAATACCTGCTCGATTCGAGATAAGGCAGAACAGACTATTCGCAAACGTCTGGAAAAATATAATGCAGTAAAACGTATTAACCCGAAAATGAAAGTAGGCGTTCTAGGCTGTATGGCCGAACGTTTGAAAAGTCAGTTTCTTGAAGAAGAAAAAATAGTCGACCTTGTTGTTGGTCCTGATGCTTACAAAGATCTACCCAATTTATTGGCAGAAGTTGAAGAAGGCCGCGACGCTATCAATGTCATTTTATCGAAAGAGGAAACATACGGAGATATTTCACCGGTTCGTTTGATGAGTAATGGAATTACAGCTTTGGTTTCGATTACCCGTGGTTGCGACAATATGTGTACGTTTTGCGTTGTACCTTTTACACGCGGACGTGAGCGTAGCCGTGAGCCACAAAGTATCATGAAAGAAATTCAGGATTTATGGGATAAAGGCTTTAAGGAAATTACACTTTTAGGTCAAAACGTTGACAGTTATCTTTGGTACGGCGGCGGTTTGAAAAAAGATTTTGTAAACGCCTCTGAAATGCAAAAAGCAACGGCAGTAGATTTTGATCAGTTACTTGAAATGGTTGCAGTAGGTTTCCCAAAAATGAGAATCAGATTTTCGACTTCTAATCCGCAGGATATGCATGAAAGTATTTTACATGTTATTGCCAAATATCCAAATATTTGTAAACACATACACTTGCCTGTTCAGTCCGGAAGCAACAGAATTCTAAAAGAAATGAATCGTTTGCACACTCGTGAAGAATATATGACTTTGATTGATAAAATCAAGACGATTATTCCGAATGCTTCGATTTCACAAGATATGATTGCCGGTTTTCCAACTGAAACTGAAGAAGATCACCAGGACACCATGAGTTTGATGGAATATGTGAAATATAATTTCGGTTATATGTATTCATATTCTGAGCGCCCTGGAACTTTGGCCGGAAGAAAAATGGAAGATGATGTTCCGGAAGAAACGAAAGCGAGAAGATTACAGGAAATTGTCGACTTGCAACAAAAACACGCCTGGTTCAGAAGCGAAGAATTCGTTGGACAAATCGTTGAAGTTCTTGTAGAAAAAGTTTCTAAAAAATCAAAAGAAGAATTCTCAGGAAGAAATTCTCAAAGTATTACAGTTGTTTTCCCAAAAGAAAACTATAAAATTGGAGATTTCGTAAACGTAAAAATCACAAGTTGTACTAGTGGAACTTTAAAAGGTGAAGCGGTTGGATATTCTGAAATGAATTAAGAAAATTTGTTTCAGGTTTCAAGTTTCAGGTTTTCTTTGTAACTTGAAACGTATATTAGATTGATTAAGAGTTATTAAAAACCAAATAAAATAAGAATGGAAAAAGAAATCGTTATTGAATATAAGCCTAACGTAGATGTTTTAGTTAAGGTTTCTAAATATCTGCTTTCGAGAATGGGTTTTGTAAAATTCATTATTTTTATTTTCTTTTTTGTTCTCTTACAAAACATAATTCTATCAACTACACAATCTGAAACCAATATTAAATGGGATATTTTTGATCTTCTACCTTTTGGAATGGTTATTTTGATTTGGTTTGGTATCTATTTTCTAACAATCAATAATATCAAAAAGAACATTCTTAAAAATAAAAAAAACCTGGAGTTTCAAAAAATAACTTTTACAAAAGACTCATTTACACAAGAAGCAGAAAGTTTTAGAATAGAAAATCCTTGGAAAGAATGTTTTCAAATTAAAGAAACAGACAAATGGATATTGATTTATTTAACTAAAACTTCTGCATTACCTATTATTAAAGAAGACTTAAAAGGCGATCAATACAGCGAATTAAAACTTCTTTTTAATTCAATAGACATAAAGAAAAGTTTAAAAAGTTAAGGGTAAAACTTGAAACCTGAAACAAATAAAAACTTGAAACAAAATTACACATGGAAACAGTTCAAGCAATAAAACAACGATTTGAGATTATTGGAAATGACCCAAAATTAAATCGCGCCATTGAAAAAGCCATTCAGGTTGCTCCTACTGATATTTCGGTAATGGTAACCGGGGAAAGTGGTGTTGGTAAAGAGAATATCCCGAGAATAATTCATTCGCTTTCACACAGAAAGCATGGTAAATATATTGCTGTAAACTGTGGAGCTATCCCAGAGGGAACTATTGACAGTGAACTTTTTGGACACGAAAAAGGTGCTTTTACCGGAGCCACAAGCACGCGTGAAGGTTATTTTGAAGTGGCAGATGGCGGAACTATTTTTCTGGATGAAGTTGGTGAATTGCCTTTAACCACTCAGGTTCGTTTGCTTCGTGTACTTGAAAATGGAGAATTTATAAAAGTAGGTTCTTCTCAGGTTCAAAAAACAAATGTTAGAATTGTTGCAGCAACGAATGTGAATTTATTTAATGCAATTGAAAAAGGAAAATTTCGTGAGGATTTATACTATCGTTTAACTACTGTAGAAATCACTTTGCCGCCTTTGCGTGAAAGAAACGAGGATATTCATTTATTGTTTAGAAAATTTGTTGCCGATTTTGCGCATAAATATAAAATGCCTCCGTTAAAGTTAGATGATGATGCAGTTCAGCTTTTACAAAAATTCAGATGGAACGGAAACATTCGTCAATTGCGAAATGTTGCCGAGCAAATCTCTGTTTTAGAAACCAATCGCGATATTACATTGGCCACTTTACAATCGTATTTGCCAACTGAAGGAAGTAATTTGCCATCTGTAATTAATGATAAAAAGAAAGAAAGCGATTTTAGTACCGAAAGAGATATTTTGTACAAAGTGCTTTTTGATATGAAAAGTGATTTGAACGATTTGAAAAAACTCACTTTAGAATTAATGAAAAACGGCACATCAAAAGTGCAGGATATTAATCCGAATTTAATTCAGAAAATATACGGTTCGCAGGAAAATGACAGTGAAATAGATTTTGAAGAAGAACCAAGAACTGCAGTTATGACGCCCGCAACGCGTGAAGACAATTATCAAATTCAGGACGACAATTATTTGTTTGCCGAGACTATTGAGGAAGAAGAAATTTTACGTTTAGAACAAAAAGAAATCGAAATGATCAAAAAATCATTAGAAAAAAACAAAGGAAAACGTAAAGCTGCTGCAGATGAATTAGGTATTTCTGAAAGAACTTTATATAGAAAAATTAAACAATTTGATTTATAGTTTTGCCACAAAGACGCTAAGACGCAAAATGTTTTAAACGAAAATTATATCTTTGACCCGAAGCGTGAGCGAACTCGCAAATGAATTCTTAAAATAAAAAATGAAAAACTTAAAATATCTTTTAATTCTATTAGTTGCTACGACTTTTAGCGGCTGTGGAGTTTATAATTTTACCGGAACAGGAAAAATTGATGCTGAAACTTTTCAGGTAAATTTCTTTCAGAATAATGCTGATTTGATAGAACCTGGAATCGACAGAGATTTCACATTGGCATTACAAGATTTAATTCAGAATCAAACTAATTTAAACCTGGTAAGCAGCGGTGGTGATTTAACTTATGAAGGAGAGATTGTAGATTACAGAACAACACCAATGACTGCAACTGCAGATCAGCAAGCGGCACAAAACCGTTTGACAATTCGTATAAATGTTCGATTTACAAACAAAAAGAAAGAAACAGATGATTTTGAAAAAACATTTGAGTTCTACAAAGATTATCCCGGAACAACACAACTTGTTGGGTCTTCTTTAAATGCTGCCATCAAAGAAATTTACGACAGGATTACTCAGGATATTTTCAATGAGTCATTAGCAAAATGGTAAAAAAGTTGATTTGTTAAATCGGTTAATCGTTGAATCGGTTTTACAAACGATTAAACAGTTAAACAAAACAAACGATTAAACAAAAAAAACAATGAATGTAACTGATTATACATACCTAATAAACAAACCCGATGCCATTACAGAAAAGCAAACGGAGGCATTAGGCAATGTTTTGATTGAATTTCCGTATTTTCAAAGTGCGAGAGCGCTACGATTAAAAGGGCTTTTTAACCAAAATAGTTTTAAGTATAATTATGCATTAAAAGTTACTGCCGCGCATACTGCAGATCGCTCTATTTTATTTGATTTCATTACCTCGGAAACTTTTACTTCTATTCAAAATGATTTTTATGATAAAAAACTTCGTGATCTTTTAAATATTAATGTTCTTGATAGCGAAGTAGTTTCGCCTGATGAAATCAAAAAAAGTATCGAAGTTAGAATTGATCCTATTGAGCAGTCTATATTAACATCTATAAAACAAGCTACTTCGAATGTTTTTGAAGATTCAATAAAGACAGAAGAAAAAACTGTCGAACCTATTATTGAAGAAACTAAATCAATTGTTTTTGAAGAAGTAATAAAAACAGAAGAGAAACCTGAAGATAGTATTGAAGATGCTGATGTAAAAACGATTGAAGAGAAGAAATCGGTTGTTAATGAAGAAATCATAAACACAGAAGATATTAAAGAAGATGTCTTAATTCTGGCTGAGGAAACAGAACCTGCTGTTTTTGAAGAAGTAAAAACTCATAACGAATCAATTGATAGTATTAAGGAAGAAACTATCGTGATTCCAGTTAAAGAAACCAAACACACTTTTTTTGAAGAAGTAGTAGATGATGATGAAGTAGAAGATATTAAAGAAAACTTTGATCCTGTTATTGAGAAACCAGTTTCTACTATTGAAGAAATCGCACCAGTTGTTTTTGAAGAACCGAAAAAACACACTGAAATAAGAATTGATCCTATAGAAGAATCCATTTATAAATCAATCAAAGAAGCCACAACGGTTATATTTGAAGAGTCAAAACCTGCAGAAAAAGAAGCTGCAGCTATTATTGTCGATACACCAAAAATTACAGAACAGCATAAAGAAATTGCCAGCGTTGTTTTTGAAGAGGTAAAAATTACAGAAGAAAAACCAAACGAAGTTATTCCTACTATTCTGGATCAACCAACGACTGTTGAAGAAAGTCCTAAAGAAGTAATTAATTTTATTCTTGAGGAACCTATATTTATAGAAGAGTCTAAGGAAATTATAACAGATAGCATCGAAGAATCGATAATTGAAAAAAATATCCTAAAGACACAATTTGAAGAAACTGTAAAAATTGCCGAGGAAAATCTCGAAATAGGAAAGCCTTTAGATTTTTCGGTAAAAGAGAAACATTCTTTTCAGGAATGGCTGCAATTAGCAAGACCGGAACCTATTGACAGAACAAATGAAATTGTTCAGGAAGATATAAAAACAGTTGAAGAAAATACACAAAAAGTAGAGAGAACTCCTGAACCAATTAAACAAACAGTTCCGGAAACAGAAATAGTTGAAGACGAAAAAAAGAAAAAGGCAGAACTGATTGATAAATTTATTGAAACAAATCCTAAAATTTCGCCAATCAAATCAGATCCAATAACGCTGCCTCCAATTCAATTTAACATTAATCAAGAGGACAATTCGTATTTGATGACCGAGACTTTAGCCCGTGTTTATTTGGAACAAAAAAAATATACAAAGGCAATACAAGCATATGAAATATTAATTTTGAAATATCCAGAAAAAATTAGTTTCTTTGCAGACCGTATTTCGGATATAAAGATTTTACAACAAAATAACAATAATAAGTAAGCAATGAGCACATTTTCAATTTTTTTAGTTTTAATCACAATAGTTTGTTTTCTATTGATCGTAGTAATTATGGTTCAAAACCCTAAAGGAGGCGGATTGTCGTCTACAATTAGTGGAACTCAAATGTTAGGTGGAGTACAAAAAACAACTGACTTTTTAGATAAAAGTACTTGGACATTAGCTACAATTTTGATTGCTCTAATCTTGCTTTCAAGTTTAAGCTTTACAGGATCTTTAAGCGATACTGATTCTAAACTTATTGAAAAAACAGAAGCTCCTGCAACAAATACACCAGCAGCTCCGGTACAGCAAACACCTGCTCCGGCAGCACCTGCAGCAAAATAATCATTTTGAAATAATATTAAATGCCAGCCTGTCAAAGCTGGCATTTTTTTTAGGAAATAATGTCAGTTTTTAGAGCATGGCATAATTTCTGAAAGTTTATTGAACATTAAAAAACGTATAACTTATAATAATATAAAATCATGGCCTTAAACATTAAACCGCTTTCAGATCGCGTACTTATTGAGCCTGTTGCAGCTGAAACCAAAACTGCCTCAGGGATTTTTATTCCGGACACTGCCAAAGAAAAACCACAAAAGGGAACTGTAGTTGCTGTAGGAAATGGTTCTAAAGATCACACTATGACCGTAAAAGTTGGCGATACTGTTCTTTATGGTAAATATGCAGGAACAGAATTAAAACTTGAAGGAACTGATTATTTGATTATGCGTGAGGATGATATCTTAGCAATAATCTAAAAACAAAAAGGATCAAGTTCTGTGTATTAAAACTATAATAACTTGAAACAAATCAAACTTTAAACAAAAATTAAGAAAAAATGGCAAAAGATATAAAATTTGATATTGAAGCACGTGACGGATTAAAACGTGGTGTTGATGCATTAGCAAATGCTGTAAAAGTAACTCTTGGACCAAAAGGTCGTAACGTAATCATCGGAAAATCATTTGGTGGACCAACAGTTACTAAAGATGGTGTTTCTGTTGCAAAAGAAATCGAATTAAAAGACCCATTAGAAAACATGGGCGCGCAAATGGTTAAGGAAGTAGCTTCTAAAACAAATGATTTAGCGGGTGACGGAACTACAACTGCTACAGTTTTAGCTCAGGCTATCGTAAAAGAAGGTTTGAAAAACGTTGCTGCAGGCGCAAATCCAATGGATTTGAAACGTGGTATCGATAAGGCCGTTGAAGCTATCGTTGCTGACCTTGCAAAACAAGCTAAAGTGGTTGGAAGCGATTCTGATAAAATCAAACAAATTGCTTCTATCTCTGCAAACAATGACGAAGTAATTGGTGAATTAATCGCTACTGCTTTCGCAAAAGTTGGAAAAGAAGGTGTTATTACTGTTGAAGAAGCCAAAGGAACTGATACTTTCGTAGATGTTGTTGAAGGAATGCAATTTGACAGAGGATATCTTTCTCCTTACTTTGTAACAAACCCAGAGAAAATGGAAGTTGAATTAGACTCTCCATACATCTTATTATACGACAAAAAAGTTTCTTCTTTAAAAGAATTACTACCTGTTTTAGAGCCAGTTGCTCAATCAGGGAAACCATTATTAATTATTGCTGAAGATGTTGACGGAGAAGCTCTTTCTACATTAGTAGTAAACAAATTAAGAGGTGCTCTTAAAATTGCTGCTGTAAAAGCTCCAGGTTTTGGAGATAGAAGAAAAGCAATGTTAGAAGATATCGCTATCTTAACTGGTGGAACTGTAATTTCTGAAGAAAGAGGTTATACACTTGAAAATACAACTATCGAAATGTTAGGAAATGCAAAAAGAGTTTCTATCGATAAAGACAACACTACAATTGTAAGTGGTGCTGGCGAAGCTGATATCATCAAAAACAGAGTAAACCAAATTAAAGGTCAGATGGAAACTACAACATCTGATTATGATAAAGAAAAATTACAAGAGCGTTTAGCTAAATTAGCTGGTGGCGTTGCTGTTCTTTACGTTGGTGCTGCTTCTGAAGTTGAAATGAAAGAGAAAAAAGACAGAGTTGACGATGCTTTACATGCAACTCGTGCTGCTGTAGAAGAAGGAATTGTTGCTGGTGGTGGTGTTGCTTTATTAAGAGCTAAAGCTGCTTTAGCTGATCTTAAAGCTGACAATGCTGACGAGGCAACTGGAATTCAGATTGTATCTCGTGCTGTTGAATCTCCATTAAGAACTATTGTTGAAAATGCAGGTCTTGAAGGTTCTGTAGTTGTAGCAAAAGTTGCTGAAGGTTCTGGCGATTTTGGATACAATGCTAAAACTGACGAGTACGTAGATATGCTTAAAGCTGGAATTATCGATCCTAAAAAAGTAACTCGTGTTGCATTAGAAAATGCTGCATCAGTTGCCGGAATGATCCTTACTACAGAATGCGCATTAATTGATATTAAAGACGAAAACGGAGGCGGAATGCCAATGGGTGGCGGTATGCCAGGAATGATGTAATCGTTCTTAACTTCTTAAAATTTAAAACGCCAGATTTATGTCTGGCGTTTTTTTTTGCCACAGATTGCACGATTAAAAAGATTTTTTTTCGCCACAAATTACACGAATTTTCACGAATTAATTTTCTTATAATTCCGCATAAAAAATTAGCGTAAATCCCTGTAATTCGTGGCAAACTTTCACTTAGTTTAACATTCTCTTTTTCTTTTAAAAATCGGTTATCAGTATCTTTACAGTCTATTAAAATTGCAAAATGAGAAAATTCACTACTCACCTATTATCTTTTACACTCTTACTTTTTACAACGCTTTTACATTCACAAACCAACAAAGAAACTTATGTTGTTTTAGTTTCTATGGATGGATTTCGCTGGGATTATGCTAAACATTTTCATCTTCAAAACATGAATAAAATCGCAAAAGAAGGCGTTCATGCAAAATCTATGAAACCTTCTTATCCAAGCAAAACTTTTCCAAATCATTATTCGATCGTGACTGGACTTTATCCGGATCATCACGGAATTATTAATAATGTCTTTTATGATGCTACTCTAAACCAATCGTTTTCATTATCATCAAATGCAAAAAATGATTCAAGATTTTATGGAGGAAATCCTATTTGGAATGTAGCTGAACAACAAGGTGTAAAAACGGCTTCTTTTTTCTGGCCGGGTTCTGATTTGGATAAACGAAGACCAAGTTATTATAAAAATTACGACAGCAAAACTCCGTATGAAACCAGAATCGACACCGTTATAAAATGGTTAGAACTTCCTGAAAAACAACGACCTCATCTTGTATCTTTATACTTTGACGAACCCGATCATACGGGACATAATTTTGGCCCGCTTTCTTCGGAGAATGAAAAAATGGTTCACAAAATGGATTCGGTTATGGGGCAATTATCTTCAAGACTTGATCAATTATCCATCGGAAAACAAATCAATTTAATCATCGTTTCAGATCACGGAATGGCCGATATCAGCAATGATAAAAAAGTAGCCGTTCTGGATTACTTAAAACCTGAATGGCTCGGTTACAAAGATGTAATTAATCCTATTATGAGTTTAGAATCAAAACCCGGATTTCAGGATTCTATTGCTAAAGCTTTAAAAAAAGTACCCAATATTAAATTTTGGAAATCAAGCGAAGTTCCAAAAAGATTGCATTACGGAACCAATCCGCGTGTGCATGACTTTGTTATCGAAGCTAAAAAAGGATATAGCTTAGTCAGTAAAGAAAGTACGCATATAAAAGGCGGAACGCACGGTTACGACAATAACGAAAAAGATATGCACGCTATTTTTTATGCAAAAGGCCCAGCTTTTAAAGTAAATAAAGAAGTTTCTACTTTTCAAAACGTTTCTGTTTACCCTTTAATTGCTCACATTTTAGGTTTGCAAATTGAAGATGTTGACGGGAAATTTAGTGAAGTAAAAAATATGCTTGCTGAGTAAAATTAGATAATGTGTCAATTAGAAAATTAGATAATGATTAGCGTAATCTATAAAATTTTCTAATTGACACATTTTCTAATTAGCTAATTAAAAACCTGTCGAAACAGAAACTGCTTTCCATTGCTCCAATTCTTTTTGAACTTCGGCAATTTTTACATTTGCCATATCGTAAGCATCTTGCCCAACGAATAAATGTAATGCAGGATTTTTTTCCTCGCTCATTTTAATTAAAGCGGTTGCAAATTTTTCAGGATCTCCCGGTTGATTTTCATTGATGCTTCCTTTATGTGCATTTTCAGATTCTCTCACCGCTTTATAGTCTGAAATTGGACTCTGAGGCAATAATAAAGAACTATCTTTTAAGAAATCGGTTCTAAAATAACCCGGATAAACCAATGTTACGTTTACTCCAAATTCTTTTACTTCTGCCGCTAAAGATTCTGTTAAACCGGCAACTGCAAATTTTGTAGAACAATAAATTCCCCAACCCGGAAAACCTCCGTTGTAACCTCCAATCGAAGCGATATTAAAAATATGTCCAGATTTATTGGCGCGCATATACGGCATTGTATTTCTAATGACATTCAATAATCCAAAAACATTTACTTCGTAGTTTTTTCTCGATTCTGCATCGGTTAGTTCCTCTAATGATCCTAATAAACCATAACCTGCATTGTTAACCAAAACATCAATTGTTTTAAAATGGCTTACAGTTACTTCAATCGCATTTTTAACGCTTTGCTCATTTGTCAAATCCATTTCTAAAGGCAGAAAATTGGCAGACGGATCTCCTAATTCTTTAATTAGAGCTTGTTCACTTCTTGACGTTGCGGCTACTTTTTTTCCTTCAGCCAATAATTTTTTTGCTAATTCTAATCCAAGTCCTTTTGAGGCACCTGTGATAAACCAAACTTTGTTATTTTCCATGATTTCAATTTTTACATTTAATTATAGTACAAAGATATCAGCGAACTACTTGTAAAAACTTAAAGCAATCAAACGAGAAGTTACGAAAATCAAACAATTTCGGTTACACGATATGTTTTTGGCGAAAGCTGAACATTTTTCTTAAAGAAATTGATGAAATGAGACAATTCTTCGAAGCCTAAACACCAGGCAATTTCATTAATATTCCAATTAGTTTGTTTCAATAAAATCATCGCTTCCTGAACAATTCGTTCAGAAATAATTTGAGAAGTTGTTTTTCCGGTGGTTTCTTTCAACGCTTTATTTAAATGATTCACATGCACATTTAACTGGCTGGCAAATTCTGAAGGTGAACGGAAATTAATTTGCTGGGATATGGATTCAATAGGAAACTGTCTTTCTAATAATTCTAAAAATAAAGAAGAAACCCGAATCGTTGCATTCGATTTACTGTATAATGAAGTAGTTACCGTTTGTGTTTTCAAAGCCAGATGAATAATTTCAAAAACAAGATTTCGGAGAACATCATATTTAAAAGTATAATCAGAATTGATTTCGTCAAACATTTTTAAATAAACCGTTTTCAAAGATTCCGCCAATTCCATTGAAATAGGAACAATTGGATTTCCGCCGGGTTGAAATAAAGGATACTCTTTTAAATTCCCAAACTGATTAAAAAAAGCTTCTGTAAAAATGCAGAAAAAACCAGTTTGATTTTCGTCAATCTGTTCCCAATTATACGGAATTTGTGGGTTTGCAAAAAACAAGGCCTGATCTTCTATTACAGAAATTTTATCTGCGTAGTGTACTTTGTTTTTTCCAATGATCAAGCTTATTTTATAAAAGTCTTTTCGGGTGTAAGGAAATGGTTTACAAGTATTACCAACAAAGTCATCTAATTTAAAAACATTAAAATGTCCGATCTCTTTTCTAAGATTTTCGGGCATTCCGTTTACTTTGATGGTGTAAAAATCTTCTAAGGTTTCTGTTAGCTTCATTTTACAAAGTTACGAAAATCAAATTATTTAAATTAGAAAATGTGCCAATTTGATAATTAGATAATTTTTCTGCAGATGTTTAAATTAATTATCTAATGCTTATAACGAACAAACCCGACAGGTTTTTAAAAACCTGTCGGGTTTGTTCGTTACCAATAGTGAATTCAAAAATTAGATAATAAATTATACACAATCTAAGAATTATCTAATTATCAAATTGGCACATTGCCGCATTATCTCGAAACCACTTTATATTTAGGATCTTCAATAACATTTACATTAATCACAGCATCGGCGTTTTTAAGTAGTATTCTGCAGTCTTCGCTTAAATGTTTCAGTTCGATTACTTTATTTAACTGGCTGTATTTTTTGGTCAGATTGTTTACTGCTTCAATTGCCGACATATCAGCGATTCGGCTTTCTTTAAAATCTATAATAACGTGTGAAGGATCATTTTGTATATCAAACTTTTCCATAAAAGCAGTTATCGATCCAAAAAATAATGGTCCGTAAATTTCATAATGTTTCACTCCTTCTTCATCAATATAATGTCTCGCACGAATTCTTTTGGCACTTTCCCAAGCAAAGACCAAAGCCGAAATAATAACTCCAATTAAAACTGCCAAAGCCAGATTGTGCAATAAAATAGTAATTACAGCAACCAGAATTCCAACAAAAATATCGTGTTTAGGCATTTTATTAATCACCTTGAAACTTGCCCATTCAAAGGTTGTAATCGCCACCATCATCATTACGCCAACCAAAGCTGCCATTGGCAATTTTCCAATTACGGGCGCGCCAAAAAGTATGATAATTAAAATAGTCAAAGCCGCAATTATTCCCGAAAGTCGGGCTCTTGAACCAGCACCGAGATTTACTAAAGTTTGTGCAATCATAGGACACCCACCCATTCCGAAAAAGAAACCGTTCAAAATATTTGATCCGCCCTGAGCGATACATTCTCTGTTGCTATTTCCTCGTGTTCCGGTAATTTCATCAACGAGATTCAGCGTAAGCAAGCCTTCGGTTAAACCAACAGCAGCAACAATTATTGAATACGGAAATATCACTTTTAAAGTATCAAAAGAAATTGGAATATTCGGAATATGAAATGGAGGAAAACCTCCCTGAACAGAGGCAATATCCTCTACCGTTTTGGTTTCGATATTAAAAATCAATACAATGGCAAAAACCACCATAATAGCAACTAAAGAAGCCGGAACTGCTTTTGTGATTTTAGGAAAAAGCAGCACAATACCAATTGTCAAGGCAACCAAACCTAGCATAATATAAAGCGGCGTTCCCTGCAACCACGAAACTTGTCCGTTTACAATGGTTTTAAACTGTTCTAATTGCGACATGAAAATGACAACAGCAAGTCCGTTTACGAAACCAAACATTACTGGCTGCGGAACCAATCTGATAAATTTTCCGAGTTTAAAAAGTCCGATGCAAATTTGCACGACACCTCCAAGTGCTACAGCTGCAAAAACATATTCTATACCGTGTGATTTCATCAAAGCAATCAAAACAATCACGGTTGCTCCCGCTCCACCAGAAATCATTCCGGGTCTTCCACCAAAAATTGCTGTGACCAAACCTGCAATAAAAGCAGCGTACAAACCAACCAAAGGAGGAAATCCGGCCAAAATTGCAAAAGATAATGATTCGGGAATCATGGTCATTGCGACAGTAAAACCGGCTAAAATTTCGTTTTTGTAATTGACCTTTTGCGAAAAGTCGAAGAGAGAGAAGGCTTTTTTCATAGATCGCAAATTTAAAAAAATAATACGCACAATGTTAAGAAAGCTTTCTAATGAAAAAAAACCGGAAAATAATCCACTAAATAATCAGGCTTTTTAGTAAAGCTGATCCAATAAAAAAACCAAAAGCGAAAGAATGAAACTTATCATGATGGATAAATATAAAAGTTTTTATGAAGAAATTATTTCGCCAAAATTATTGATAATCCGGTAGAAAAAAACGGGTGTTTTTACCCTTTTTTCTAGTCAAATCTATTTTTTTATTCTAAAGCTACACAAACATATCCCAGACAATTTACATAGTCTATAATGTTTTTAGGTTCAAGTTCAACACCTTCAACCCTTAATATCTTATCGCAGTCTTCTAAATCAAAATTGATTTTATAATTTGGAAACTGACTTTGGATCACGGCAATAACATAATTTTTATCTGCCTCTTTCTGAACATTTGTTTTAAAAACCTCAACTGTCATAATTATTTATTTTAAATTATAATAAATCATGAATTTCGATTAAAAAGGATTGTATGATATTCCGAATCTAAAATATCCCTGCGTGTCTTCGCTGTGGTCATAAACGTATTTGTTTGTGCGCTCACCCTTTTCGGTAATTCGCGTACTTAATACATTATTGACTCCGGCTTTTACAAAAGTGATTACCTTTGGTGTAATACAATATTCGTATGTTATACCGGATTTTAACTCCAACTGATTCAACTCATAAATCCCCTTCAAATTTGAGGTATTCAAATTTAAGTAAAAACTTTCAGAGTTTAATTCAGTACCTAAGGAAATTCTTCCGTTTTCAAGCAATTCTCTTCTAAACAGTAATCTTTGCGGCAAAATAAAATCAATATCCCATTTTGAATCTGTAAACTTATGATTATAAGTAAGTAACGGCGTTATCGGAATAATTGCCGAAGGATCTATCATTGCTAAAACACCTGCTGTAATTGTGGTGTTTGCGGTTCGTTTCAAAACCAGACTTGCGGTTACAAATCCTTTTACACGCTGTACACCATCTTCATTTCCATCAACTGTGGCGGTTGCATTATAAATAATCGGTTTTTTAAAAAGTGTCGACATATAAGTTGCACTCATTGCTGCCGCCATAAAATGAAAATCCTCTTTTTCTCTTGTATAATTTGTGTTTGAAGTGTAGTTGTAAATATCTCCAAAACCGTATGTTTCATATTTGTAACGCAGCGATCCGGTTAAAATAAGCCTTTTAGATTCTGATACATAAAATGGCATATTGAAAGCTACTTTTAATCGGTTATGACTATCGATTCTGCCTCTTTCAAAACGATTTCCAAACAATTCCGAATCATAATTTGTTGGTCCTAATTGTTCGTATTGTACATCTAAAATTCTCGTTGTCGGAAATTTATCTGTAATCACTTTTACCACCGTTTGCATGGGCTGATTTTTTTCCTGAGCCATAGTGTGCAATGACGTACATACGAATAGAACAGAGATGATTCTTTTTTTCATATAAAATGGTATTAATTAAGATTGTTCTTGAAGATCGAAATCCTAAGCAAATGTAAATGACAAGCTTCTTTAATAATAGCATATTTATACAAACGGCGTAACATTTATACGAATGGCGTTTGTATAATTTTTACAACGCAAATAGGTATAAACTATAATATTAGCCTAATTTTGCCGTTATGACAATGCTTAAAATTTACCAGAACTTTTTTCTCCGAAACCTCATCGTACACACTTTTATATTTTTGGTGATTTTAGCCTGTGTGTATGACGAATTAAGACTAGATGGCCACACTTGGTCGTATATGATGAGTAAAATAGCAGTGGGTTATTTTCCTTGTATTGTATGGATTACTATTTTCAATCTTTTTATCATCAAACCTTTTTTATTCAAAAAAAAGGCTAAAATTTTCTTTACACTTTTTGTCATTTACTGGACTTGTTTTTACTTTTTTATGACTTGGTTTTTCCCTCTTATGGGTTTAGGAAATTTTAAGACACTTCAAATATTATCGCTTATTATCAACGGAATGTTTTTTTATTTTATTCATGTTGTGATTACCAAAAAAATCATAGATACAGACAAGGATATTATGAATTTCAAGTCTGAACTTTCTTTTTTAAAACAACAGCTTAATCCGCATTTTTTGCTCAATGCAATGAATAATCTATATGGAGAATCGCTGGCAGAACCCGATAAAGTTCCGGACAGAATTTTGAATCTCTCAGACATGCTTCGTTATCAGATTGAAGCCACTAAAAAAGATTATGTTTTGTTGGATGAAGAAATTGCGTTTATTAAAAAGTATATGGAATATTATACGTTTAGAAATGAAAGACTGGCGATAACACAAAAATTTGAAGGCAATTTTGACAGTATTGATATTCCACCATTGTTCTTTTTGCCTTTGGTTGAAAATGCCGTTAAGTTTTCGGCAGAAACTGCTGAACCTTTTATTAATATTGATTTAAAGGTAAAATGCAACGGTTTGTCCTTTATTATAAAAAATAGTTATCTGGAATCCGGATCGCGAATTTCGGGCACCGGAATTGGAATCGAAAACCTAAAAAGACGTCTTGAAGTTTACGGTTTAAAACATGAATTGAACTGCAGGAAAGAAAAGAATACCTTTATCGTAAAATTAAACATATGGCACTTACCTACCGCTGTCTTATCATAGACGATGAATCGCCGGCACACAAGGCACTTGCATCGCATATCTCAAAATTTGACGATCTGGAACATTCCGGAAGCGCTTTTAATGGAATGGAAGCCATAAAATTACTCAACGAAAACACTTATGATATTATTTTTCTGGATATTAATATGCCCGTAATTTCGGGTGTCGAATTGATGGAATTACAACCCAAAAGACCTTTAACGATTGTAACAACTGCTTATTCTGATTTTGCGCTGTCGGCATACCAAAACGATGCTATAGATTATTTATTAAAACCTATTTCGTTCGATAAATTCTCTAAAGCAATCGAAAAAGCCAAAATTTATTCCTCTGGAAACAGCATAAAAAAAGAAGACAACTCCTGCGAAAAAGTACTTTCTATTCGTGTAAGCGGACAAATGATGAACATCCCTTTAACGGATATTATTTACATTGAAAGTCTGGGCAATTATATGAAACTCTACAGCGCCAAACTCAATTTACCTTTAATTGTTTATGGTGCGCTCTCTAGTATTGCCTCAGAAATTGACAGCAATAATTTTGTTCAGGTGCATCGTTCGTTTATTGTAAATGTTGCCAAAATTACTTCTGTTACTTTCAAATCTTTAACGATGTATAATAACGAAATCATTCCTGTAGGCCGAAAATACCAGATTTTACTAGATAGTTTCTTTAGGTAAAGATTCGTTAACTATAAATTTACAAAAAGCTCAACTTTAGATGGTTGGGCTTTTTTATTTTGCTATTTGTAATAAAATACCGTATAAATACTTGGTGGTTATTGTTGAACAATTGTTAATATTGTTGTAGATATGTTAAAGAAATTTTATCAAAAAAAACAGTATCTAAATAACTAAACCAAAACAAAATGAAAAGAACTTATGACACAGGAATTGACACCAACAAAATCGAATTAGCTGTTAATGTTGGAACTGTAGGTACAGCTTATACATCTGTATATCTTTCTCGAAGCGGTGGACAAAATTCTAAAATCGATGAATCAAATGAAGACAGCGGAAGCATAAAAAATACCATTATAGGAGAAGCGAAACAAGTAAGAGCAGGTTACCTAATAATTAGAACAACTGTTGACTTTTCAAATATTGATAAGGAAAAATGGCAAAGTGAGGCTGAAAAAATAATAGTCAAATACTACCTTGATGGAGGTTTTTCTGGAAATCAAGTATATAATTATGATACCGATGATGTAGACATTGTATTAAATGGAAAAGTCGTTGTAATTACAAAACCAATTGAATTAACATGAAAAAGATATACTTAATAATTGTATTTTTTATTTTGGCGGGAAAGAACGCATGGAGTCAATCTAAAGAAATTAAAGCTGACACAATAACGCTAAAAGAATTAGAAATCCCAAATTCTCCTGCTTTCATATTGCTTGACCAAACACCTTCAACCATTGAAAGGCCAAGTTCAAGCAAAGCTTTTGCTTTGAGTATACTCAATTCTTTTCAAGACAGTAATGGTATTCCAAAAAATTATGCCGTAGATTTTACTCCGTTCTGGTTTTTTAAACATCCTAACATGACGTCTTTAAAATATGCAGGCTACAATGTAGAAAACAAAAAACAACGTGTTTTTGGAAATATAGAACGAGCATCTATCTCTTTTGCGTTTATTACTACTAATGATACTTTAACACAAAAAACTATAAATAATTTATCTATTGGGTTACGTTTTAATTTAATATCGATTCGAAGCAAACAAGATATAAAGGACATAATAAAAGCAAATTCAGATCTTATAAAATCCATTCGAGAAAGAGATGATCGATTAAATAATTTTGTTGATATTAGTCTTGCAGCCACTAATCCTACTCTCTATCATCTAAAAGTAAAAGAATTTTATGCGCAAGATAGAGAGAAAGAAAATAGCGAAGAAAAATTAAAAGATATTTTAGCTCGTAAATCAGTATTTGCAATTGATGGAGCAATTGGTTACAATAAATTTTATCTTGACAATAAATTTTCTAATGGCCATTTTGGAAGATTTGGTGCATGGCTTACATTAAATTATTCATGGCACATTGATAAAAATGCTAATGGAAAGAATTACTTCAATTTATATGCTATAGGAAGATATTTGTCAGATGGGACTTCAATTAGTAATGGAGAATATCAAAAACAAAATTTTTACGATTTTGGAGGAAAGGCAGAATTTGAATTTAAAAAAATTTCTTTAGCATATGAATATATATATAGAGATAGTAGTAATTCTAATACTTTCAGATCTAATGGTTTGTTAAAATACAAAATATCAGATAATTTATTATTGACAGGTGCATTCGGTAAAAACTTCGGTTCAAATAATAATCTTATTTCAATGCTTGGAATTAATTGGGGGCTTTCTACAGGTACCGAAAAAGCAACTGCAAAAGAACCTAAATAGTTATCTTAAAATCTGAAGAAATCTTTCTGGATTTTCAAATAGGTTTTATAATTTAATGACAATAAATTTAAAATAATTATTATGAAAAAAATAATATTAAGTTTTTTTATAATTCTTTCAATAGCTTCTTGTTCATCATTAGGAATAAAAAAAGGAATGGCAGATAGTGACGGGGATGGAATTGCAGATAAGGACGATGTCTGTCCTAATGACTTTGATCCAAATGGTTGTGCCGACGGAAGGGAAGGTTCAGCTATACCTGAGTATGCAATATATTTTCAAAAACTAAAACCTACAAAATCTATAAAACTTAACAAATATTTTAAAACAGGGTCTACTTTAAAAGAATGCAACACTAAAATAACAAATATTTTAGAAGTTGGATTACACATCTCAGATGGCAACTATAAATATTTTTCTATAAATGAAAATAGTTACGCAATAATTACCACAAAAGAATGTATTCACGAAGATGGAACACTTATTAATAAGCAAAACTGTACCTTAAACAATCGTTGTAATATGTTTAATCCTTTCTGCGTAGAAAAAGGATATGCAAGATTCCATTTGATTTTGGTAACTACAAAGGTACTTGGTCACACGCCTCTCGATTTTGATGAAGAGGAATTTAAAACTGTGTATGAAAATGATGCATTAGATTCTAATTGGAACACAATAGTCGGAATAAAAAACTTATTAAATAGTTCTAAAATATTTAATGACGAATATTCAATTGTTATAAAACTATTCGAAACAAAAAAAGTAGGCACAATGGGTGAAGTCGAATTATTGATAGATCCAACTTACAATTTTGACAAACAAATTGATAATTTTTTTAAACCTACATTACAATGACATTCTTTTCAGCACAAAAACAATTAATCACAATCTGGTTCATATGGACAATGCTTTTGGTAATCTTTATCGGTTATCATCTTTTATTTGGAATCCTTATTCCAGTTGACAATGAAGTTATGACATGGTTTGCTAAATATTTAGTTTCAATATTTTCTTTAATTATTGCCAGTACATTTTTCAGTAGAGAAATATTCAAAGAAGAACTAGCAAGCAAAATATATTATTATTTAGCCTTAGGAACTTCTGTATTATATTTAATTTTTATAACTGTAGTGTTAGTGGTGGTTCCGAGAACAGAGCATTTAACGAAACAGAAATATATAGATAAATTAGACAGCAGTGGATTAATTCTTAATTTTCTATTACCAATTCTCACAGGAGTTCTCGGATATTTCTTTTATCAGAATAGAAGCAAAACTTCTTAAACATATTAAAAAAATTAACTAATTTAAAAAACCTCAACCAACACAATTAAAACCCGATATCACAGATTTGCAATCCGCGCTCACAACAATAAAGCATAAAGTTAAAAAGCTGCAACTTAAAAAATTGCAGCTTTCCCTAATATATTGATCGAAAAAATATGTCTACAACAAAACAGACATGTCATTTTAAAAACTATTATCTAAATTTCACTTCTAAGCAATATTCCCCAATCCATCTGGAAAAGGTCGATAAGCATAATACGACAACACTTCTTCAATCGCCATTTTTAAGGCTTCATTTATAGGGATTAAAATAACTCCCATTCTAAGGTCAATTTGTGCCAGTCGCATGTAATAATCAGAGAAAATAGGAACGTATATTTTCTTATTTATAAGTTCTTCTGCTTTTGTGAAATTTTCAGTTTGTTGTTCTTTTATTATTTTACAAGTAGCCATTCGCAATTTTCCGAATTTATCGGTATTTGCCGCATAACCAAAAAGACGACAGACCAAACCGCGATAACGATAATTGCTGCAACTTCCTTTTTGATATTCTAATATGAAAATCGAACGGTATAAATGACAATTTTTTACCTCATTGTTTTTTAATTCAACCAATGTTTCTTCGGCTTTTCCATTCAAAAATAAATGAAATGCCCAAGGTAAAAATTCTAAAGGCGATGCGTATATATTAGGAGTAGAACAACATTTGCCGCAACCTGCGTTGCAATACAAATGAGTCTCTGACTTAAAAGCGGTTATTTCAATTTCAAGACGATCAAATAATGCTTCAACCTGCTTAACCTTCTCCTCTATTGCCATCTTTTTTTGGTAAGGTAGGCTAATAGAAATGGCTCATGCCAGATTAGTATTTTTATTGTGATTATAAAAAATAAAATCTAAATTAAAAAATTCCAAATTCCAAACTTTTGCCACTAAACCTTAAAAAAATATTAGCTACTTAGAACCTTTGTCCCTTAGAATTTTCAAATAATCAATCGCACCAGTAGACCACAAAGCCCACAAAATCAGAATAGGCTGAAAAAACAATCGAATCAATCGGGCTTGATCTGTGTTCATGCCCAAAGCGTCTGTTCCGTTTAAGTATTGTGCAATATTCCCCGGAAAAACCAGCACGTAAAATATGGCAAGCCCAATTCCTATTTGTATTTTATAGCGGGTTAGGAAAATAATAGCCAAACCGATTGCCAATTCTGCAATTCCTGAAAGTATTACAACCAGATCTTTATCCATCGGAACCCAATTTGGGACCTGTGCCTGAAAATCGGTTCGTTGAAAAGTAAAATGACCAAAAGCGGCCGTTATCATGAAGATTCCTAAGAATATTCTAAAGAAATTTTGGGTTTTTGTAGTTTGTATATTTTCCATTTCAGCTTTGATTTAAATTTTAATTGAAACATTTTATTAACAAAATTAATGCTACTCAAATTTACTATAATAATCATCAAAAATTTTCCATGTTTTTCGTAAAATCCTTACGTAATCACCATAATATGAATTTCTTTACTTTTTTTAAACCTTGTTTCTTTTGCTTCTTTTTTAACCTCAAAAGTGCCCTACAAACGCTTCTGTTCAAAAAAACAATTAACATTAAAATAAATTTCTTACATAAATAATTATCTTCGCACTGCTATTAAACTCTAACCCCCCAAATTTTAGAATAATGACCTTTTTTAATTTCCTGTTTAAAAATTCAGATTTAGAATGCCCAAGATGTCTGGGAAAAGGATTCGTTGGTCCGGAAGATATACGACGCTTAAATAAACAATTAAAATGGGCTCCCGGTCCCTGTGCCTATTGCGATGCATCTGGAAAAGTTACCGAAGAATTACTATCAAAAGTAGCCGTAGACACCACTTATCTCACGATCGATTTACCGGAATCTGAAATAGAAAAAATAAAAAATGGAGATCCCGAGACTATAGAAAAAGGAAAACTGCAAGAGCTTTTTATAGACAATCTCATACAATATATTGAACATCAATATTTACTCAAAAATATGGATGCCGAAAGTATTGCCGATTTGTATCTAAGTACTGAAGATGAAAATGCTGTCTTTTCGGTAGAAAAAGAAAATCTACTGCAATACATTCGCAAAATAATCTACTTAAAGAACTCTGAACCAAATTAGTTACTTATTTCTTTGTTAATCATCTGAGGCTTTATCTTCAAAACACAAAAAACAGGTATAAATACGCGGTGCCAAAACTTTTTTTAGTGGTAAAATTGCCATTGAATAATTTTTGTCATTAATTATAATTTCTCAAAAGGGAAACTATAAATAGGATTATTTTTTTTGGAGCTATAAAGTGGGATTTCAAATCTTTAATAAGGATTGGAAATCCCATTTTTAGTTTTCTATATTTTGTTAATCAATTCAATAGAGAGTTTTATGTTTCTTTACAACTTTTAAACAAATTCCTCAAAATATCATGCTCAAAAGAATGTTCATTAATCATTCAAAAGGTTAACTTCGAAAAATCCTTTATAAAATGTAAAAAAGTAAAAGATAAAGACGTCAATTATTAGTTGATTTTTATAGATTTGCAAAACTACATCATATTAAAAAGTACCGGAAACAATTATAAAATTTAAGACAATGAAATTTATTACTTCGACATTTTTATTTTTCATGTTTATTTGTTCCAATTCTTATGCACAATTAAGCTCGGATCAAATATTTGAAAGCTTTAAACAAGGAGAACGAACAAACTGCTCATCAATTGCTTTTATTAAAGCTTCTTTGAATGTTTATGGACTGGACAACCTTTTTGTAACTGACACAGTAAGCGATGGTGTATATAAAATAACATTAAAAAATAATGCTTCTTTTAATTTAAAAAAAGAAGAACTGGATAAAGCCAAATTTTCTGCAGATTTTGTCTATATCAAAGATAACCCAGAGAGCGAGAAAATCACAGAATACGCCATTCTAACTTATGCAGTAATGGCAAAATACAGACAAATAACGGATAAGAAGGAAACTTTTGAAAAAGCTTTGGAAGATCTGGAAGATGGTGAAGTCTATACGCCTACTATTTATAAATACCTGGGCTTTGAAAAAGGCAAACAAATTCAAAAATTAAAACGCCAATCAGGAAGTGAATTTTGTGGAGTTGTGGCCTGGTCTACAGCACACGCTGTATTTGTATGCGAAGATTTCATGGATTATTACGGCAACAAAAAAAGCTTGTGGCTTAAATATCCGGGACGTTTTAGGATAATTAAATCTTAAATTCCAAGTTTTTAAAATTCCGAATTCCAACTTAACAAGCTGGGAAAAAACCTTAGGATCTTAGAATCTCAGAACCTTAGGAACTTTAAAAAAAACCTTTGTATCTTTGGGCCTTAGTCCCTAAGAACCTACAAACATGACACGAGAACATTATATTCCCTTTAACAAGGAATTCTTACTCGAGCAACAAATAGCCACTTTCGCCGAAGACAAAAAAAAGATTGATGATTTTAAAAAGTTATTCGATATTATCGAACATTATTATCATTATGAAGCTTTTAACCTGAACCGAAATTTAAAGCAAAACTACGCTTTATTTGATCCGGACTTGAGTTTAAAAGAACGTGAAAGTTTTATTGGCAAAAGCGATTTTGGAATTTTCAAAGAAACACTTCGTCAGGTTTTAGAACGTGGCAATTATACCAAAATCAATCATGAAACTTTAGACGAAGCTTTTAAAGATTCTGATTTAATTGGTCTGAATCTTTCGATAGATTTTAATGCTTTTAAAGATTACGAATTGTACGTTCGCGGTAGTCACAAAGCAAAAGAAAAAGTCAAAAAATATATTTTCTGGAAAAAAGAAATTGAGATCGAATATTACGATCGTGTTATGATTTACCTCAATTATAACGAAGCCGATTACCTGAAAGAAAACAAGGTCAAACTAGGAAGAATGCCTATTGATCCCGGATCTATTGGTTTAAAAATCTTTAAGCGTGTTCCTAAAAATGATTTGGAAACCATTTTCCCAAATGCGATTCCACGAATGTCACTGAAAGATAAAATGCTGCTTTGGGTTCCGGGAATTTTTGGTGGAATTTCGTTATTAAGCGCCCAGGTAATTCCGGCGCTGATTAATATGTATACCGCTTATGAAACCGGCGAAACAATCGATTTACTAAACAGCAAAACATCATTAAACCAAGGTTTGATTGCATTGGGAATTTTAGCCGCTTATTGCTTTCGTCAATACAACAATTTTATAAACAAGAAAATCAGATATTCTAAAATGCTTTCGGATAGTTTGTATTTTAAAAATCTGGGAAATAATAGTGGTGCTTTTTATTCTTTACTAAATTCTTCTGAAGAAGAAGTGCTTAAGGAAACTATTTTGGCATATGCTTTTTTACATAAAAGTGAAAATCCGATAACGGCTCAAGAATTAGATAATCAAATTGAATTCTGGTTTAAAACAAAACTAAAAACAGAAATTGATTTTGATGTAACCGATTCCTTGCTGAAACTAAAAAACATTGGTCTTGGTGTAGAAACAAATGGAAAATGGGAAGCTCTTCCTTTAGAGAAAGCTTTGATCCAAATTGATGAATTGTGGGATAATGTTTTTGATTATAATCAGAAGTAAAATTTTGTAGACTTTTGTTTATTATTATTTCTAATCTTTATTGTAGAACGCAGATGACACAGATTTGCTTTGCGAAAACGCGGATTTAAACGGATTTTTTTATTTCCTCAAACATAGAAAGTTAGGCATCTTTGACCAAATTTCATGTTAATACATGTCTATATATCTTATAACAACTAGTGCCCTAGCCCTGATGGGAGCGACATCCTTTTGTGCCGGTGTTCGGCACAAAAGATATAGCGGACAGCAGGAAATAGCTCCTAAATCTTATTATTAATACAATACCTTATAAAAACAAAAAAGAGAACTTAATGTCCTCTTTTTATATAGTGTTAAAGTAAATTATTCGCTATCAACTTCAATAAGATCTTCTATATTTTCACCTGTATCACCTACAGCTACAATTTCTGGTTTAGAAGCTTTTAGGGCATTAAATCTTTCCAATTGTTCTAAGTCTCCCTCTTCACCACTAAAATAAGGAAAAACATCCATAATTGGTGATTCTGAAATTGCCGGAATGGTGTAATCGCCCATTGTATTTTTCATGGCTGCAATCGTATTGTCATAGGCTTCTTTTACATCATTGGCCTGAACTAACAAATACATATTTGTTTTGCGTTCTTTACCACTTTCTTCATCATAAGCCATTAGAGTAACCTTCGATTTAAACCAGCGATCAGCATTTTCAAAAGGATGAATCTCGGCATAATTTGCCACTTTAATATTGGTGATTTTAAATTCTTCACTAACATAAGCCTTCATTTCTTCATTAATTCTGCTTTCGGCTTCTGTATAAGATATCGCATCTACCAAATAAGGTTCTGTAGTAACCTTTTGTGTTCCGATGTCATCTGTTTTTCTATATTTTACTTTGCATTCATACCAAGTTGCGCTCATTTTTCATTTTTTTAAGGATGCCAAAGATAGATTTTAAAGGAAATAAAAAATCTTAATTTTCAAAATAGATATTCACAATTTGAAATAAAAAGTGAACTCTTAGGTAAATTAATTTAAACACATAGAAACATAGATTTAAAATCTCAGGAAAGGTGTTTTACTTTATTAAAATACACGGAGCATTGTTTTGTATTTCGGTTTTAAAACATTCTTTTTTACTCATAAAACCTATGTTTCCATGTGTTAAACAAATTGTTATAAATTATACCAAATGCAATAAACTTTAAAATAAACCAATAAATATTTAATAAATTTGTAAGTATAATACACTAAAAAAAATTAATAATACTAATACCCCAAAACTATTTATATAACTTAAAAAACAATACCATGAAACTTACCAAATTTTTAGGCGATCAGGGTTATGACTTAATCGAAGGACCTTTAAGAAGTCATAAACCACTACAATTATGGTTGAAAAAACCGTTTGATGAAGCACAGCTTTATTATGCAAATATCAGTCACGCTTTTAAAAGCGATATTGAATTAGTAGAAATCGAAAATCCGGCGTTGAGCGTTGATTATACTAAAAAAGATGATTATGGTTTTAATATAGGAATTACACTTTTGGAAGAAATTCTAAAAACATTAGGACTTGGTACTTTTGAAATTTCTGCCAAAATAAAATCCGGAAAAACCGTAACCATCAGTTACGAAAACTCTGTTACCAAAGAATATGCATTGGGCAATCTCGAAGAATATTTATTTTCTGCTGATTTCCAACATCCAAATCCTTCTCTTTTAAAAAATGCCAATCGCAATTATCTTCTCCTCATTACGGGAACTGTTTTTGCTAAAAATCTAGTGGTCGATATTGAGACTGATTTTACATTAGATACGGGTTTAATTGCCAGTTTAAATGCAGTTGCAGAGGGCAAACTGGACTTTACAATAAGCAACCAAAGCAAATTAAAAATGACTTCGAATATGGGAATTTATTTTCCTATTGCCGTTCAGGCCAGCAGAATAGATTTTGACAGAAGCCGATTTAAAAAATTAATATTGGCAACAGATAATCTTAATATATTTTAACATCACGGTATTTTTTAACCACGATGTTTTTTTTAACCGCAAAGATAAATCAATACAAAGCTTTGCGAACTTTTGCGTAAATCTTTGCGGGCTTTGCGGTTAAAAATTAATTTGTTTCACGCAGATTTTAAAAAGATTTAAGCAGATATTTAAATTTAATCTGCTCAAATCTACAGAATCTGCGTGAAAAAACATTTTAATCTGTAAGGTTCTATGTTTTTTGATTTTATTCAAAGTCAGAAAATTTTAATAGATTTGTTTACTATCTAAACCAAAAAAAATGAGAACATTAGACCAATGGTTTGACGAATATGCCGTAAGTCATCAAAACCCAAAAAACAAAGCAATACACTATGTTTGCGTTCCGGCAATTTATTTTTCGATTGTAGGATTATTAATGAGTATTCCGAGTGGTTTTATTGCCAATACTCTTAAACTGAATGCACCCATTATCGAAAATTGGGCCGTTGTTGTATTACTTTTTGTTCTTGTTTTTTATATCCGATTATCAGTTGCAATGGCAATTAAAATCGCTATTTTCTCTTCTCTTTGTCTGATTGTGAATTATTACATCGGTCAGCTTTTACCTTTATGGATGTTTTCTATTGGCGTGTTTGTAATCGCGTGGATTGGGCAATTTTACGGCCATAACATTGAAGGCAAAAAACCTTCGTTTTTAAAAGACCTTCAGTTTCTGATGATTGGTCCGGCGTGGGTTGTAGAGAATTTGTTTTCGAGAAAATAAGTAGTACCTAAGGATAATCCCATGGAAATGTTATCTGATTTCGCAAAAAAGCAATATGAGTTTGTACAAGGCTCAAGAAATGTACTTTTTGAATACTGTAAAACTATTAGTCCAGAAGATTTCATTAATCAAAATACATCATTTGGCCGTGGCGGAAGCATGAGAAACTTACTCATTCATATTGCCAACACATACGAATATTGGATTGCGAATCTTGCATTAAAAAAGGATTTAAAATATGCTAAATATGAAGATAACGTTACATTACAGGATGTTATTTTACTTTTTGATGAAGTAGATATTTTCATGGAAGAATTTATTTCTAAAATCGATCTTTCTGATAAAGAGATAGTGTACGAAATACAGGGCAATAAAAATTCAGCATCACCTTTAAAACTTTTCAGTCATGTTATTACGCATGAATACCATCATAAGGGTCAAATTTTAACTCTAAGCAGGCATCTTGGTTATATTCCGGTTGATACTGATATTATGAGATAAATCTTGTAAATATTTAGTTTTTTCAGGTTTAATTTGTATTTTCGTTTTGTAAAAAATTACCATTTTCAAATAACCAACTCTGTAAATTATTAATAATCTGATTAATATATTTATAGAAGTAACAAACAGCTGTTATGACACAATTAATTTGGGGTATCTTAAATATAGCAATCTTTATTGCATTCATTGTTATATGTTTTCAGGCATTGAAATTTATTCGTGAAAAATTGGGTCTTTTTGCTTGTGTTATTTTTGCTTTGGGTTTATTATCTTTTACTTCTAAACCAAAAGACAACAATTCAGAATTCAAACAATTTGATTTAAATAATAAAACCGCTAAAGTCGCTAATAGCAATAATGGTCGAAATCAAAGAATAGTTATTGATGATAATCTAACTTCAAAAATGAGTCTTTCTGTAAATTATACAGCTAAGGAACTGCTTAATGCACAATCTTCCAGAGAAGGATTTATAAGTGGTACAAACTGGTACCCAATTAGTATTATTTTAAATAAATCTAATGGAGAAAATCAATACGTTTATTCTGTTTATGGAACTTTAGAATGGAGACTTTTAGGAATTACCATCTATTCGCAATCGAAAAATTTTGAGGGTAAAATAGAGTTACCACAGTCCGATTTATTGTATTCTCCGTCAAACTAAGAGCTCAACTTTATATTTCCTTTAATCAACTCATAATAAAATGAAAATAGATCCTAAGGAAATAGAAATTGAACGTGACGATATTTTCACTTATAGAAGAATCAGGCGGGCAATAGGTTATTTAGGAATAAGCCTTCCAATACTTTTGGTTGGTTTGTCTTTTATTTCTTTTTTCAAAACACAACTTCAACCTTCAATAAGTCATTATTATTTCACCAATCTCAGGGAAATTTTCACAGGAACCTTATGTGCAGTAGGTTTATTTTTAATTTGCTACAAAGGCACAAGCAATGCTTCAATCTGGAAAAATGACAATTTATTGACTAATATTGCTGGAATCATGGCGATTGGCGTAGCATTGATACCAATGAATCCGGATGATTTTGCAATTAAAATTTACACAATAATTCCGTATCCGGAAAAATGGCTTGGCTGGTTTCATTATGGCTTTGCGGCTTTGTTGTTTTTAATCATGGCTTTATTGTCTATTAATGTTTTTACAATTGGTCAGAAAAATGAAACCAGAGATCCAAAAAGTATTCTTAACGAAAATAATATTTATAGGTTTTGCGGATATTCCATACTTGTTTTTATAATTATGGTACCTGTTTCCGAAAGTTTAAAATTTTTCACTTATTCAACGTTAGTTTTAGAGGCACTTGCTCTTTTTGCTTTCGGAATTGCCTGGCTGATAAAAGGTCGCGCTCTTGGCGACAAAGGCATGATTGGTAAAAAATTATATCAGGAAAATAATCCTGTTGATACTGAAAAAGTTTTTGAGGAATAAATAGTTTGTTTCAAGTCCGTTTTGGCTGGTACATTTTTTGGATAAAAAGTTAACTACTTTAGATAATTATCAATTTATAAAATCTATTTATTATGAAGATAACTTATTACGGACATTCGTGTTTTTCAGTTTATGCCAATGGAAAAGATATTCTATTTGATCCTTTTATTACCGGGAACGATTTAGCCAAAGATATTAATATTGACGAAATCAAAGCTGATTATATTTTTATTTCACATGCCCATTACGATCATATTTTAGATGTAGAACGCATCGCAAAAAATACGGGAGCCAAAGTTCTTGGCAATTTTGAAATCTATAACTGGCTCTTAAAAAACGGAATCGAAAACGCGCATCCAATCAATCCGGGTGGAAAGTTTGATTTTGACTTTGGATCCGTAAAATGTGTTATTGCGCAGCATCCAAGTAGTTTCATGGATGGAAGTTATGGTGGAATTGCCTGTGGTTTTGTGTTAACTACCGTTGATGGAAATTTTTATTATAGCGGTGATACGGCCCTAACTCTGGATATGCAGCTGATTCCGAAATTTACCAAACTTGACTTTGCTGTTTTCCCAATTGGAGATGGCCTTACAATGGGAATTGAAGAAGCAATTGAAGCATCAAAATTAGTTGGCGTTACTAAAATATTAGGCGTTCATTATGATACTTTTGGTTTCATTATTATGGATCATAAAAAAGCTGAAGAAAGTTTTAAAAATGCAAATCTCCATCTTTTCTTACCAAAAATTGGCAGTACAATCGAAATCTAATTTTCGAAATATCGCTAAAACATATTGGTTAAAGCGATATAAAACAAAACATACAAATGTAAAATCCATTCAATATCCCAAAACTATTGGTTCATAAATATTTTTCATCCAAGGCATTAAAATTATTTATCTGAATTAATCATTAACCAAAATTCAAAAACAATGAAAACATTTACAATTCCATTTGTTTTTTTGATGCTTATAACAAATTTATCTATTATGAATGCACAAAAAATAACTGCTTTAAATTCTAAAACAGAATTTGCTGATGTTTCAGGCAGAAAAATCGCTTACCGTACTATAGGAAAAGGAACTCCCATTATTTTAGTAAATCGCTTTAGAGGAACACTAGATACCTGGGATCCCCTATTTTTAGACAAACTTGCCGAAAACTACAAGGTAATTACTTTTGATTACACTGGTATTGGCTACTCAACAGGAACTTTACCAACTGACTTAAAAGATGTTGCAAAAGATGTAAAAGATCTGGCCGATTTTCTGAAAATAAAAAAAATAATTATAATAGGCTGGTCTTATGGTGGATTAGTAACTCAGGTTGCAACATTGCAATTTTCAGATCTTATTTCACAAACCGTATTATTAGGGACCGGGCCTCCGGGTGAAAGAGTTGTTCCGCTGGAGCAGGCATTTCTGGATTCAGCTTTAAAACCAGTTAATGATTTTGATGATGAAATTGTATTGTTTTTCGAACCTTCTTCTGAAGAAAGCAAAGCAGAAGCCAAAGCATCACACGACAGAATTGCAAAAAGAATTGATGTTTCTAAAATCCCTTCTACTATGGAAGTTTTTCAACTTTATTTTAAAGGCAGCGCTGGTTTAACAGAAGATAAAGATAATTTCAAAGGAAAACTTAAAACCACTAAAATTCCAATTTTAATTATTTCCGGAGATCATGATATTAGTTTTGCTGTCGAAAATTGGTATCCATTAACCAAACAATTACCAACGGCGCAATTAATCGTTCTTCCACAGACAGGACATGCGCCGCAACATCAACATGTAGATCTTGTAGCAAATTATATTCATGCTTTTTTAGAGAATACAAAATAAATTGATGACCATTTAGAATATATATTATCATGTTAAAATGAAAAAGCCAGTGAAAATTAAATCACTGGCTTTTTTTACTGATTAGAATCACATTCTTTACTCAATAAAGAACCTATTTTAATTATGATAAACTCTTATATTACAATTTATAGTTAAGTCCAACTTCAAAAGTATTGTTTGCATAAGCACCAAGACTTCCAAAATATTTAGAATAAGCCAGAAAAACACCCAAATCGTTAAGCGAAATACCAAAAGCTGTAGAAACAGTTTTATTAGTATGGTAAAATGCTGATACATTCATCTTATAGTCCGGAAAGTTAAATCTTGCTCCAGCATCTAAAATATCTTTATGTCCTTTAACCCCTCTATAAGCGATCAATGGTTCAACATTTAAGTTTTCATCTTCATTTGACAGTAATATTTTATAACTCACTGCTGAATAAAAAATAGAACGATCTACATATTTTTTCACACCATCATTATTATCATACATTAAAGCATTAAGGTTTGGCAATGCAGCCTGGATTGTCAATAGTCTACTAGTATATGCGATACCCAGATCTCCATCAAAAGCAGCGCCTTTATTATAGTTCTGTAATGCAACATCATCTTTATCTCCTATAATTTTATTGTAATCAATAGAAGCAAATTTTGCACCTGCAGATAATCCGAAATTTAATTTTTGATCAACTCCTATTGGTAAATGATAGGCATAAGTTCCCATTATTCTTGTTCTATTGATTAAACCAGCTCTGTCACTACTTACATTTAATCCTAACCCTGTTCTGTTGCCTCCATTATATTCGAAAGTAGCATTCATTAATATTGGATTCCCGGGAACTTCATCCCATTGTCTTTGGTAGCCTATGTTAAATTTCATACCTTCTTCTAACCCTGCCATAGCAGGGTTATTTAAGTATTGATTTTGAAAATACATGGACTCGTATTCTGTTAACTGCGCATTTGCGGTATTTGCTCCTAATAGAATCAGAAACATCATTACCTTTATATAGATTGCTCTCATTTTTTTAATTTTCATTGTTTTATTTCTTTCCTTCTTAATTATTAGTCTCTAATAATTGAAATGAACCCTTTAAGTTTAGGTGAACCATTTCCTAGATCAATTAGATAGTAATAAGTATCCTCAGTAAGTGGAGAGCCTTTATAAGTACCATCCCAATCACTGTTATAGTTATTTTTAGAATATACTAATCTTGCTGCTCTGTCAAAAACTTTAACTGAATTGTTAGGATATACATTCAGACCTGGAACTACCCAAACATCATTTTTACCATCTCCGTTTGGAGTAATAATATTTGAAGGGATAACTGGTACTGCATCTTCTCTGTTTACAATAATAGTATATGTTTCTTGTGTACCATCTGGAGCTGTAACAACTATTGTAACTACATTCTCTCCTGTTTTTAGATCAATTGGAGCCGTATTGTCAGTAACTGTTTTTCCATCAACTATTATCTCAACAGTTGCATTTGGATCGATTGGTGTAGGAGTGATTATAATTGAATTAGTCTCATTTGGCACATCTACTGTGTAATTTTTTGTATCTGTATTAAATTCTGGACTTAAAGTACCTTCACTTACAACAATATCAGATAAACCTGCATTATCAGATGGCTTAGAAGCTGCTTCTTCTCTTGTAACAACTATTACATAAGTATTAGTAGTCCCATCCTCTGCAGTTACTACTGTAGTAATCGTATTTTCACCTACTTGCAAAGGAATTTCTCCAGAAGCTTTTCCGCTTGGTACTTCTACTCCATTTACTGTTACTGTTGCTGTAGCATCTGCAATAGTTGGTGTAACTGTAATCCCTGTAACATCATTAGGTACTGTAGCTGTATAATCTTTAGTTCCTTCTGTAAAAGTTGGGCTTAAAGTACCTTCACTTACAACTAAATCTGTCAAACCTGCATCATTAGAAGCTTCTCTTGTAACAACTATTACATAAGTATTAGTAGTTCCGTCCTGAGCCGTTATTATCGTAGTGATTTCATTTTTACCTACTTCTAAAGGAATATTTCCGGAAGCAGTTCCACTTGGCACCTCTACTCCATTTACTGTTACAGTTGCTGTAGCATCCGCAGTAGTTGGTGTAACTGTAATATTTTTAACATCATTAGGTACTGTAGCTGTATAGTCTTTAGTCCCTTCTGCAAAAGTTGGGCTTAATGTACCTTCACTGATAGTTAAATCTCCTAAACCTGCATCACTAGAAGGCTCTCTTGTAACGATTATTGTATAAGTTTGAGTAGTTCCGTCTTGCGCTGTAATTACTGTAGTAATTGGATTTTCACCTACTTCTAAAGGAATACTTCCTGAAGTAGTTCCGCTTGGTACTTCTTTTCCATTTACTGTTACCGTTGCTGCAGCATCGGCTGTAGTTGGGGTAACTGTGATTTCTTTAATATCATTAGGTACTGTAGCTGTATAGTCTTTAGTTCCTTCTGAAAAAGCAGGGCTTAAAGTACCTTCACTGATAGTTAAATCTCCCAAACCTGCATTGCTAGAAGCAATCACTGTTAAAGTTCCAGAAACGTAGCTAATAGCATAATTTGATGAAACTGCTCCACTAGCAGCAATTGGATAAGTACCTACTGCACTTGTTTTAACTGCTGTAGTTGTAATTGTAGGTAATGTTGTTAAACTAACCTGAGTATCTCCATTTACAAACCCAGCATAACTTGCTGTTAATACTGGATTGTCTGATCCGTAAACTTTACTGTTATCAATTGCAGTAATAGTTAACGCTGCAGGAGTAATAGCCAATACTGCATTTGCTCCATAAGTAATAGTGTAGTTTGATGAAACTGCACCACTTACTGTGATTGGATAATTTCCAACTGCACTTCCTTTAACCGCTGTAGTTGCAATTGTAGGTAATGTTGTTAATTTTGCTTCAGTGTCTCCATTTACAAAACCAACATAAGTTGCTGTTAAAACAGGATTATCTGATCCATAAACTTTAGTGTTATCAACTGCAGTAATAGTTAACGCTGCAGGAGTAATATCTAATATATTTGCTACATAAGTAATGTTATAGTTTGAAGAAACTGCTCCACTAACTGTAATTGGATAATTTCCAACTGCACTTCCTATAACTGCAGTAGTTACAATTGTAGGTAATGTAGTTAATTTCGCTTCAGTATCTCCATTTACAAACTTATCATAAGTTACTGTTAAAACTGGATTCGCAACACCATATTGTCTATCTTTTTTAACTGCTGTGATAGTCAGTGGTGCTTTGTTTACAGTACTTGTAGCTATTGGTATATTTATAGTGGTTGTACCATTACTGGTTAACACTAGATTTCCAGAATAATCTTTTGCGTCAATTGTTCCTTTTAATCGAACATACACTTTTGTAGATGCAATAGCGCCTGCAGCTCCAATAGTAATTGTATTGCTAAAAGTAACTCCATCTGTACTCACTTCAAATCCTGAAGGAGGAGTAACTAAAATTCCTTCAAGCATAGCAAGACCAGAGAGGTCAAAACTATTTGAACTTGATGGCGTACCATAAGTTGTAGTTAACCCAGATAAGCTATCGGTACTTACTACAATTGTTGGTCCAACATTTACAATACCATTATTAGAAGTAAAAAAAGTATTATTTTTATTAACCGCGTTTGAAAGAGAGCTTCCCCATGATCCACCAGATCCTGTTGTAACACCCAATTTTATACTTTTGGCAGTATGTACTAAATTAGCAGTAAGATCAGCAACTACTCCGCTCACGATAGAGAAAGTTTCATTTATTGTAGTTTTTGCACCAAAAGTTTTAGTTCCAGCTCCTGATAATGTAAGATTATTATAAATTATTGATCCCGTTCCTAAATTTTGTGCACCTCCATTAAATTCTACCGTACTTGTTCCCGCTGTAAAATTACTTCCAGTGCCACTTACATTTCCTGAAAATTTTAAAAGACTTGAATTAGCATTTAATGTTCCTTGTGTTCTAACCCAATCAGTAAAACTATGAGTCAAACCAGCTCCAAGATTAAGTGTTCCTGCACCATCAATTATTAATTTCCCTGTATTTAAATTTTTTGTAAAAGTCGCTACACCAGCAGTTTTATTCATAACAACTCCTTTTGTTGCTGCAAAACCATCTATAGTTTGACTAACAGCACCTGTTAAATAAACAAAGCCATCTGTTGTCAACGATCCGTTATTGTTTATAAAATCACCGCCAAAATACAAATCTGTGTTAGTAGCTACTAATGAAGCACCCTCATCTATTACAAGCGATACCCCATCATTAAATCTTTTTTCTACACCATTATTACTTAAAGTTACTATGCTTGAACCTGTAACAGAAGAAATTTGAACCCCTCCGTTTGCAATAAATGGGCTAACCCATTCCGGTCCGGCTGTCAGGGATGATGCGCTATTGTATTGTAAAGAAGCATTGGCACCATAAGTTGGTGCAGCAGAAGCTGTCGCCGTACCTGCCATAGCAAGAATACCGTTTACAATTACTGAAGGAGTAATTGTTCTGATGCCACTACCAGAAATTGTTAAATTATTATAAGTATAGGCACCTATAGCTCGCGTTCCTGTACCATTATAAGATACAGTTCCTTTCCCACTTGTTAAAGTACCTGCATTTAATATTCCTCCTGTCATTACTCCTCCAATCAGCAAATTTCCATCTCCGGAAAAAGTCACATCATTTTGAAGAGCAGTACCATTCATTGTAACATTTCCCGTTACAGTTACTTTTCCAGTATTAATAGTTAAACTACAATCGCTGGTATCCCCCCCGCCACTATTCATAATTATCGATGCAGGAGAAAAAGACCCCGCACTTACTGTTAGAACAACAACACTGCCTGGAGTTGAATTTGACAACTCAAGAATTGCACAAGCAGCTCCCGCAACAGATATTACAGGTTGATTGGATGCATTTGTTATTAATACATTGTCAGTAGCAGTCGGCCTTCCTTCAGGACTCCAGTTTGTATCTACATTCCATGCAGTACTCGTAGCACCGGTCCAGGTTTTAAGACTTTGCCCATACCCTACACTAAATAAAAGAAGGGCTAATACAATAAGTAAATTTTTGTTCATTTTTATTTTATTTCTATTCATTTTTGTTTTTAATTTTCATTCATTTTTGCTAATTTTTCTAATTCATCTTTTTTCTTTTTTTAAGCCATTTTTGTTCATTTTTATCCATTTAATTATTCACTTTTCAAAAAAAATTAAAGTCCAATATCAATTCTTCTAAAAAAATCCATCCATTTCCTTAGACATTTAATCCTAAATCCGCATAAAAAATTAATTTAACCGTCTACTAAAAAAAACAAGAACGAGTTGTAATCGCCTTATTTTACAGTAGTTTTAGATATTAAAAAAAAAATCTGCCGGACTTAGAGACTAACAGAATTTAATTTTCCAAAGGTTAAAGCCATTTTGATTTATTATTGCCTTCAAAAGTTTTTAAGTTTACAAATAAGGACATTTCTTACACTATGAAGAATTGTTTAAAAAAATTAATAAAAACCATATATATTAATAGGCAGGGATCTGCAAAAAAAAGCCTACTTAACACCTTATAAAGTCGGATATAAAATTTAATTGAATAGTGTCAAAAGGATTTTAGGAAGAAAGACAAACAACAATAAAAATCGTATTATAATTTAGTTGTCATAAAAACGTGGAGATCAATACTCAAAAAAAAACAGGCAAAATACATTACTTATGTATTTTGCCTGTTTACTGTGACCGCGGAGGGGTTTCTTTAAAAATCATAACGTAATCAAAATCAACAGTTATCATTTTTCTTTGGGAAGTTTGTGGGAACTGTTTTCAATAATTTCTTTTAATCTTTCTATCAGTTCACTATCTTCTTCTCCTATATCTATAGAGATATTTTCTTCTTCATTATCATTTTTTAACATCATCTTTTTTAGTCTTTTTCATTAATTCTGGTTGTGGTTCATCCACAGATTCATAAACAGTGGAATCCGGCCGATTATATTCGGATCCGGATAACCTTTCTTCTAAAACGCCAATTTTAAAGCGTAACAATTCATTTGTTTCTGCCAATTGAGAATTTGCGGTACTTAATCGGAAAACTTCAGTTCTCAAATCAAGTTTTTCAATGCTGTTTTCATTATTATCGGCATCATTTTTCAGCATGCTTCCACTTCCGGTGATAAACCATTCCGCATTGATTTCGGGAAAATGATGTAATATTTTACACGCTTTATCAGTTCCCATGTTACTGCTATTGTCCAAAAACTTGTTTGAAAAGCCTAAATCTTTACAAAATTTATACTTTGTAATTCCTTTATAATCAAGGTATTGAATTATTCTTTCGGTACTCCCCATTCTTTTAGTGTATTTTTTTACGCTAATATTTGTTTTAGTGTAAAATATTACATTACATTTGTAATAGTTCAAACGTATTTCGCTCGTAGTAAAATTAAACAAATAAAATCAATTCAAAATAGCACTTATCTATGATTAAACCAGCTGAAAGAAAGAAAATGAAAAAGGTCTTTAAAAAAGGCTATTCAAAGGAGGTTCTGGAAAAACTAAATGAAAACGGAATCGTGACACAAAAGGGAACTCCTTATGGGATTTCTTATATAACTCATGTTTTTAACGGTCGTAATGAAAACACGGATATCGAAAAAACGATTGTGGGTTTATATGCAGAAAAAAAGGAGGAAAAGAAAAAAATTGCTGAAGAAAAGAAAGCAATTTTTACCAAAAAAAAACCCGAAGCTGGAACTCCGGGTTTGATTTAAATAATTAACCTATAAAAGATTAATCTAATGGAAAGCAAATCTACATTAAAAAACCAAATTCACCAAATACCCGCAGGACTACTTCCGGGTGATAATCGAACAGAAATATTTGGTGATCGCAAAAGCAAAAAGACATTTTTTGTATCAGATGGACAAACCTTTCAGTTTAACACATTGGCACCAATGAAAAAAGCCCAAATTTTTGAACAGCTTTTAAAAGATGATATCGCTTTTGGAGATCTGAAACACTTGCCACAGGAAGAAGCAACTGAAAAATTCGCCTTTTGTATTTATGGTGCTGCTGATCACATTGCCGACTTTACAGAAAGTGGCCAGCTAAACAAAGTTGACAATTTTATTTGTTCCAACAACTGTAAGTGTCTGAAATGGAAATCAAAATCAATCACAATTGATGGCACTGCTTTAACAATCAGAGAAATTCAGATTGTCAACTTAATGGCTTCTGATCTTCCGGACAAACAAATTGCCGAGAAACTAAAAATCGCTAAAAGCACGCTAAATACGCACAAACAAAATCTTTTCGAAAAAGCAGGTGTAAAATCTAAATCAGGACTAATTACCAAAGCTATCAACCAAAAAATAATCCAATAACCATGACAATAGTAAAAAATTTTAGCTCAAACAACACAGGGTATTCAAAAGGTTTTCAGATGCTTACAAATTTTGTTTTCCAAATTTTAGCTGTAGAATATCGTGATACACTTGATGCATATTTCACAATAAAACTATCAAACGGAAAAATAGATTTGCCTATTAGCGACATAAATATTTGTGGCCAGAATGGAGGGAATTTCAAAGAATTATTATCAGGAACTGAACATTGGATTTTCAATCAATCTATAACAAATGAAGATATAGTTGAAATTTTCATCTATGAATTTGACCAATACAACATCATACTAAAAATTAAAGAACTCCAAAAGGAACAATTCGCCTATGGAAACCAAAGCGCTGCACTTGAAAAATCAGAAAGTATTTCATTCGAAGATAAAAAAACATTACGCTCCCATTATTCTGCCAAGCAAACTGAATTACAGGAATGTATTAACAAACTCACAAACAAATTATCCGTTGTCGGTTCAGAGACAGTTATCGTGCAAAATCACTATTCCAATTGATTACTCCGGAATGACAGTTTCACAATATTATAATCTCTTTATCAAATAATTCATGTATACCGAAAAATCAATAGACGAAGTTAGAAACGCTGATATAGTACGGATAATTGGGCATTTTTGCGAATTGAAGCGCGCCGGATCAAAGTGGACTGCAGAATCTCCTTTTAATCATAGCAAAGATGCTTTTTTCGTAACACCTTCGCTTAACATGTTTAAGTGTTTTTCTACAGGGCATGGTGGCGATGGAATCCGTTTTGTTCAAATTTACAAAGGCGTTTCCTTTGGCGAAGCAATCAAAGTTATTGCTGATATCTGTGGAATTGTTCTTGAAGAAGTACAGCTATCTGAAGAAGATCAGCGAAAAAGAAACTACAAACAAGAGTTATTCGATGTTAATGCCATTGCGTGTACCAAATACGAAATGCAGCTTCAAAATACTGCAGATGACCATTGGGTTAAAAAAATGCTTATTGAGCGTGATATCAAGCCTGAAACGGTTGAAAAATTTAGAATTGGGTATTCATCCAAAGAATACAAATTAATTACCAATCCGTTTATAGAAAATGCAAAGTTAGAACAGGCTATTAATGTAGGTTTATCGGTTTCTAAGGAAGGAAATAATTATGATTTCTTCAGGGATAAACTAATGTTTCCTATCAGGGATTTCCGCGGGAATGTTTTAGGTTTTGGGGGCCGAAAATCAAATGAAGCGGATGGACCAAAATACATCAATACCAAGGAAACCGAAATCTACAATAAAAGCGTTGTCCTTTATGGACTATTCGAAAACAAAGAATTTATAACCAAAGCAAAAACCGCTTTTCTGGTTGAAGGCTATACAGACGTTACGGGACTTTCGCAAAATGGTTGTGAACTTGCAGTTGCCACCGGCGGAACTGCCTTAACTCCTGAACAGGCAAAATTACTGCATCGTTTTGCTGATCATGTTATTATCCTTCGTGACAATGATGGGCTTGACGAAAAAGGAAACGAGCAAAAAGGAACTTTGGCTGCCCTTAAGGATATCAATATACTTTTGGCTGAAGGATTGAAAGTTTCAGTAGTTATTCTTCCAGAAGAAGAAGATCCGGACAGTTATGCCAGAAAAACAAAACATGTCGAAAAAATGCTTTTCGGGAATGCTGAAGATGCCGTTAATTGGAAAACAATAAAACTGAAAAATAAGGCAGCCAATGACCCTGACGAACTTTCTAAATCTGTAGGTGAAGTTGCTTTGATGCTTTCGGTTATTAAAGACGATATCAAAAGATCTTATTATCAAAAAAATTGCGCAAAAATTCTAAAACAACCGGAAAAAGTAATCAAAGAAAAAATTGATAGCTTTTTTAAAGTGGCTGAAATTAAAGCTGCACAAAATGAAAAAGTACAAACGGAATCTTCTGAATATTTAGGATTGCCAAAAGGTGCAGATTACAAACAATTTTTAGAAAAAGGATATGTAACGCATGAAAATAATGTTTATTTCCGTGGAAAAACAAATTTTTACAAAGGTTCAAATTACCGTATTACGCCACTTTTTCACGTTTATGGAAAGCAGGATAATAAAAGATTGTGTGAAGTAATATCTGATACCGGTATTAAAAGACTAATTGATTTTGATACTGCAGATTTTGTTCAGATGGCAAAATTTGAATCTAAATTATTGGATGAAGGAAATTTTACTTTCACATCAGAAGTTACGCCAAATCAGTTCAAATTATTGCGAAATGATATTCTAAGCAGTTTTATCATGGCTTTTGAATTAAGAACGTTAGGATGGCAAAACGAAGGTTTTTTCGCTTATTCAAACTTAGTATCACAAAAAGGAATCACTAAAACGCCAAATGATTACGGGATTATTCAGCTAGAAGCCGAAGTAAGTATTCAAAGTGATTATATCGCAGATGTAAAACATTTTTATTCGCCATCATCTTCAGTAATGTATAAGAATTCCCGTGATGGTGATGATCCGTATGAGAATGATCGCTATTTGGTTTTTAAACAGGCTCCGGTTGCATTTCATACCTGGATGAACCAATTAAAAAAAGTGTATGGTAAAAAAGCAACAACCGGAATCGCTTGTATTTTCTTTTCGCTTTTCAGGGATTTGTTTGTAAAAACCTATCAGATATCGCCAATTCTGTTTTTAACAGGTGAAAAAGGTTCTGGAAAGTCAAAATTTGCAGAAAGTATTGGAGCTGTATTCGCTTACAAACAACCTGCTTTTGATTTGAATGCAGGTACCATTTCGGGGTTTTCCCGAAGAATCAGCAGAACGACCAATACCATGACCATATTGGAAGAATTTAATGATTTGATTGACTTAAAAATGAAACAGTCTATCAAAGGATCTTATGACAATCGTGGGCGTGAAATTGGACAAAACACAGGCGATAACAAAACTAAAATGACCAAAGTAAATTGTTTTTTGGTAATTCTATCGCAGTATTTGTCTAGTTGGGATGATAACTCTATTACATCCCGAAGCGTAATTGAACATGTAATTAAACCACAGGAAAACTTTACTAACGAAGAAGTGGCTGATTTCAATTTAATTCAATCGTGGGAAGAAGAAGGTTTGACCAGTTTTATTTTGGATATCATCAAATACCGTCCTGAAGTTGAAGAAAATTACAGACGTGTTTATGGTGAAATTATCAAGGATTTAAAAAAGCAATTAAAAGACACCGATTATCAGGAGCGAATGCTTCAAAATTATACGGTACTCCTAACACCAATGAAGATCTTAATAGACAAATTTCAATTTCCATTTACGTATAAAGAAATGCAGGATCAGTTTAAGGAAGCCATTCTGGAAAGTTCAGATTTGATTGTGGAAAGTGAAGGTTTAGCAGAATTCTGGCGAACTATGGAGTATTTACGTGACAGATCCCCGTTCCCACTTATTAAAGAAAGAATGCATTTCATTATTGACACACCATTGACTTTAAAACTTCAAACCAAAAAAGGAGAGCCAGACTATGAATGGAAAAACACCAAACGAACTCAGGTTTTATTGCTTCGATTGAATGCAATTCATCAATTATACCATAAAGAAGTTTCAACCCGTGAAGGTGCCGATGTTATTGGAGAAAACACTTTGAGAAATTACTTTAAATCAAAAAAATATTTTATAGGATCTGTTGGAAGATACCATTTTGATGATACTTCTACATCAGCGTATGTTTTCGATTATACCATGATGCACGAAGGAGGAATTTTAAACTTATTAAGAACCGCACCAAAAAAGACAGAGAATGATATTCCATACAACAATGGAAGTTCAGACGAAGATCCGAATTGGTTACAAGCTAAATAATTATGAGAACAAAAGCTGTCATTTTGAATTTAAGAGTTGCCAAAGCATCTGATTTTAGAAATGAATTAGGAGAAAAGAAATACGGTTGCATGTATTTTCAGCAATCGATAAATGGCACTTTTTGTAATCAGCCTTATTTCTTTCATGAAAATACAGATTTAGATGTTTTTAGAGAATTGTATAATTCAAAGCAAATTTGGGTTTTAGCCGGAATATTTGACGATGTAGAATTTACAGAAAAACGTAAACCGATAATTGACAAAAACAAATATGGAATCAGAAGAAGTAAAGAAAGAAAACCAATGGCCTCCAGACCATGTTTATGTAAGCAAAAGCATTGAGGAGTACGTAAAAAAGGCGCGAAAATTTAATCATCAAGATTGGTTAAATCAAATTTATAATAACCCTAAAATAAAAATTGAAATGAAAGAACAAAATGTAAAAACAGAATCTACCAAACAAAAAAGATTCACATTAGTAGTAGAAGCTAAGGAAGTTTTTAAAGGAAACGACCGACAAGAAGTAGCAGGTGAAATCTTTAAGCTTCAGAAAGATTCGCATCCATTAATTATTTTATTGGATTCTGAGGCTAAAGAATCTTACCAATATTCTAAAACAATTCACCAAAGAAACTATCGTGTTCAGGCTGGAAACTACGAAAAAGATAGTGTTTTAAAACCTGCTCAGGAGGTTACGAAAACGGAAGAATAATTTAATAATCTATAAAAATTAAACTAATGGAAAATATTATAAACGTTGAAGTGAAGGCTATTTCACTAGGAGAATTTAATGATTTTCAAACTTGGATTCAAAATTTTGACACTTTCCGTCAAAAATATGGTTTGACAGCACAATTTTTACATCAGGATTGCAACGGTTTTACCACAACCGGATATGATCTAAGGAATTTTAAAAACGAAGCTCCATATCCTGTAAAAACCTATCTGTTGATTCAGGATCCTGAAGTGCCAAGACCTTTACCATATAAATCAATTTCAAAGAACTAAATCATGAAATCAAATAAAGAGATAGCGCAAGAAGTTGAACAAACATGTGCATACGTAAATAAGATGTTTTTTTTAGCAATGTCTTCTGGTTCAAATGAACTGCATAAAGTTTTAAACAATTTTGAAGATTTTAAAAAAACATTCCCAAAAATTCCATCTGAAGATTGGGGATTATATAGCGATAATAAAGAACTGCCCGGACTTTTAGATTTATATGGATATGATGGTTGGTTAGTTGAAGTTAAAGTTTACAAACGTGATCGTTTTAAATCTGAAAATAAAAATCATAAAGTGAAAAGGAACAAATTTATTTACTGTCAAGATTTTAATGAAATTATTCCAAAAATGCTTGAGTTTTCAAAAGATGTTTTAGAAGAAGATATAATAAAATTTAATAGAGATCAAAATGGAAACAAATAACTGTACCGTTTGCGGGCTTCATAAAGGAGCCTGTTTACACCAAATGCAACTGATTGATGATCGGAATGATCGTCGGGTTACCCGAATTGTATGGTTTCTTTTTGGTTTTGTGGCCAGTAGTATATTAATCTTTTATCTTTTAAAATGATGTCAGGAAATAAGAACAAATTGATAGCTTTTAATTACTTCGGAGGAAAGTTCACATGGTTAAACTACTTGTATGCATATTTCCCCAATGATTTTGTTCACTTAGCCGAATTATTTGGAGGTTCAATGGCCGTATCTCTTAATTACAAAGGTAGATGTATAAAAACGGTAAATGAGATCAATGGTGACGTTACTAATTTTTTTGAGGTTTTGCGTGATGATACAGAAATGTTGCTTATGAAATTGGAACTTTCTCCATGCTCAGAAGAAAATTACCATAAATGCTGGCCGATATCTGGCGACAAAACAGAACGTGCAAGGAAGTTTTATGTGCGAGCTCGCCAATCTTTTTATGGATTGGGAGCTCAAAGGGAAAATAAATCTTGGCATATGGCAAAAACGAAACTTCACGCACAAGTAGGTGAGACAGTTTCAAAATGGAATAATGCCTTACCTAAACTGTTAGAGGTGGCCAGAGTGATTAGAGCAAATTTTCAAATCATAAAAACAGATGCCTTATTAGCAATTTTGAAATTAGATTCTCCTAAAACCTTCTTTTACCTAGATCCACCTTATTTATTAGAAACTCGTGGCTCACACGATGATTATATGTTTGAGTTTTCAGAAGAAAAATATAGAGAAATGGCTGCTATTCTTTATAAAATAGAAGGATATGCAATGATTTCCGGTTACGATCACGATTTGATGTTTGAACTCTTTGAAAGCAAAGGATGGACAAAAATAAAATTCCCTACGAAAAAGAACAATATCAGATCAAAGCAGGTTACAGAATGTATATGGATAAACTATCCATTGACAAAAACCAATTCTAATAACGGGAAGCAAAGTGAACTTTCATTAAAAAACTAACTTATGAGAATCAATACAAATCAATATAATCTTAATCTTAATCACGATCCGGAAGCAATTAAAAATCATTCCAAGAAATTAAAATATGCGGAGTTTTTCGCCGGCGGTCTTGGTTGCGCTTGGGCTGCCAAAAAAAATCCTGATTTGGATGTCAGGTGGGTTCTAAACCATGATTTGATTGCTTGTAAAACTGCTTTTTTCCATTTAAATGGTACAAAAGTATATTTTGCAGATATATACATGCAGGACGAACATGAATTAGAACCAGTAGATGTTATTCAGGCTTCTTTTGAGTGCGATTTTCACACGCCTGCAATAGGTTCAACTCGTATTGACCAAAAAAGTTATATGATGGGATGGGAACTATACAGATACGTGGCTTTTTTGAATCCTTTAGTTTTGAAAGTAGAAAATGTGCCAGGCGTCAAAAATTGGGCTCCACTTGGTGAAGATGGCCAGCCAGATAAAAACCGTGCCGGTGAAGAGTTTGAAAAGTGGAAAAAGGCAATGATGGATTTAGGTTACAATTATACTGAAAGTATCAGATGCGCAGCTGATGATGGAATACCAACTACAAGAATACGCTACTTTGCAATTTTCTATAAAGAAGGCATTGAAGTTTCATGGCCGGAAACGACCCATAATGAATTTGGTACTGATGGTAAATCACCATGGATTCCGTGTAAAAATTTCATTGATTTAGAAAATCCCGGACAGAGCATTTTTGGTCGTAAATTCAATGAGAATTTGCCTAAACAACACCGAAAGCCACTTTGTCGTAATAGTATGCGTAGAATTGGAGCAGGTATAAAAAAGAACGCTCCAAATTTTGTTAGACTTATTTCAAAATTCTTATCTGAAGAAGGAATATTACTAGATCAAAGTATAAATAATTATATAGAATCAGAACCAATTGACAGTAAAGATAAATTGATATGTCGTGAAAAAATACAATTTATTGCCGATCATTGTCATTCAGATTCTTTTCAAAAATTAGATGATCCTTTAAAACCTTACACAAGTCAACAAACTAAAAGGTTAATTACAATTGATCAATTTGTGGCTCAATATTATGGCACTATTCAGACACAAACTATTGAAACTCCTTTGAATACAATACCTTGTCGTGACATACATCAGCTACTAACAATAGAAAAAATTCAGTTTTTGTGTGAATATTATGGAGGTTATGGTAATCCGGAATCAACTATTAAAAGCCTTGATAAACCACTATCTCCAATTCTTAGCGAGCCAAAGCATCAATTGGTAACATTACTTAGTGGATTTGATATTAAAGCACGATTTCTGACCAGTGAAGAGCTGGCAGAAATAAGCACTTTTCCCAGAGATTTTTTCTCGCGTAAAGGTTTGAACTTATCACATAAAAATGCAATTAAACTTATTGGGAATGCAGTTCCTCCTGAGTGGTTTTATAAAATACTATCGCATAATATTGACTCTATTTTAGAATATAAGAAAAAAGGATTAGCAGCATAACGCCATATTCTGTATGAAAACTTTGCTTGTCGGCAAGGTCGCTATTTGTAATGTGTTATAATCGGGAGAATATTGGCAAAGTTTTCATGACCCTTTTAAATTACAATAAGACTGACGTGGGAAAGACCTCTTTTTTAAACTTTAAAACTATCATAATGACAATAGAAATATTAGAAAATAAAATAGCTTTTCAAATAGGTTTCTTGGAATTTTCCGGAAAATTACCTGAAGAAATAATTTCTGATCTAAAAGCACTCGCTATAGATTATGCGGAACAATTCAAAATTAAAGCTGAACAATATGACAAATTAGAAAACCGAATAGCTAAATGTTATGTTGATGAAAATGGCAACGAACTTTCTCCAGAAGAATCTGAAAACATTGATTTGGGAACAATTGGTGAAATAGCAGCCGGAGCTTTTGGATGGATTTAAATTAAAATTAAATAAACTTCTGGGAGGAGTTATAAAACCCAAACCAATTATTATGAATAAATTTTTAAAAATTTCAGTTATTTCGGTTGTCATTACTATAATGTTTTTTTTAGTTTCTGGACTATGGAAAGCTGTTTATGAGGGCAATTACTTTGCAAACAATTCCTTGTCTGGTATTTTACTCGTTATTGGAATTATAGTTTTGATGGTTTTGACATTTATAGGATCTAAGACTTTTTGGAAATCTTTTATTTTTCTGTCTTTGGTTGTATTACAAAGTTGCAATTACGCAAAATCCAATCAGCAAGTTCTTGTATCTGAAGATTGCGGAATGAATTGGAAAAAAGTAAACGCTGGTGATGCTGTTCCGAAAGGCGGAATGAATCCGTGTTACATGAAAGTTGTTGTACCTAATTTCCCAATGCAGGGAGATATGAAGTTTTTAGCGAACTTAGATAAGCGAGTAAAAGTAACAACTCATATTGATTATGATTACAGCATAATAAATGGTTTGGCTTTCATCAATGAAGCTAAATACATTGGAAAAGCCAACGCTGATGCTGATAGTCAAGACGCACTTGATCCTGCAGCATTTGAAGGAGCTGAAAACCGTGTCATTGATAAAAGAATTAAAGAGGTTGCAAAACGTCTATTCCTTAATGAAGATATAGTTGACATGGAACAAGACGAACTTGAATTACGTTTGGAAACTGAGGTCAATAAAGTTTTAGAAAAATTCGGCGTAAGATTGAATTTTATAACGCTTACTTTCCTTCCTGACGATCAAACAAAGCAAGCAATTGATATTTCTACAGCTATGCGAATTTACCGCAGCAATGATCTTGAAGAGCTTGGAAAACAAGTAATGATTGCCAGATCTGGCGCAACACAAATAACAATTGAAAATAAAACAGAAACACCTGCTAATATTGAATAAATAATTGCAATCCAAATTTTAAAAACCACTCGATTTGAGTGGTTTTTTTTATTCAATTTTCCAACCTATACGCATAATATCCTCATTAAGCTTATTGATATGAATTTGATATGGAATTTTATCTGCTAACCGGATTAAAAGTTTCATCCGGAAAGGCGATAAGTTTTGAAAATTCTGAAAGATGCAAATAGGATTGTTTCTTTTGTTATTGATTACCATTGTACATCCAGTTTGCAAATTATTGTACTTTGAGAAATACTGCAAGCTTTCAAGTGTTTTTGGCTCTAATCGCCTAAAAATCGCTTTCATATTATCCACTTCCTGATCTATAAAATACCTGGTATTCATTTAAACAATTTCTATTCCGTATCGGACGGTAATTAAATTTTCATATTATTTTCAAATTCTGGGATTACAAAATTATGCATAAACTCATTTGGCTAATGGTTCTAAATTGTAACATTATATTAATCTATAATACAACCTCGATATCACATCCCCCCGGAATTTCAATTTTGCCAATCCCCCCAGACCCCCCAATTTAAAAAATTTTGCAAATTTTTGTTTTTCTAAAAGTAAGAGGTTAAAAAAGTTCCACAGTTCCACAAATAAAATATTTATATTTTATAATATATATAACTATTTAATATACAATATATTAAGTCTAAATTAGTTTTAAATTTTCGTGTGGAACTTTGTGGTATTGTTGTGGAACTTATGGAACTTTATTTTAAGGTTCCACAAAAAAAGACTTATTTCCCCAATTTCCAATTACTAAAACAACCGTAAATGCTTGATAATCTGCAATGTGGAATTGTGGAACTTTATTTTTTGAAAAAACATATCTTAAATTTATTTCTCACTTTTTTTTACTCATATTTTATTTCCTGCTGTCCTAATCACTTCTTTGGTAATTGTCGTAAATTCGTCCAAACCAAAAAAGTAAAAATGATACAAATTTCCATTCCGGTAAAAAAGCATGTAAAAAAATATCTAATTAAAAAATATGGTGAAATTCACACCATTTCAAAGAAGACTTTTTTAGGTTTATTATTATTGGAGCTGATCAGTACTGAAGCTGATACTTCGGATATTGATTTCAATGGTTTTGACAGGTACATAATTGACATTCCGGAACTATATTTTAATACAAAAGGATATGTAATCAATAGAAACAAACTTAAATTTTTAGGAGTTTGCCTAGAAAGACTATTTTTTGAAGATTTTCATGCGTTTGTAGATGTGGAATTGGCGAAAGGAAAATCGAACGCTTGGCAAAGTGTTGAATTGTTCTTGAATTTGAACAATATTAACGAAAACGAAATGAAGTTGGGTAGCATGTATCGCAACTACCAAAGGCATTGCGGAGAAAAAATAAAAGAGAAAAAAATAAATGTAATAGTTTATTCGTAGTTACAAAAACGCCTGAAACCGCACCTGTAACGGTGGCAAAATACGACAGTTTTATAAAAATAAATATCAAAAAAATTATGAATTTTACGTGTACTGAAAAGCTTGCCGGATTTGCCGAATTTGAGTTGTTTCTTATAGAAGAAACTGCTAATTGGCCGCTTGTAATTACTGACACAAATTCGAAAGATGTTGTGTTTACTCCATACGAAAATGATGTTGAAGCCATAATCGATGAAGATAGTATAACTGTAGATGTGAACCCAAAACAGTCTTCAGATGGTGAAATACAACAAATATCAATATCTTTTCGATTAATTACCCGAAGTGAAGCTTTAGAACAATTACTGGAACAATACGCAAATAAACCTTGTGTTGGAAAAGGATCTTTAAACAATGACTTTCGAAAATTGTATGGGACTAATGATCAACCTTTATACATGAATTATGAAGTTAACGACGGTACAAAGGTCGATGGAGATTCATATACGTTGGTTAGAATAAAAGGCGAAACCCGCAAACGCCCTGTATATTACAATCCTTAAAATCGCTGTCCTATTTTAAGATTCTGAATAAATCAAAATTTGTATTGTAGAAATTAACAATACAAATTTTTTTATTTTGAATCAAAGCTTAGATACACTTTTTACAGGTCATTTATATATAGACAAGTCTTACGGCGTTAGTTTAGTTCCTTCTTTAATTTCTATGTATACCGGAAAAAGGATCGTAGAAAAAACAGAAGTTGAAAAAATAAATAGTATTACAAAAGTTTACATCACAGCAAAAACTTCAGCTGCTGATGTTAATTCTGCTTTAAATGATTCTTCAAATAAGGTTGTTGTTCTCGATTTTAAACAACCTGTAGTTAAGTTTAGTACGTATTACTGGCTTGGAACTCAAAGTTATATTTCCATTTTACAACGTTTAAAAAATGATCCCACCGTATTAGGCGTTGTCATTGACATGGATACAGGTGGCGGTCAGGTTTATGGCACCCCTGAGATGTACGATGTTGTTGCTGATTTCAAGAAAGTTAAGCCAATTGGTTTTTATACTAATGGTTATATGTGTTCAGGTGGTTATTATATCGCTGCACCTGGTTCTTTTATTATTGCAAATAAGAGAGCTGATGCCATTGGTTCTATTGGTGCATATACTATTATCATGGATTACGATAGCTTACTTGAAAAGTTTGGTGCTAAAGTTCATACGATTTATTCAGATTTATCTCCAGACAAAAACAAGGGTTACAGAGGTGTAATGGATGGAAGCGATCCGGAATATAAAAACTACATAAAAGAAGAATTAAACCCAATGGTTCTTGTTTTTCATTCTGACATGAAAAATGCGAGACCACAACTAAAAGAAGAAGTTTTTAAAGGTGGTACATGGACCGGAGTACAAGCAGTTGAAATGGGCTTGGTCGATAAAACAGGATCTCTACAAGATGCAATTTCCGAAGTTTTTCAAATAGCTGAAAACAATAGTAAATCAAATACAAATACAAACAAAAATATGAACACAAAACAATTGCCATCGTTACAAGCTGCTTTGGGTTTAGATACTCCTTTGGCTTTTACTGAAGAAAAAGGTACGTATTTAAACGATGAACAGTTAGATACGATTGAGAGTAGAATTGTTGAATTAGAAGGATCTAATACAACATTAAAAACAGACTTAGATGCTGCAGTCGCAAATACTGAAGTGAAGGACAAACTAACAGCTTCGGAAGGAACTGTTACTGCTTTAGAAGCTTCAATCGACAGTATGTTAACATCTGCAGGTTTAGATGTTACAGGAACTTTAACCGAAAAAACTAATGCATTAAGTGCAAAAGTTACGGAAATGGGAAAAGCTGACGGTTCCAAACCAACAGTAATAAAAGTTGATGTAAATAATTCTGCTGCTGCATCAAATGTAGTTGGAGGTATTGACATTACGGGAGCAATGAATTGTTAATCAATAAATTTTAATATATGTCAATTATCGCTACAGATATAGTTACGGCTTTTGGAGCACGCTATATAAATGAAGGGCAAAATATGGAAAGCCTGAAGGAGCAAATCCGTCAGCCATCTGTAACGCCATCTTATGCGGTACCAATCATTACTGAAAATGATGTGTATCGTTCATCTAATGCTGCATTAGGTGAAATTGTTCAAGGATTTCAAAAAGCATTTACCGCAAAAGGGGATTTGACTTTTACACCGAATGAAATCGTTTTGCGTAATGCAAAAATCGATATTTCATTATATCCGGATGATGTAAAAGGAAAATGGCTTGGTTTCCTTGCTTCTTTAGATAAAGCTGCAAGAGCTGAATGGCCTATTGTTCGTTATCTTTTGGAAAAGCATGTTGTGCCTCAGATTCCGCATGATATGGAAACAAAAGCATATTGGGGCGGTTCTTATGTTGCTCCAACAGCGGGTACAGCAGGAACAACTGCAGGAACATTAGACGGCTTGAAAAAACTGATTGATGCAGGTTTAACAGCAACTACAATGAATGCTATCGCATTGACTGCATTGCCTACGCCTACAACAATTTTCGACTGTATTGAGGAATTTACAGATGATATTTTTGCACACAATGCCATTCTGGAAAGTGTGAAAATGCGTGTGTATATGGAGCCAAAGTTTTTGAAAAACTATTTCAGAGACAAACGTAATACACACGGAACTGATGTGGATTATAAAGCAGGTCAAAATACTGTCGATTTTTCTCCATTAGTTGAATTGGTTGCATTACCATCAATGGCAGGTTCTGGTTATATCTGGGCTACACCTGTAGACAATTTTGTTCATTTACGTAAAACAAACGGAATGAAAGATCCTAAAGTTGAAGAGGCTAAACGTGAAGTTGCTTTGATGCTTGACTGGTACGAAGGTATCGGATTTGATTATAACCAATTGGTTTACGCATATAAACCAGCTTAATTTTTAAGAAATGGGAAATAATAAAAAAAATACACCTGCAGTTGATAAGACTGCAGGTGTTAATCAGGAAGAAAGCAGATTCGCTGAAACAAAATCTGAACGCGGAACCGTTGAAGGTGAAAAGCTATTTGTTGAACAACAATCAGAAGCTGAAAAAGCCGAAGCGGACAAAGTAGCAGCTGAAAAAGCGGAATCCGATAAAGCAGCAGCCGAAAAAGCCGAAGCGGATAAAGTAGCAGCTGAAAAAGCCGAAGCGGACAAAGTAGCAGCTGAAAAAGCGGAATCCGATAAAGCAGCAGCCGAAAAAGCCGAAGCGGATAAAGTAGCAGCTGAAAAAGCGGAATCCGATAAAGCAGCAGCCGAAAAAGCCGAAGCGGATAAAGTAGCAGCTGAAAAAGCCGAAGCGGACAAAATAGCAGCTGAAAAATCGGAAGCCGAAAAAGCCGAAGCGCACAATTCAATTAATGCAACAATAATTCCTTCGGGAATATTTATTGCGGAAAATGGTGATGAATTTGAATTCACTGTGAGTTCTTTTACATTCCAAGGAAAAGTTTACACCAAAGAGGAAGCTTTGAGTGATCACGCTGATGTTTTAGAGCATCTAATTTCTGTTAAATCATTCATTCTAAAAAAAGTATAATATGTTAGCATTAGAAGATATCGGAGGCCAAAGCTGTGAACCAGTTGCTGGGTTAGCAAATGGAATATATTATGCCCCACACGCTGATTTTGCAACAATCAATGATCCCAAAAAAATATGTGATCCAACACCTGCTAATGTTGCTGCAACTTTTGCAGAATTGGCAGAAATTTCGATAGCACATACTTTTAAAACGGGAAAATGTTTTTTTAAAAACGAGATTGTTACTGAAACAGGATCAATTAAATCAACCCAAATTGGTGAAAATGGAAGGGGATTGTTTCAAAATGAATTAGTAGTTCAAATTGCTGGTTCTGCTGCAGATGTTTTAGGTTATTGCCGTTGGTTGAAAAATCAAAAATTAGTTGTATTGTCAGAAGAATTTGGAAGTGGAAATATTCGCCAATTAGGATCGTCAAGATTGCCTTGTACTGTAAAAGTAGAGCATAATCTTGAAGCAACAATTGAAGGAAACAATTCTGCAACAATCACTTTTAGTGATAAGAATTTTGGACCCGCTCCAATTTATAAAGGTGTAATTCAATTAGTGCCGGAGGCATAATCTTTTAAGGGAGGAATAAAAAAAGCCCTCCAACAATAAATACTTTCCTACGGTAATTTATTTTATAGCAACAAAGCCAAAGCGTTGGAGGACTAAAAGTCTTCTTGCTTTGGCTTTCTTGCATGTTTTAAATTATCGTAGGAATTGCAAATATAATCATCATCAATCAAAAATCGAGCAAAAAATGAAATCAAATTTAAAAAACACAAAGGCTTATGAGCCAGTCAAATCAAGACTTAAAACACCAATTTCTTACTATGGTGGCAAACAATCAATGCTTAAATACATTTTACCATTGATACCAAAACACCGGGTTTATGTGGAGCCTTTCTTTGGCGGTGGTGCTGTATTCTGGGCAAAAGAGCAATCCGAAGTTGAGATTGTGAACGATTTAAACGGTAATGTTATTAATTTTTATCAGCAGCTAAAAACGAATTTTAAGGAATTAAAAGAAATTATAATGTCAACGCCGTACAGTCGCGAAGTGTATAAAAACGCAATGGTCATTTATGAAGTGCCGTATATTTTTAGTCCTGTTCATCGTGCATGGGCTTTTTGGGTTGGTACTGTTCAGGGATTTTCAAATAAAATCGGTTCTTGGCGTAGTGCAACCACAAGAAGTAAAGAAAGTACATTGAATTATAATAAAAAAGAAGGTTTTAATGAGTCTTTATGCAAAAGACTTGAATTAACTCAGATTGAATGCAAAGATGCTATTGATCTTATTTTAAAACAGGATTCGGAAGATACATTTTTTTATATAGATCCTCCTTATGTTGGTGCGAATCAAGGTCACTATGGCGGTTATACTCAGGAGCATTTTGCTTCACTTCTTCACGTTTTAAGTACGATAAAAGGAAAATTTTTGCTTTCTAGTTATCCAAATGAATTACTTGATCAATATCGAAATGATTTTAAATGGTTTAGCAATGATAAGGATATGGTTCTTTCTGCAAGTCGTGAAAGCAACAAAAGAAAAACCGAAGCTTTAACTTCTAACTATCCTATTTAATCTAAAATCAGGTATGTAAATTTGCTTAACGTAAAATTATATCCCTATGCTTGATTATTTAGAAACTGTTCGAGAATTTTTTATTGATAATTTTACACCAAGTAATCCTGAAAGTGCAAATGTAAAATTATCAACTAGAGATCTATTAGTATTTATTTTTAGAACCTTTCCTGCTAATTGCATTTCAGATTACGAACTAAATGAAATTCTTATATCTCTGAGTTATAAGCGTTATACATACGTTATCGAAAGTTACGCTGAAGTTGAAAAAGATGATCGAACAGTTTATGAAATCCGAAAAAGTTTAGATTTCGGTTGGTGTCTAAAATCCGACTTGGATTTAATGACTCAGGAAGTCGAAATGTTGTAAAACCACTCAATGAGTGGTTTTTTTTATGTCCTATTGTAAAAAGTTCACACTTTCCATATTTGTACTATGGAAATTATACAAAATTGGTTTGAAGAAGGGTGTGATTATACGAAAGGAATTGTTATATACGGCAATCTTCCAAAGCATAGTCCATTACTTTTAAAAACGTTTCAAAAAAAGAATAATTCATTCAATAGTGAAAAGCTTAAATACGAGCTGAAGAAGTTTGTTGAAAAATACAAACAAACTGAATTCGTTGCCACTATCCAAAAAGCAATTATCGAAGTAACAAAACCGGTACCAGAAAAAGTTTCTGAAAAGGAACAAAAGAATGCTGTTTTGTTTCATCAACTTCCTGAATCATTGCGTCCAGTGTTACTTGAAGCAACCCAATTGTTTAAAGAAAACTGTTTGCTTAAAGTAAATTTAAATGAACTTCCTGCACATGCTGAAAAGGCAGCTTTAGAACTCCAGATAAAAATTCACACTAATTTCAAAAAGAATGAGCTGTGTTGGCAAAAGATTGATTTGTATTTAGAAAAGAGAATCGTTCCAGAAGCTCCAAAACAGGAATTTGAAGGATTAACACCTGCGGGAATGCTTAGACAACAACAATTGTTATACGCTTCTATTTCAAAATTAAATACCAGGTTAAAAATTAATCGTGAACAGCATTCTAAAGCAACAATTGTCGCGATTAAATCAAAAATTGAACGGCAGATTATAAAACAGGAAGAAAACTTACTACAGCAAAACGAAAAATTAATCATTATAAGCGGTTTGATTGATGGGAACTAAAAAAAGAAATATGCTGATTAAACGTGGTGACAGCACTTTTGATAAGATAAAAGCTCATTATATTAATCCTGAGCTTTTTCCACTCAGTGAAACAAATACCGATATCTTAAATCGATTAAATGAAGTTTTTGCTTTACGCTTAAACCATTTTTCATCACAGCAAATTGTAAATAAATGGGTAAAAGATAAAGGATTGTCACAGGCTCAAGCATATTTGGATATCAGGCAATCTGAAAAGCTTTTTGGTAGTGTAATGAAATCAGATACTGAAGGATCCCGTGCAATTTGGTTAGAGCATACACGTGATTTTTTGAAAGTATGTGTACAAAAAGGAGACAGAAACAATCAGGCAAAAGCATTGCTTTTATTGGCTAAATATGGCGGTTTTGCAAATGAAGATAACCCTGAATTCAATCCGGAGAAATTCGAAAATATGGAAATCCATGTTAATGTACCAAAAGAGGTTCAAAACCGACTTATGGAAATGTTGTCGGGTGGTTCAGTTGATTTAAACGATTTAAATGTTACTGATATTGATTTTGAAGAATTAAAACCTGAAGAAGACGATGATCAGTAAGAAAAAATTTGTTGAACTGACAGTACCTCAATTAACCTGCGTTTTAGCTCCACAAAAAAACAAATACATTGAGATGGGTCGTGGTGGTGGTAAGACCACTATTTTTGGCTTTCAAATGAGGGAATTAGTAAGGCAAATGCCAAGGGCTTCATTTGCTTTAACAGGATCTACCTACTCTCAAATTCTTGCCAGAACATTGCCCTCAGCAATTGAAGGATTGGCAATGTTTAATTTGCACCAAGATGTCGATTTTGTTGTGGGCAGATCAGGTAAAAAGCTTGGCTATGAAATGCCTTTTCAACCGCCGAATCAATGGAACAATATTATACATTTTCCAAATGGTTCGATTTTTCAATTGGTATCTTTAGATAATGCCAATTCTGGCCGTGGTCTTAACTCTTATGCTGAATTAGGTGACGAAGCTGCATTGCTTGATCCGGAAAAACTGTTTACAAATGTAAAAACAACCAATAGAGCCAAAAAGGAGATATTTAAAAATTGCAGTCTTTTAGGTTCTGAATTTTACGTTTCATCAACTCCAATCAATAAAAAAGGGAAATGGTTCACTGATATGGAGGCCGTGGCTAAAAAGAACCCAATGCTGTACGCATTTATTAAGGCTTCAGCACTTTCAAACCCTTATTTAAATCCTGCATGGTTTAAGAAAATGCGTGATCAGGCAGTATCTGAAATACTGTATAATGCTGAGATTTTAAATATCAGACCAAAAGAAATCGTTGATGGCTTTTATGGTAATCTTATTCCGGCTAAACATTACTACACTGATTACAATAATAGTTATCTGGAGACAATTGGCGTTGTTGCCAGACAAGAACACTTTAATTCTAATCAGGACAATGATGTCCGTCCCAATGAACCGCTTATAATGTCAGTTGATTTCGGTGTGTTCAATTGTTGTGTTGTTTCTCAGGTACAGGATGATACATATCGGGTATTAAAGTCATTCTTTGTTAAGTCACCTAAACTATTGGATGATATGTTTATTGAGCAGGTTATCCCCTACTATAGACCGCATCAAGAAAAGTTCGTTTACTTATATGGTGGTCACGACGGTAATAATAAGCTGCCTAACGATAACAGGACATACTTCGAACAGATTACCGAAGTACTTATTAAACACGGTTGGACAGTATATCAAATGACGAAAGGTGCTGCACCAACGCACACAGATAAGTATCTACTCATCAACGCTATGCTTAAAGAACATCAAATGCGATTGCCAAAGATCCGTATCAATGAGCATAACAACCCTGATCTTATCATAGCCTTAGAGCGTACAGAAGCTAAGGAAGCTTTGAAGGGTGGTATAGAAAAGGAAAAGAAGGATGAGCGCAACAAGCTGTTCCCTCAACAACACGCTCCTCACCTCACCGATGCCTTTGACATTCCGATCATGACAATGTTCAATGACATCTTTAAAGGATCAAACCTCCTACTGTCCGAAAGCCGTATTCAAACCACATAATCATTGCATTTTCATATATCCTGACTTTTTGGATATGGAAAGTGTGAAAACTTATAGGGACAGGCGTGCTTTTCTGTCAAATATTATAAAAAATATTATTTCTTTTTTAGTCAAAAAATTGATTATCAAATAAATAAACTTTTAAATATTAGAATACATATCAAAAAAATGCTTAAAAAATGCTGTCCTATTTTAAAAACCGCCAAAGAATGAATTTTGGAGTATGCAAAAGGAAACAATTTCATTAAAAGAAGGTTTAGCCATACTTAATCAAAAAGATCAAAAAGGAACGCTTATTCCTTTTGATTTGACTTACCGGACTTTTAATGCCACATCAAAACGAGGAGGTAAATTAAAATCTTATTTGGGTGCGAGACTTCTTTTAGAAAAAAATCCAAACAAAACTCATAAAGACACAATTGAAAATATTTTAGTTCCGATCAAGAAAACCAAAAATGCAAACCATTTTGAGAACAGGACCAGAAATATCGAATTATCAGATCAGAGTGTTGTTACAATTCGCATCGATTTTATAATCAGTATTAATAATAAAGAAATCATTTACTAATGTCAGAAAGTACATTCTTAGGTAATCATATCGCAATCTCCCAACACAAAGGATCACCGGCAATGGTTTCTTTTAAAAATTCCATTGATAAAATGGACGGTACCGTTACCGCTGTAAAAGTTGATGTAAAAGATAAACAAGGTGAAATTGCATCTTGGGGCAAAAACAATGATTATCCACAACAGGTAATCAAAGAAGTAAAGAAAAATGGTGCAGCTGCTTCTTCATTGCGATTCCTTAGAAAAGCACATTACGGAAATGGGTTGGTTTTATTGAAAAATGAAGTTTCACCTGAAGGAAAGAAAGATCCTAAAGTTGTTGCGCTTAGTGAAGTTCCTGAAATTAATGAGTTTTCCCGTAAATCTCAACTGATTCGATTTTGGCAGGAAACAATTACTGATCTGGAATGGTTCGGAATCGCATTTCCAGAATACATTTTATCTGAAAATTATGCAACAATCAACCGTGTAAAACGACAAAAAACAGCATGGTGCCGTTTCGAAATGATGAACGCTGAAAGTGGTTTGGTTGAACACGTTTATATTTCTGAAAAGTTTGGTAAAGGCGGCTCTGTTGATGTTAGTAGCGAATTCGTTGCTAAAATTCCCCTAATTGATAGTTACTGGTCAGCTGATGAAGTACGTGAATATTGCAAAGCAAATAAAATCACAAAGTTCATTAGACCTGTATTCTATCCTTTACTTGATGAAGCGTATTATCCTGAAAGTGAGTGGCAAGCAATTTTAAAATCTGGCTGGTTAGATGTTGCCAATTCAGTTCCGGCACTAAAAAAAGCATTGTTTGCCAATCAAATGACAATTAAGTTTTTGATTGAAATTGACGAACAATACTACACAAACATTTATGCTGAAGAATGGGCAAAAATGAAAGTGGAAGAACGCAAAAAGATTAGACAGGATTTAGTTGATTCTATTAATGATGGACTGGTTGGAAATGAAAAAGCCGGAAAGTCAATTCAATCAATGAAATATACTAATCAGAAAGGCGAACAGGTTTCTGCAGTTACAATTACAGCTATTGATGATAAATTAAAAGACGGTGTATACCTACCTGAAGCTTCTGCTGCAAACTCTGAAATATTAGTAGCCTTTGGTGTTGATGCCACTTTAATTGGTGGTGCAGGTATTCCAGGCGGTGCATTAGGTGCCGGTTCTGGTTCAGATAAGCGTGAAGCCTTTTTAATCCTGCAGTCACTTTACAAAACCAATAGAGAAACCACACTTGAAATCTTCAATTTTATTCAGGATTACAATAAATGGGATCCTTTAATTGTTGCCGGGTTCGAAAATACCGTGCTAACCACATTAGATAAAAATCCAACCGGAATAAAAATCACTACAGCATGATATTAGAAACTACAGCCGACTTAAAAAAATACGTTTCAGTTGCTCAGTCATTTGAGTTTACCGATTTTGAGCCATACATCACAAAAGCTATAAACTCTTTTACAAAAAAATACATTGGTAATCTTCATATCTTTTTAAAAGATGAAGCTGCGGATCCAGATATAAATTTTGAAATCAAAAACGAATCGCGCGAGCATTTACGCAATGCAATTGCAAACTTCGGATTGTTCATATATTTTCCGTTTATGTCCGTAATGTTAGACAGTTCTGGTGCAACGGAAGTAAAGAATGATCAACGCCAAAGAGTCAATTGGGGAACCGAAAAAGACATACGCAGGGAATGTTTACGCTCAGGTCACGAAGCAATGGATTACTTATTGGAGATTTTAGAGAAAAACCCTGATGTTTTTCAGGATTGGACTTCTGAATTTGGCACTATAAACAGACAATTATTGGTTTACAACACGTCTACATTCAACGAACACTATCATATTTTCAATTCAAGACAAACCTTTTTGGCTCTTCAATCTACAATCAAACAGGTAGAAGATCAATATTTACGAACAATGCTTTGCCCGGAACTCCTCTCTGTTCTAAAAACTGACGTTTCAGGAATCACGCAAGAAGTAAAAATTGAACTGCAAAAAGCCGTTGTCGCTTTTACTGTGGCAAAGGTCGCGAATCGTGGGCTTTTCCTTTTAGATGATAAAGGCCTAAGAGTAGATTTTGAAATTCTTATCGATGGCAAAAAGGAAAGTGTTAGTTCTGGAAATACTGCCAATCAAATTGCAAAATTAGTTGAAGAACAATCAAACAATGGAATTCAATATTTGGCGGTGGCCAGAGAATTAATAGAAACCAATATTACTGAATTTACTCAATGTGAATTTCCATTAAAAAAAACAATTTCGACTGGTACGGGATATACACCATACGATACACCGGGTGTATTGTCAATCTAATCCTGTCCTATTTTAAAAATGTCCAAAACTTGAATTTTGTCCTATGAGTATTTTAGCTGCAAATAACGTATTTCCACATGATCCGGAAGATAACTGGAAACTTAAAACCGACAAAGGAGGTTATGAAGGTACTTCACAAGATCTAAAAAAACAGATTGACGAATTAATGTCGCCGGATGATATATTGGTGCGTGGTGCGATTACTAAGGATGGCAATAAAAGAATAATTGCACCTTATGCTTTTACAATAAGAATTGATCAGGTTGAATATACAAATCCAGACTTATTTGAAACTACAATAAGAACTGCAGCCGAAGGACATTATAGAATTGACATTTTTGTCTTTACAAAATTTTCAACAATTGTAAAAATAGAAGGTGACGAAGGTATTGAATCTGCACAAGAACCGGATACACCAAACGGTACAATCAAAATAGGCTTTAATTCCGTTTTTGGTTCTATTATAAATGAACCTGAAATACCGGTTCCGGATAACACTACCGTAAAAAAAATAGAAAGTCAAGATTTTATAACCAATTATGGTTTAACTGCTATTATTGAAAAAATTGAATTACTTGATGAGCGCAGTTCTATTTCATTAACTGGAGCTGTGACAGATATAAAATCAATCCAAACTACCGTTGAATTAATTAGACCCGGTAAACCCTTCTTCATCAAAAACAGAACTGCTCATAATGTTAAAATATGGCACAATTCCGGTACAGGAAATATTAAATTTTTCTTTCCGGATGGCTATGATTTATTACTTAAACCAAATGAAATTTTACAATTCAATTTAAATGCAAATGACCTAAGTAATATCAAATTAGAATTAGTAGGTTCTAATGGCAATATTTTAAATTCGATCGTACCAAATTCTTCAATTAGTTATACTTTCAAATTATCTGATCTCTACAAAAAAGCAATTATTGAACATTCAAGTTCATCAGCAATAACTGAAATTATACCAAATAATTCGTCCGTTGCTTTTCCTATTGGAACTGTTTTACAAAGTGTAGCCACTGGCACCGGAATCCGTACTACATCGGGTGCTGCAGGTGTAACAATAAAAACAAACTTAAATCTTTCTTCAGTTCAAAATGAAATTAGACGATTTATAAAAATAGATACAAATACCTGGTTGATTGAAGGCAACATAAAAAAATCTAACGAAACTTTTATGATTAGGGACTCGCATTATTCCTCTGCGCTCGCAAATAGTAATTGGTTCTTTAAAGTATACACAAATGCCCTTACTAGTGCAGACAGCACAACGACCGACTTTTTAACTGCGATTACAAGTGGTGCATCATCAAACTACATGAGCATATTTGAAGCTCCATTTACTTGTGAAATAGTAAGTATTACCGTTTCAATGGAAAATGATTGGCCTACTACAGGATCATTTGGATTTGGTAAGCACAAAAAAAAACAAAGTTCTGGCGCAGGCGTACCAACAAACCCAGAAATTATACACGAGTTCCCATTCTCAAAAGGATCTTATTCCCAATTGTATAAAAAAGTCTCAACTGCAGATTTCGGTATAAAGACAATAAACGAAGGTGAATCACTCGTTTGGGGATGGAAAGGTGAAATCAGATATGCCAAGATTTTGATAGAAATAAAGAAAGTTTAACTAACATATAAAACGAATGAAACTAAATACCACACTCTATGTTTCTCCAATCGTTACAGAAGGCAAATTCGATGACGTTTACATTGAAGATACGTCATTTGAACTAAACAGAAAAGATTCAATATTGAGAATAAATTTTGAAATGTTCTATTTCCGAGACGGAAAACGAACAGTAATATCAACAGCTTCTCTAGGTTTTCAAGGGATGAATGACGATGTAAACTCAACGAACGAAAAGACACTTTTTAAATTTAATGATTCCGAAGATACTCACGGACTCATTCAGTATTTTCTTGATAACAATGGAATGTATCCAGAAAATAGTGAGATTGTTAATTGGGGATTTCCAAGTTTCGAAGATGCACTGACATATCTAAATGGCGGTAGTTTTCAAAATCCAGAATTACATCCGGTTAATGATTTTGTAAAAGATTGGATTAGAAATTCAGTAATTATGAAATCAGAAGCTATAGGTAATCAATTTGAATTTGTCGAATAGTGCTAGCAAGTAAATCCACATTTTTCAGCAAAACAATTGAGGATCTGAAATTAGCCAGGTGCAACATTCAAACAATTCTGATGATCAAAGGATATAACAAATTAGAAATTTCAATCTACTTAAAAGCTTTTGATTATTTCTGCCAAAACCCAACAGATTTTGACGGTGCAACGGTTGTAAAGGATTTACAAGATCTCCCAAAATTAGACCTCGATGCAATGCTACATGACTATCAATATTCTGTACAAAATGTAGCTGCAACATTTTACACAAAATGGTACTCCGATTGGCTTTACGCAAAAGGTCAAGAACGAAAAGGAAAAGGGCAATACAGCTCATTCAGTCGATTTATAGGCTTAACTCTTATCGGAATTGGTTTTGTTCCATATGCTAATTATAAACGTGGCAGTATAACATTAAAACAAAAAAAAGAATTTTTAGAAGATTATAAAACATTAATGAATTAAACATGAAAACATTTCTATTGTATCTCTTAACGGCTACATGCTTATTTTTTACCCCAATTGTTGGTTTACTAGTTGCTGTGGGAGCTGCAATAATTTTAGACACTGCATTTGGTATTTACAGATCAATCAGAGTTAAAGGTTGGAAATTCATTACAAGCAGAAGACTGAGTGAAATTATCTCAAAAATGTTGCTTTACGAAATGTGTATTATTTTCCTGTATGTAATTGACTTTTTTGCATTGTCTGAATTCTTTCAAACTTGGTTTTCAATTTCATTTTTTGCAACAAAAGTTTGCGCAATTATACTGATTTTCATTGAAGGTGTTTCTATAAAAGAAAATTTTGAAAAGGCAACAGGTAAAGATATATGGGCTTTAATAAAAAAGGCTTTAGGACGTGCAAATGAAATTAAAGATAGTATAACAGATTTTAAAAAAACAGAATAATTATGACAGCATTTATATCAGCGGGACATAATCCTAAAGGAATTAAAGTAGATCCGGGTGCAGTTGCAAACGGATTACATGAAGCCGATTTAACGGTAGAATTTAGAAACTTAGTAGTTGAACAATTAATTAAAAAGAAAGTAGCCGTAATCACCGACAAAGATGATGCCCGTCTTGGTGATTATTTAAAAAGCATTCAGACAGGTAGTGGTTCTGTGGTTTTAGAATTTCATTTTGATGCAGCAGTTTCATCCACTGCAACCGGAACCACATCTTTATTTGGTAGTGATGCTGATCGCTTAGATAAAGCTTTTGCAAAGGAATTGGTTGAAACAACATCCTCTATTTTAGGTATTAAAAACAGAGGTGCATTATCTGAAAAAGATAGCCATCGAGGAAGTTTAGGATTAATGAGAAAACAGGGAATCGTTTCTCTATTAGAAATTTGTTTCATTTCTAATCCGTCAGATGTTAAAGCCTATAATGACAATAAAAAAGCATTGGCTTTAAGTATCGCGAATATTGTTGAACGTTACGAAAATATGATCTAAGATGAAAAAAGTATTATTAATTATCTCTTTTCTAATACTGTTTTCCTGTGGTCGCCGACAATCTGAAACCTACAAAACAGAAGAAATAACAAAGTTAGAAGCTTCAGGAATTATTAGGAATTCCGGGAATTCCCAAGAAATCCTAAGTCAGGAATCTAACTTAAAGCAAAATTCAATATCAAGGATCAATGAAGAAAGTGATTTTTGTACAGAAGAAAATACATTTGAGCCTGTAGATCCGAGATTTCCCGCAAGCGTTATCGATTCAAACGGTAAAGAAACCCAATTGAATAACGCAAAAATGACTAATAAAAAAAGTCATGGGAAAAACAAGACAAATTCCGAGAATTCCCAAAACTCCGAAAAAACCATAAAAACAGATTTACAAAAAAATACGGAACAAGAAGAAAAGGCAGATATAAAAATAAAAGCTGCAGAAAAGAAAAAAGGCGCAACAAAAAAAACAATCCGTGAACCTTGGAGTTTGTTAAACCTATTTTGGTTATTGATTCCAATTGGTTTAATAATTATTATTCTGTGGATCAGAAAAAAGAAAAAACAACTAAATCCATTATCATGAATTTACCAGAAGAAATTTTAAACCTGAAAGAAAAGAAAGCCCGTATTTTTTTTGAAATTGAATCGCTCGCAACTGTAAATGATCAAGTTTTTACAAAATTTGGAAAAGTAGTTTCTGAACTTATGCTAAAAGAAAAGCAACTACTTCGTATCAAAAATGAAAATTTAGATGAAGAAAATTAAATTATATATTCCTAAAGATTGGAATGAAATGAGTGAAACGCAATTAGAAAAAATTGCGTTTCTTTTCAATAGTAGTGAAGCCAATATAAAATTTTACATCAAACTTTTCTTTATTTTGAATGGTGTTAAATGGTGGCAATTTTCAAAAAAAGCACGTCTGAGAATTGTTCTCAGAAATTGCCCGCTATCAGAACTTCATAAAAACTACGAATATATTTTTAAGGAAAATAACAGAACCATTTTCCCTCAAGTCATCAAAATAAAAAAAACAAAGTATTTCCCTCCACAAAACCAAATTGCAAACCTTACTGCAGATGAGTTTGCGGTTGTTGATGATTTGCACATTCAATGGAGGAAAACTAAAAACATTGAATGTCTTCAGTATTTAAATGCAGTTTTATATACTGAAACAAAATCCCGTCCACTGTTTGATAAAGACGATTTACACGAGAAAGCATTGTTATTTAAAGATGTACCATTAGCAAAGCTTTTCGCTGTAGAAACTGCCTATTTTGGTTGCAAAAATAATTTAGTCAAACGTTTCAAAAAAGCTTTTCCAGAACCAAAGCCCGGAGCGAAACCATCAAAACAAAAATATGGATTTGGAAAAGTCATTTTAGGAATGGCAAAAGGTGATTTATCGAAATTGGAAAAAATTAAACAGGTTAACATTTACGCTTTCCTTGAACAATTTGAGGAAGATCTAACACCTAAGCAATAATGAGAAAAGTTACACATAAACCGATCGTAGAATTTCACAAAAGCATCGCTGATGCACATAAACAAATAAATGGTTTTTACCGATTCAATTGGAATGAGATTACAGGTAAATTCAGATCAGGTATACAAACACCTGCATTATTATTAGAAAGCCATGATTCCGGTCTTAATACAAATTCAAATAACACAACGACTTTTAATGGCCGTAACATTTCTTTTATTTTACTTGATTTTACTGGCAAAGTAGACAATTATGCCAAACAGGAAGAAGTATTGGATAACTTAGAAAACATCGGGTTAGATATTGCTTCATACTTAAAGAAGCTAAACGGAGATGGAAACTCTTGGTTGTTTGGTCTTTTTGTAACTGATTCCTGGCGAATGGAAAAAGTAGGTCCGATTTTCGATAATATGTATGGTTGGAATATTTTATATACTTTAAAAAATCACGAATCCCTCTCTTGGAATGGCGATAATTGGGAATTCCCAGAACCGCAAACCTCTCAAATCTGAGAGGTTTTTTTATGTCCTATTTTAACGCTTTGTGTACCGATAATTTAGCTAAAAAATAAGCTATGGCAGGAACTATCGATATTGCACAAAGAGAAAAGGAAATCACTTCACAAGCTGTAAAAAAACTTCGTACAGCGGTCAAAGAAGGAATTTCACACACTACAGAATCCCGAACAGGGCAGGCCTTACGAATGGGTGGTGCCGGTAGCCGTTTTAAAAACCAAAGATTACAGCGTATCACAATGTCAGCTCCTTACTACATTTTTATGCAACATTATGGTTTTGAAGGCAAAAAATCAAACGGAGTAAATCAACGGCTAAAAGCTACAGATATTTTTACTAAAGCCATCGACTCCGCAAACATTTTAGAAAACCTTGCTGATGAAATTTCGGAGCTTAGAATTGATCAGGTAACCGCTTTAATCCAATTCAAAAAATAATGGCTAAAAGAAAAGAAATCCCTAGAGAATTATCCATATACATTAATGATAAAGAAGTTGTTAATTCCCTTGCCGGAATTACCAGAGCAATCAGCCAGACCAAAAATGAAATAAACAATCTAAATAAAAATTCAGATACTTATAATGATGATTTGAAACGTTTAGGAAAAACGCTTGATGAATTAACAGATGTACAAGGCGAATTTAAAGATGAATTAAAATCCATCTCAAAAGCTTTGGATGACAGTGCCGGAAGTTTTAAAAAATTTAAAGATGGTTTGTTATCGGGTGATTTAGAAAGTGCAAAGGAAGGATTTTTGGGGCTTCGCTCAGAATTGACCATGCTGGTAAAAACTTCTATTGCATTTATTTCGACTCCTTTAGGTGCATTCATTGCTGCACTATCTGCTATTGCTATCAGTACAAAATATGTATTTGATTTTAATAAAGAACTTGAAAAATCAAATGATGTACTGCGTGCCTTTGGGGTTTCTGCAGAATCACTTTCAAATGTGAGATCTGAGATTATGGCAACTGCACAAACTTTTGATAAAGAGTTTTCAGATATCGCATCCAAAGCGAATTCCCTTTCAAAATCCTATGGTATTTCAATGTCTCAGGCAAATGAAATTATTGCAAAAGGTCTGGCAAATGGTGGTGCGCAAAACGAAGAGTTTTTGGACAGTATTGGTGAATACGATGAATTCTTTGCAAAAGCAGGTTATTCTGCATCCGAATTTATTGATATCATAAACAAAGGCTTTGATTTGGGTATATACTCAGACAAATTGCCGGATGCCTTAAAAGAAGCTGATTTATCATTAAAAGAACAAACCCAAGCGAGTAGAGACGCCCTTGTAAATGCATTTGGCGCAACTTTTACAGACGATATTTTATCAAGGGTTACTGCGGGTAAAACCACAACTAAAGAAGCATTAGAAGAAATTGCTGCAGAATCGAAAAAAACTCAACTTTCGCAACAACAGCAAGCGCAATTAACTGCAGATATTTTCAAAGGTGCGGGTGAAGATGCCGGTGGTGCTTTGAAGATATTAGAAGCAATCGGAAAAACTGTTCAAACAGAAATGTCTGCAGGAACAAAAGCACAATTAGAATTATTGGCTGCAAATGAAAAACTGAATAAAGCTCAGGCGCAACTTTTCGAAATTGTTGGTTTTGGCGGTATGTGGGACGTTGTTAAGGCGAAAGCTACAGATGCACTTGCAGAAATTTTAATCTATATCGCAGAATTAAAGGGAGATATTCAACCACTAATTGATTTGGTTGCATTTGTATTGGTTAATGCATGGACTTATTTAAAATTCACGGTAGTTAATGCATTTACGATCATCGGTACAGCTCTTAAAGTTTTCTTTGATTATTTCAAATTCGTTTTTGATGTTATCAAAGCTATTATAACCGGAGATTTTAAAGGAGCTTTTAAGTTGGTTGGTGATTACTTAGTAAATCTGGGTAAAACGATCAGCAATTTCTTCGCAAAAATAAAAAATAGTATCCTAGATGCTATAATGGGAATCGTCTCAAATATAGCTCCACTATTAGAAGCAATGGGAATCGACGTTGATAAACTTCAAAAAAAGTTAGAATCATTAAAGTCTAAAGAAATAGTTATCAAAACGACTGACGATGATAAACGACGTACAAAAACCCCAGAAGAATTAGCAGAAGAAGAACGTTTATTAAAAGAAGCTCTCGCAAAACAAAAGGCTTTGCGTGATGCAGCACGTCAAAAAGAAGCTGACGCCCGAAAAAAAGCCTTAGAAAAAAAACGTGCTGAAGAAGAAAAGGCTGCCAAAGAAGAATTAGACAGGATTTTAGCATTAGCAAAAGCAAAAGCCGATCTGGCAAAAGCGGAATTGAATTTCTTTATTGTAAGCAACAGAAGTAAAATAGATTCTACAAAAGAACTTACACCTGAAATTATAGCCGAGGAAACCAGACGTTTGGACTTGATTAAAGACAAGCAACTTACGGTTTTAGCGGAAGAACGTTTGGCTAATGTCGAAAAAGCTCAGGCAGATGCAAAATCAGCTGAAGAGTTTGCACTTTTAAAACTTGCTATTGATTATAATTACGAAACTCAACGTCAAAATTTAGAACTAAGTTTTCAAAGTTCAACCGATGCACTTAAAAAGCAATATGAAGAAGAGCAAAAAGTTTTAAAAGCCGAACAGCTCAAATATGATAATGAATTGGCATTGGCAGAAGCCGACAACAAATATGAGTATGATAAACTTAAACAAGCGCAGGACTATCAAACGCAATTAGACGATTATAAAAAGCTATACGATAGTAAAAAAATAACCGAAGACGAATATTACAGGTTTAAAAATGCAGCTGCTAATTATCAAAAAGACCTTGACAACGAACGACAAAACCAACAAATACAAACTTCTCTTGGTGCATTAAATACATTGGCCGGTGCATTGGGAGAAATGTTCGGTCAAAGTAAAGAGTTGGCAATTGTCCAGGCTAATATTTCTGGAGCGCAAGCAATTTTATCTATTTGGCAAGCTCCGGCTGCACTACCACAACCTTATGATGCAATTCTGAAAGGTGTATTAACTGCAGCTTCTGTGATACAAACAGGTGCGCAAATTAAAAATATTCAAAAGCAAAAAGCTCCAAAAAAACCAAAATTCTTTTATGGTGGTTTTACAGGAAGTAGTGCGCATTTGGGTTATGACGAATTTGGACCGATGACAGGTATTGTTCACGATCAGGAATATGTTATTCCAAAAGCAATGACGCAAAATCCAAGATATGCCAATACTATTGCATGGATAGAACAGGAAAGGACAGGCAAAAAAGTCAAAAAATTTGCCGATGGAGGTGCAACTTCGCCAAATACTATTCCTGATAATGTTATTGCCGAAAATAATGATGATATGATTCTTTTATTGCGAGCTGTATTAAACCGTTTAGAAAATCCCGTGGCTCCCAATTTGAATTTTGGTTATGATGACGCAAAGAAAGTTCAGGATTTACTTGACGAACGTGCAGCTTCTGATCAAAACGGAATTGTTAGTTAATTTTTTTGTAGGTTTGTTCTACACCTAAAATATAATTTATGAATAAAACTGTATTATTATTGTTGTTTTTCTGTTTCTTAGGATATGGCCAGAAACTAATTGTTACACCAGAAGGATTTAAAAATTCAGAAGAACTAACAAAGAAATATGTTGTAATTGATGTAGAGGGAAAAACCGCGAAGGATCTTTATGAAAATGCATTAAGATTCATAAACAAAAATTATAAAAATCCTGAAAAAGTAATTACAGGAAAGGTTGAAAATGAGTTTATAAGTATTAATACCCATGCAACTGATTTTATTACAATTAAAAATTCATTTGCAAAAATTCCGATATCAACTGATTATAATTATGATTTAAGTTTTAAAGATAATAGAGTAAAATTTGAAGTCACAGAAATAGACATGTATGACAAATCTGGAAAGTTTAAGCTTAAATTTAAAGGCGAAGGGGCATTTTCGGGTTATTATATTTATAACATGAAGGATGAACTGAAAAAGCCAGAAGCAAAAGCAGAGTTAGAGAATTACTTTAATAGCTTTATAATTGTTATGTCAAATTATCTAAAAAGTACCGTTGCAGAAGACAAATGGTAAACACAAAATTATAGACTAAAACCTCTCAAATCTGAGAGGTTTTTTTATGTCCTATTATTAGCAATCCAACTCTTTTAATTTCGTGTTATAATAATGAAATTATGATATCAATTGCTAAAGCTCCGGCTTTAAATCGGGTTCTTCTAGACGCTAATAATACTGAGGTGGTCATCACATCAACAAATGGCAGTGGTTTTTATTTCAGAGCTTTAATTTATGTTGATGATGTTCTTTTTGATGAACAGGGCTGGTCCCGAAAAGATAGTTATACAGCTTCAAAAGATCTGGTGAAACTTTACAACGCTTATTTTGAAACAGTTTTGAATATTTATGTGGAAAATGGTTTAACTGAACAAACGCACCTAAAAAAGAAAATTAAAATTACCATCGAAGAAAAATCCCTTGCTACTGATTCAGTCGTTGCTTCCGTCGATTTGCCTGTTTTTTACTTTATGTACAATGTAAATCCTATTCATTTTGATGATACTACTAAAGTTCAAATTTTAGGTCTTACACCTCCTGTAGTTCGTGTTCCGGATAACGGGAAAATTATCTTTCCTTTTTATGTTAAAGCAGAAGCTGAGACTGCAACTGTTGAATTAAAAGACAATTTTGGAAATATTATAAACACACAAACAACCGAAGTTTTTACAGGTAAAAAAGTATTCATATACTCATTTGATTTGACTCCTGTTGTTCTAATTAAAGACACACTATACTTTGAACTTAATATTGTTTGTGGTTTAAAAAGTGTAACTAAAATGTACCGGTTAATTCGTTTTCCTGATTTTAAAGTAAAAGAAATATATTTTAAAAACAATTTCGGATACTATATTCCAGCCTACTTCGATGGCGAACTTGAAATACAGGATTCGTTAAAAATTGATGATTATCAAGAAGCTGACGGATCAAGTGTAATTTATGAGATAAATGAGGAAGCCGCATACACAATTAATACAGGATCATTATTGCAAGACGAAAGGGCAATTGTAAATCAAATTACAACTTCACATGAAGTCCTTTTCAAGGTCAATAATGATTGGCGAAAAATTCAGACCACAACTAAAAAAATTCTGGAATATCGAGATAAAAAGCATTTGTACGCTCAGGATCTTACATTTTCTTTTGTGAAAAATGGCAAAGTCAGTAATTATTATGATGTGATTGCTCCTGATTGGGATGATAATGATTTTTTACCTAATGATTGGTTAACTTAAAAATAAAAAAAATGGACTTTGACGGATTTGTTACAATGATAGAAGGTTTAGGTACCGGAGAAAAGAATACAGCTTTAGAGATGAGAACCCTTTTAACTCATTTAATTCAAAATATATATATACCAGGTGATGTGAAAATGGTTATTTGCACACAAGAGGAATTAATTACAGATTATGATGAAACTGGTATAGGAAAAGGTAAGAGAGCCGGATGGGCTAAACTTAATGGTTTAGGCGGGCGTTTACCCTTTGGTGGGCGTGTACCGATAGGGCAAAGCGATGCATACCCAATCATTGGTACGCGAGGTGGTTTCGAAAAACATAAATTAACAATTGCAGAAATGCCTGCTCACAGTCACGATATAAAGGTAAATAGCGGTTCTGGAGGATCAATTAACGGTGCAGAAGATGCTGTTAGTAGCGGCACTACTATTTCTACCTCCTCAACAGGCGGTGGAGAACCACATAATATCATGCAGCCATTCGTTGTTGTCCTTTACCTTGTAAAACTAGAATAAATGAGTTTAATAAAAATAATTGCTAACGATATCGAATTAGATTTTGTAAAAGAAACGTTGTCTATAAAAACAGAAAACAATGCTTTTTCACGTGATTTTAAGGTATCTGCAACGAGCTATCCGTTTCTAATTATTGAAAATACAAAAACGAACAATGCTTTAGGTACTCGCGATCTTGCGTCAGTTAAAAAAAAGAAAATAATACAGGTAACTGTATTCGATGGAGGTTTGAAATATTATGGAGAATTACAAGTATTAACTTATTTGACCAATTTTCGTAAATGCAACCTGAAATATTCGTCCGTTATTTTATCAATAATGAACAAAAAAATTGCTGATTTTATGCCAATAGTTTCAGTTATTCCTGATGAAGAAAATCCGGTTCCATATGCTGAAGAAACAAGCGGAATTGTCGAAGGTTCAAATTATTGGCAAACATATCCGTTATCATTTTTAAATAAAATATTTCCCGAAGTAAAATGGCAATTTCCCACAATGAACTGGTTTAACAAATTTGGTGTAGGACTAGAATCGGACGATGAATGGTATTATTTTAAAAACAAGATAAATGAATACGACCAAAACGGATTAATTTTAAATACATACGAGCTTATAGATAATGATATGATCGTAAAAAATAAAAATGTGGTAAGCCCTCAAGTTTTTTTATTATCGCCTTTATATTACGCTTTAGAAAGCATTGGTTTTAAGGCAATAGGTTCTGTTTGTGAAAATGATTTTATAAAAAGATTACTTTTTTTATCTACTAGAAATAATTTAACTCTTACTGATTATTTTAAACAAGTCTTCCCTCCATTAGCAAAGTTCGATGCGGGTAATCACTTTTTCTGGAGTACTAATTTTTTTTACGAAATTTTTACACCTGGTACATATTACATAAAATATCGATTTGAAGAAAAAACATTTCCAGAAAATCCGTACGGCGTAACTTTCAACATAATGTTTGCAGGAAGTTTAATATTTTCTTACGTATATCCATCTAATTCACCTGACAAAGTTTTCGAAGGTATTGTTGAATTCGAAGTTACTGGTGAAGAGTTAACGCATCAACTTGTTTTTGGATATTCAACTCAGCAAAATGTTATGCCTGTTTACAGTTTATCTACATTAAATAATGACAATAAATATCACCAAATGCATCCAACAATACAACTTGGACGATTTTTACCAGATTGGACATTTGGAAAATATTTAAATGAAATGCAAAAATTATTTAATTTAGAAATTATCCCGGATGATTTTTCTCAAACATTAGCTTTAAATTTTAATGAAGATACAATTGCAAATTCTGCTACTTATGAGATAAAAAAATCTTTAAATATGTCTTCTTACGATCCAACTCCGTACAACGCATTTTTATTGAAATATGAAAATGAAGAAGATACAGCACTTTGGATTACTACCGAAGGCGTTGAAGATTTCAATACGCAATCCTCTGATTTTTCCCAAACTTTAGGATCAAATTTTAAATATGTACCGGTTACATCTTCAGCTGATTTGTCCGACGCTTTAGAATCAAAAAGCGGTAGCGGTTTAATGATTTACGATCCAACAAATAAGCCCTTTATTTCAGAAAACTATATTGGTCAAACTCTAAAGATGACCGGAGCAAAGGGAATCTATCAAATGTTTTGGCGACTTCAATTAAAGTTTCTTTTAAATAGTTCAGCAGTCGAGCTTTCAGGTGCATTTACAGAAACGGAAAAAAATAAGATTCTAAAACTAAAAAGAATTTTTATTGATCATCAGGAATATTTTATTTCAACAATGGAAAGTACCGAAACGCAGCAGGAAAATTTTAAAATCAAGTTTAATTTATTTAGCATAACCTTTTAAAGTAGAAAAGCCTCTTAATTAAGAGGCTTTTCTATTAGAATATCGTCCATATTATGAATTTGTCGATCGGTTATACTATCAACAATATGCACATAAATCATAGTTTCTTTGATATCCGAATGTCCAAGAAGTTTCTGTAAAACTTCTACCCGACCATTACACAAAAGAAAGTTTGTAGCAAAGGAATGTCTCGCAACGTGGAAAGTTATTTTTTTCTTGATACCTACAATTCTGGCAATTGCTTTCAGTTCTTCGTTTATGTGCTTTTCAGAATAATCTTTCTCAAAAAGTCTTTCTTTTCCAATAAATTTTAAAGCTGACTCACTTAATGGAATACGTTGTAATTTTTCTCCTTTGTTTGCCACGAAAATTAATATATCACCGACTATATTGTCAATTGAAATCCTCTTAATATCAGAAATTCGTAAACCGGTAAAACATGCAAATAAAAACCTCGATAGAATATTTTTATAGGTTTCATTTATAAAATTAGATTTGTAAAATTCATTTAGTTTATAAATTTCCTCCGGCATTAAAAAAGTTCGATTCGATTGGCTTCGTGGTGTTTTGATATCTTGGTATCGTAAAGGCGTTTTAATACCTAACTCATTTGCAATATGAAGGTATTTCTTGAAATTTTTACCAAGGGTTTGAACTGTGTGCGGTGAGTTTTTTTCAACTTTCGCAAAATGAAAAATCATTTTTTCATAAAAAGATTTTGTTATTTCATTAAATAAAATTGATTTTTTATAATTTTTTACTTTTCGAAGTGAACTCATTTGCTGTTTGACTGTTGCAGGATCTCTAATTAATTTCTGGTTTTCCATTTCTTTTTCCCAAAAAGAAATAAAATCAATTCTGGAGGTAGGATTTTGAAACTCATGCAATAGTTTTTCCATCGTTAGAACTTCACTACCAAGTCTATAACTAATTTCAATCCTATTTAAGTCCGCTAAAGATTTTTCGATCAGTAAATTATAATCTTTCCAGAATATCTCTTTGCTTTTAACACGTTGCTTTATTTTATCATAATCAACAGGCTTTACAGAAATGTTTAAAGGAATTTTTTTCTTTTCTCCATCTAAAAAAATTTGAAGATATAAAGCGCAAGTTCCGTTTGTGCGAACGTAATCATCTTTGATTACAATTTTCGCTGTTAACTTCCCACTAAAATTCATTGGGAAGTTTATTGGGAAGTGTGGAGTGTTTTCTGAATATAATAACATACGTAAGCATTTTTAGGATTACCCGTAAACGGCTAATGGCGTGAACATTACACGCCATTTGTGTAATGTTCACGCCATATGAAAATTGAGTTTGTGACCGCGGAGGGGTTCGAACCCCCAACCCTCAGAGCCGAAATCTGATATTCTATCCAGTTGAACTACGCGGTCAATATATTTAAAATTCAATTTTTAAATTCCAAATTCCAATTTAAATTTGGAATTTCTATTTTGGGTTTTCCAATTTTGGAATTTGGATTTTTTTATTGGAATTTAAACCAAAAGTTTCTTCACAATTGCAGAAATGGTTTTTCCTTCAGCAGTTCCACCCAATTGAGCAGATGCCAATCCCATTACTTTACCCATTGAAGCAATTCCAGAAGCTCCTGTTTCAGCAATAATTTTTGCAATTACAGCTTCTACTTCTTCTTCACTTAATTGAGCTGGTAAGAATTTCTCAATTACCGCAACCTGAGCTAATTCTGGCTCAGCCAAATCAGGGCGGTTTTGTTCTGTAAAAATTCTTGCGCTTTCTTTACGTGTTTTAACTAGTCTTTGAAGTAATTTTACTTCTTCGTCTTCTGTCAATTCTTCTTTAGAGCCAGAAGCTGTTGCAGCTAATAACATTTCTGATTTAATAGCTCTTAAAGCTTCTAAAGCTACTGTATCTTTTGCTCTCATGGCGGTTTTAATCTCGTCCATGATTAATGTTTGTAAACTCATTTTTGTTTTTATTTGAATAAGCAAAGCTTATAAATTGATTAATTTTTCTGAAAGTTGCTATCAACCTCCACTCGAATTGACAACAAAATTAACTTTAAAGGTTAAGCATAGAAGTCAAATTTTTAAATTCTGTGCGAAGATAAAAAAAATAACCCGAAAATTAAATCCAATTTTCGGGTTATCCTATTATTATGAATGTAATATTAATCTACGTTATCGTGCAAAAATGAATTGTTTGAACGTAATTGTAAATCGTTATTACTATCTGTACCAACAGAGATTCTCGAATTAGTTGTATTAGATTGATTATTTGAAAGATCAATACCTAATCTTTTGTAAGCAGGCTCTTTTTCTAGTTCATCAATTCTAGAAACATTGTTATGGAATTTATAATTAAATTCTTTTAGTTTCTTTCTTCTTTCTTCTGCTCTTAAACGTAATGTTTCTTCGATTGTTAATTCCATCGGAGACGCATGATCTGTTGTTGTAAAAGCAGTTTCCTGTGCAAAATCAACTTTTGGTTTCAAAGTGATATTCAATTCCTCAGGAACTACATCTTCTACCACTTTTTCAACTGGTTTAGATGTGATTAAATCATTTTCAACCTCCATATATTCTTCTAAAGAATATTTGATGATTCCGTTTTCAGCAACTTCAGTTACCGGAACAAATGAAACAGGATCATTTACCTTAATATTACGTGTTTCGTTTGTTAATTCAAACAAAATTCTAGTATCTTCAACAACCGGTTCTTTCTTTACTTCCGGCTCTGCTCTAAAAAGAGGTAAATCAAAAGAGAACGTTGTTTGTTCTTCCTTTTCAAATACCCTTTGAACAGGTTTTACTTCCTGAAAAGTTTGCGCTTGCGGAGTAGAAATAGTAAAATCGATATCTGTAATTGGCGAAACGATTTCAAAAGTTACATCAAGGTTTTTAATAAACTCTGACATTACTACTAATTCTTCCTGATTGATTACTGGAGCAACAGCAACCGGAGGAGTCTGAATCACGGGAGCAACAACCGTATCTTCCATCAAATCAAAAACAATTTTTTCTTCTGATTTTGCAGTTGGTGTACTACTGCTTAAATCGAAAGATGTAAGTGCTTTATTCGTTAAATTATGAACACTTCTTTGTTCATCTTCCAACGTATGAATGATTTTCTTAGGTTCTGTATTTACAATTTCATTTTGTTGTTCAACATCAAAACCAGTAGCAATAATAGTTACGGCAATAGCCTCACCAAGAGTTTCGTCTTCACCAACTCCCATGATGATATTTGCGTTGTAACCTGCTTCTGCCTGGATATGATCGTTGATTTCTCCAATTTCGTCAAGCGTAATTTCATCAGATCCAGAAACGATAAGCAACAATACGTTTTTGGCTCCTGTAATTTTGTTGTCGTTTAATAACGGAGAATCCAATGCTGAAATAATAGCATCTTTTGCTCTGTTTTCACCTTCGGCAACAGAAGATCCCATGATCGCAGTTCCGCTGTTTGCTAAAACAGTTCTTGCGTCACGTAAATCGATATTTTGAGTATAGTGATGTGTAATTACTTCAGCAATACCTCTTGAGGCTGTTGCCAAAACTTCATCCGCTTTAGAGAATCCTGCTTTAAAACCAAGATTTCCATATACTTCTCTTAATTTATTATTATTGATTACGATTAACGAATCAACTTGTTTACGTAATTTTTCGATTCCTAAAAGCGCTTGTTCCTGACGAACTTTACCTTCAAACTGAAATGGGATTGTTACGATACCAACGGTCAAAATTTCTCTTTCTTTTGCCAATTGTGCAATTACCGGAGCAGCACCTGTACCGGTACCACCACCCATACCAGCGGTAATAAATACCATCTTAGTACCACGGTCTAACATTTTTTCGATATCAGCGATACTTTCAATAGCAGATTGCTGTCCTACATCAGGGTTTGCTCCTGCTCCAAGACCCTCTGTTAAGTTCATACCTAACTGAATTTTATTTGGTACAGCGCTATTTTGAAGTGCTTGTGAGTCTGTATTACAAACGATAAAATCTACCCCTTTAATACCTTGCTTGAACATGTGGTTGATTGCGTTACTTCCGCCTCCACCGACACCTATTACTTTGATTACATTTGATTGGTTTTTCGGTAAATCAAATGAAATACTTCCAAATTCTGAGTTGCTCATCATCTTTTTGGTTTTGAAATTCTTATTAAATACATTTTTTACTTCTTGACTTGGGGCAAAAAGTAATCCTTTTCGTTTTACTTTATTATTATTCTGCGTTGTCTAAAAAATCTTTGATTTTATCGACATAACGATCAAAAAATGATCTTCTTATTTTTGTTTCTGTAGACTCATCTTTTGTAGCCACGTTACTTCTAACTTCTCTTGGTGGTTCAAAAGCTTCTACTCTTTCAACGTAGTTTTCTTCAACTTCGTATCGCGGCTGAATAGGTTGTTGTGCCTGAGGCGGAACGTTTCTGTATACTACTTTTGGCTGTTCATTTACAAGTTCCATTCTAACAGCGCTTTGTGTGCTATTTTCGATACTGTTCATTACTAAACCAACTGCAGTTGCAAATAATGGACTTGAAATTTCTTCGCTTGAATTTCCTGCTAAATGCTCGTTTGGATATCCAATTCTAGTGTCCATTCCTGTAATGTACTCCACTAATTGTTTGATATGTTTTAATTGAGCTCCACCACCTGTAAGCACAATTCCTGCAATTAGTTTTTTACGAGGATCTTCGTGTCCGTAAGCTTTTATTTCTGCAAAAACCTGTTCTACGATTTCCACCACACGCGCATGGATAATTTTAGATAAGTTTTTTAGCGAAATTTCTTTTGGTTCTCTGCCTCTTAAACCTGGAATAGAAACAATTTCGTTGTCTTTATTTTCCCCCGGCCATGCTGATCCGAATTTTATTTTTAAAAGCTCTGCTTGTTTTTCGATAATCGAACAGCCTTCTTTAATATCTTCTGTAATTACATTTCCTCCAAAAGGAATTACAGCAGTATGACGAATAATACCATCTTTAAAAATAGCCAAATCTGTTGTTCCGCCACCGATATCGATAAGGGCTACACCAGCTTCTTTTTCTTCCTGACTTAAAACTGCATCTGCAGAAGCTAATGGTTCTAATGTTAATCCGGACAACTCAATTCCTGAACTCTGAATACATCTTCCAACATTTCTAATAGAAGACGCTTGTCCAACTACTACGTGAAAACTAGACTCTAATCTTCCGCCATACATTCCGATTGGTTCTTTAATTTCAGATTGTCCGTCGATTTTAAATTCCTGAGGCAAAACGTGAATAATTTCTTCTCCCGGTAACATCGCAAGTTTATTAACCTGATCAATTAAAAGCTGAATATCATTTTCGCCAATTACTTCTTCCGGATTACTACGGCTGATGTAATCTGTATGCTGTATACTTCTGATGTGCTGTCCGGCAATGCCTACAACAACATCCTTAATTTTATATCCTGAATTATTTTCTGCTTCTAAAATAGCTTGTTGAATCGATTGAATAGTTTGCGTAATGTTGTTTACAACACCTCTCGCAACACCCAAACTTTTGGATTTACCAATACCCAAAATTTCCAATTTACCATACTCGTTCTTCTTGCCTATCATGGCAACTATTTTGGTTGTTCCAATATCTAGACCTACTGCAATATTATCTTTTTCCATTTTCTATTATTTTGTGCAAACTACTTGTTCCGTAAATCTCAGGTCAATCTTATTGTATTTATATAACGAACTATCTAAAACTGCTTTTTGAAAAAAGGCTTTATAGTTATTAAATTTCTTGTCAACATTCATCGTTCTGCCAAAATCGATGAAGTAATTATAATTTCTATTAAACATTTTTAGGCTACCATTAGGCATAATTTGAATTGCAATGATGTTTTTTTTCAAAAACGCATCGTCATAAATTGTGCGAAATAAGGTAGCTAAATCTTCGTTATTTTTTTTATTTATTGCCCCTGAAACGAGAGGAACACGCGCCGTAAAATTGTCTGATAAAGGCATTTTATTTCCCTCATAGTCAATATAAAAAGAGTTATCACCATCATAAACTCTCGCTATTGGTGTCTTCTGTTTTACTATCGCTTTTAGAACTCCATCAATACTTACAAAAACATCCGACTTTTCAATCATGTCTTGCGTATCAAGGGTTTTTTCTATCTTATTCAAATCTACTTCATCTTTTCGGATAGTGGAAGCGTCTTTTTTATTTTCTATTAACAATTTATTAACCGCTTCAGGCTTTATGAACAGAGTGTTTTCTCCTACAAAAACAACCGTGCATTTCTTCAATTTTCTATCTCCATTTCGATGTTGGGCAAACGAATATAAAAAAAGTACAAGCCCAAAAATGAGTACTAATCGAATATTTGTCCAATTAAATATTTTCATTTAGCATTTTTTTAATTGACGGAACCATCTCTCCAATATCACCAGCTCCTATTGTCACAATTATTGGCGCATCACTGGCTTTGATTTGCGCTAATAAATCACTTTTTGCAACAATTTTTTTGTTCGAATTTGTCATTTTTCCTAACAGCCAATCAGATGTAATCCCTTCCATCGGTAATTCGCGTGCCGGATAAATATCCATCAAGAACACTTCGTCAAATAGAGATAAACTTTCGGCAAATCCGTCAGCAAAATCTCTTGTTCTGCTAAACAAATGCGGCTGAAAAATGGCCAAAACTTTACGATTTGGATACAATTCCCTAACTGCTTGATGTACAGCATTTATTTCTGTTGGATGATGTGCATAATCATCTATATAAACTAATTTGTCAGATTTAATCTGATATGAAAAACGTCTTCTTATTCCGTTAAAGGAAGCCAATGCTTTTGCAATCGAATCTGTAGCAGTCCCGAAGGTTTTTGCCATTGCAATAGCCATCAAAGCATTCATTAAATTGTGTTTTCCAGGCAATCCAAAACGTAAATCTTTCATAATTTCTGATGGCGTCTGCACATCAAAAACATAACTTCCGTCTTCTATTCTAACATTAAACGCCTTATATATAGCATCTTCATTTATAGCACATTGCACTCCTTCAAGAGGCAATTCTTTGGTTATAAACAAATTGTTTTTATTTTCAACTTTATTAGCAAATTCTACAAACGAAGCTTCAATTGCATCACTTGTTCCATAAATATCCAAATGATCTGCATCCATTGATGTTATACAGGCAATATTTGGGTGTAAATGCAAAAACGAACGGTCAAATTCATCTGCTTCTACAACTGTTACGGTTTTTCCGCTTCCAATTAAATTAGAGTTGTAATTCTCTACAATTCCGCCCACAAAAGCTGTTACATCTGCGCCACTTTCGTATAAAATATGTCCTAAAATACTTGACGTTGTTGTTTTTCCATGTGTTCCTGCAACGGCAAAACTGAAAGTATCTTTGGTTATAAGTCCCAAAACTTCTGCACGCTTTTTAATTTCGTAATTTCTTTCTATGAAATAATTCCATTCAGAATGTGTTTTAGGCACGGCAGGCGTAAAAATTACCAAAGTATTCTCTACAAAATAATCACTTGGAATCAAACTGATATTATCTTCAAAATGAATATCAATACCACTTTCAATTAATTCACTTGTTAGCATTGATGGCGTTTTGTCGTAGCCCGAAACCTGTTTTCCAATATATTTGAAATAACGGGCCAGCGCACTCATTCCGATGCCTCCAATACCAATAAAATAAACGTTTTGTATTTGATTTAAATTCATTTTAATTTCTAATTTTGAGCTATTTACAGGTTGCTTTATTGTATAAAAAACTAGTAGTTAAGCCTTTGTAATTTTCTTATTTTAATAACTCAAAACGCCTAAAAATAGCGTTCTAATTTTTTTATTCTGTTCTATAATTATCTTAAAAAGTTACATTATAACAACTTTTTAATTTCCTCTACTATAACTTTTACAGCATTCGGTCTGGCCAGTTTTTTAATATTTTCACTTAATTGACTTTGTTTTCCTTTATCTTTTAATAAAGCTTCAAAAACAATACTAAACTGACTTTCCAATTCTGATTCCTTTAATAAAACCGCTCCTTTCGCATCTACAATTGCCTGCGCATTTTTGGTTTGATGATCTTCAGCAACGTTTGGTGATGGAATAAAAATTACTGGTTTCCCTACAATGCATAATTCCGAAACTGATGATGCTCCTGCGCGTGAAATAATTACATCTGCAGCAGCGTAAACAAAATCCATTCTTTCAATAAAATCAACTACTCTTACGTTTTGTTGATTGTATTTTTTATAATCTTCAAAATATAATTTTCCGCATTGCCAGATAATCTGAACATCTTGTGAAAGTATATTTTGTAATTCTTTTTCAATTAACTGATTAACTCTTCTGGCTCCTAAGCTTCCGCCTAAAACCAACAATGTCTTTTTGTTCGAATCTAAACCATAAAAAGCAATTGCTTCGTCTCTTTTGCTGTCAATATCGATTAAATCCTGACGAACCGGATTTCCTGTCAAAACAATTTTTTCTTTTGGAAAAAATCGCTCTAAATTTTCGTATGCGACGCAAATAGCATTGGCTTTTTTGCTTAGTAATTTATTTGTAATTCCCGGAAATGAATTTTGCTCCTGAATTACTGTCGGAATCCCTGCGCCTCCTGCCGCTTGCAATAATGGTCCGCTTGCAAAACCTCCGGTCCCTATTACTACATTAGGTTTAAATTGCCTAATGATTCTTCTTGACTCTAACAAACTTGTTGCCAATTTCAGTGGAAACATCATATTTTGTAACGTCAGCTTTCTTTGCAAACCGGCAATCCAAAGGCCTTTAATTTCATAACCAGCCTGAGGCACTTTTTGCATTTCCATTTTATCTTTGGCACCAACAAAAAGAAATTCTGCATCAGGAAATTGTAATTTTAACTCATTTGCAATAGCAATTGCCGGATAAATATGTCCGCCAGTTCCGCCACCACTTAGTATGAATTTATACTTTGTCATATCTTTAAAAGTTATAAGCTCTAAAAGCTATTCTCTTTTTCTTTTATTTATTTAAAACTGCATTCATCGGATTTCTTGAATTATCTTCGATGGAATACATTGGTTCTCCTTCGTAGATTTCTCCCTTAATTTCTTCTCTCTCATCAACCGGCAAGTCTTCTTCTGCCAATTCTTTATCAATCAATCTTTGAAGCGCTTCTTTTCTTCTTTCCTTTTCCTGTTGCTCTTCTACGATTTCCTCATCCTTTTTAGTTACGCTAATGATGATTCCGAGAGCAAAACATGTCATCCAGATCGAACTACCTCCACTACTTATCAGCGGAAGCGTTTGCCCTGTTACAGGCAATAATTCTACTGCAACAGCCATATTAATCATGGCCTGAAATATCATCGGGAAACCGAGCCCAACGACGACTAATTTCCCAAATAATGTGTTGGCTTTATGCGATGCAATTACAAATCGGAACAAAAGCAATAAATACAAAAGCAAAATCGAAACACCACCAACTAAACCATATTCTTCCACAACAATTGCATAAATAAAATCGGAAGAAGATTGTGGCAAAAAGTTTTTCTGAACACTTTTTCCGGGTCCTAAACCTCCTAATCTTCCTGATGCAATGGCGATTTTTGCTTTTTCAATTTGATAATCATCTTCATCAGGTTTATCTGTAGTAAAGTTCGTAATACGACTTTCCCAGGTCGCTACCCTGCTAAAGAATCTTGATTCCGGAAATGCTTTGGCAACTAATAAAAAGAAAGCCAGCATTGCAATTCCTGAACCGATAATAAAACCGATATATTTTAATGGATACTTACCAATAAAAGTCAACATCATAACCATTGAAAAAATCAACGCTGTTGTCGAAAAGTTAGCTGGTAAAATAAGCACAAGCGTAATAAAAACCGGAATCCAAAGCTGTACAAATGAGGTTTGAAACGGCTCATTTTCCTCTTTGGTTTTTGATAAATATCTCGCTACATATATGAATAAAACTATAGAGGCCAAAGTTGAAGTCTGAAACGTAATTCCGATAAAAGGAACCTGAATCCAACGACTTGCATTTGCTCCTGCGATTACGGTTCCTTTTAGCAATGTATAAAGCAATAAAATCCATACTACAGGCAAAGCAATTTTTGAAATCGCCCTAAAATAATGATACGGAACTTTATGCACCCAATAAATAATCATGAAACCAATACAAATGTGCGCCAAGTGTTTTACCAAATAGCCCAACGTATTTCCTGTTCCGTGACCGATATAAGCCAAATTACTACTCGCACTAAAAACAGGCATAAACGAAAACAGCGCTAATAAAGCCACGAATGACCATATTACTCTATCTCCTTTTAATTTGTTAACTAACTCCTTCATTGCTTTTAGTTTCAGGTTTCTTTTGTTTCAGGTTTCAAGTTTCGCCTAACGTGAAACTTGAAACCTGAAACTATTTTTCTTTTACAGGTTGTGAACTGCTTGTTTAAACTGTTTTCCTCTGTCTTCGTAGTTTTCGAATAAATCGAAACTTGCGCAAGCCGGAGATAATAAAACAGCATCACCTTTTTCTGTTAATCTTTGTGCTGTTTTTACTGCATCGTTCATGTTGTTTACTTCAACCATAATGTCAACAACAGCTCCAAAAGCATTAATAATTTTATGATTATCAACTCCTAAACAAATAATTGCTTTTACTTTTTCGCGAACTAATGACATCAATTCGTTGTAATCGTTTCCTTTATCAACACCACCCACAATCCAAACTGTTGGCACATTCATGCTGTCTAAAGCAAAGAAAGTAGCGTTTACATTTGTTGCTTTTGAATCGTTGATGTATTGTACATTCTGAATTTTTAATACTTTTTCTAAACGGTGTTCAACACCTTGAAAATTTGATAAACTTTCGCGAATTGTTGCATTTCTAATTTGCATCAATTTTGCTACAGAGCTTGCTGCCATTGCATTTTTCATATTATGTTTTCCTTCTAACGCAATGTATTCTGTTTCCATTGTAAACTCTTCTTGGTTGATCTTTATTTCCATTTTGTTGTTATTTATAGAAGCTCCTTCGTCAAAATTTTTTGTTAGTGAAAAAGGAATTAATTTTGCTTTTGTTTTGTTGTTTTTTAACCATTCTGTACTTGCTTCATCATCTGCATCGTAAATCAAATAATCGCTTTCGGTCTGGTTCATTGTTATTCGAAACTTCGAATCGATATAATTTTGATACTTATATTCATATCGGTCTAAATGATCCGGGCTTATATTTGTAATTATTGCAATATCAGGTCTGTATTCTATTATTCCGTCAAGCTGAAAACTACTTAATTCAAGAACGTATGCATCATATTTATTTTCGGCTACCTGCCAGGCAAAACTTTTTCCTATGTTTCCTCCCAACCCTACATTCAAACCTGCCGATTTCAATAAGTGATGCGTTAACATTGTTGTGGTAGTTTTACCATTACTTCCTGTAATTCCAATTGTAAGAGCTTCTGTAAACGGTTTAGCAAATTCAATTTCCGAAATCACTTTAATCCCCGCTGCGACAAGCTTTTTTACTATGGGAGATTTCTCTGGAATTCCCGGACTTTTCATGACGACATCGGCATTCAAAATCAGGTCTTCTGTGTGCTGTTCTTCTTCCCAGGCAATCCCATTAATTATAAGAACTTCTTTATAGCTTTCTTTTATCTTTCCAAAATCAGAAACAAAAACATCGTATCCTTTTTTCTTTCCGAGAATAGCCGTTCCAACGCCACTTTCTCCTCCGCCTAAAACAACTAGTCTCATCTATCTTAATTTTAGGGTAACAATTGATAATATGGCTAACATGATGGCAACAATCCAGAATCGGGTTACAATTTTACTTTCATGATAGCCCTTTTTCTGATAATGATGATGTAATGGCGACATCAGAAAAATTCTTCGGCCTTCGCCAAAACGTTTCTTTGTATATTTAAAATATGCCACCTGAATAATTACTGAAGCACTTTCCGCAAGGAAAATTCCGCAGAACAATACAATCAATATTTCTTTACGAACTGCAATTGCCAAAACTGCAATGATTCCTCCAATTGTCAAACTTCCTGTATCGCCCATAAAAACAGAGGCGGGATAGGAATTATACCAGAGAAACCCAATCAAAGCTCCCACAAAGGCAGATATAAAAACCGTCATTTCTCCCGAATTGGGTATGTACATTATATTGAGGTAATTCGAAAAAATAATATTTCCTGAAACAAACGTAAATATTCCGAGTGCGAGGACGGATATTGCCGAGGTTCCTGCGGCGAGTCCGTCAATTCCATCTGTTAAGTTAGCTCCGTTAGAAACTGCTGTGATGATAAAAATTACTACGGGAATAAAAATCAACCATGCCCATTTTTCATATCCATCTCCTAAAAACGATAAAACTTCTGCATAATCAAATTCATTATTTTTTACGAATGGAATTGTTGTTGCAGTTGATTTTTCTTCAACAGGTGCTGGTACAACCAGAGTTGTAGTCGTATTTGCTTTCAATAAATCGGTTCTTCCAGTATCGGTTCTTACGGTAACAGCTGGATTGAAATACAAAACCGTACCTACAATAAGTCCTAACCCAACTTGCCCAATAACTTTAAAAATTCCTTTAAGCCCTTGTTTATCTTTTTTGAATATTTTAATATAATCATCCACAAAACCAATTGTTCCCATCCAAAGTGTAGTTACAATAAGCAATACGATGTAAATATTTTGCAAACGAGCAAACAATAAAACTGGTACAATAGTGGCAAAAATGATAATCAAGCCCCCCATTGTTGGTGTTCCTGCTTTTTCATTTTGACCAGCAAGACCAAGCTCACGAACTGTTTCACCAACTTGCTGCTTACGCAAAAAATTGATAACCCTTTTTCCGTAAATTGTTGATAGAAGCAACGAAAGCATAAATGCCAACGCTGATCTAAAAGTAATGTACTGAAAAACCCCTGCTCCCGGCATGTCTAATGTTTTTCTCAAATATTCAAATAAATAGTATAGCATATATTTTTGTTTTAAACTCCAATTTTGAAACTCCAAATTCCAATTCTATTCTGTGGCATTTTCGGATTTAAAAACTGATTATTATTTATTTAGCTGATCTAATATTTCTTTTATAGTTTCCATATCGTCAAAATGATGACGAACTCCATTTATTTCCTGATAAGTCTCATGTCCTTTTCCGGCAATTAATATAATATCATTAGGCTGAGCCAATTGACAGGCCGTTTTAATAGCTTGCTTTCTGTCTGTAATTCTCAGCATTTTTTTATAATTCTGTGGTTCAACACCTTTTTCCATTTCATCCAGAATCACTTCAGGATCTTCATTTCTTGGATTATCAGATGTTAAAATGGCTTTATCGCTTAAATCTGTAGCAATTTTAGCCATAATTGGTCTTTTTGTTTTATCCCTGTTTCCACCGCATCCTACAACCGTAATCAATTGTTCATTTTTAGTTCGGATGTCGGCAATCGTTTTTAAAACATTGTCTAAGGCATCAGGCGTATGCGCATAATCTACAATTGCTGTAATATTTCCTTCTGAAATGATATACTGAAAACGTCCTGAAACGCTTTCTAAATCAGACAATAAACGCAAAGCTTCTAAACTGTCCATTCCTAATTCTACCGCAGTTCCGTAAATTGCCAGAACATTATAAGCATTAAAAGTTCCGATAAGTTTTACCCAAACTTCGTTATCATTTACTTTCAACAATAAACCTGACAATTGGCTTTCTAAAATTTGAGCTTTAAAATCAGCATAAGTTTTTAGAGCGTAAGTTCTTTTTCTTGCAACCGTATTTTGAAGCATTACGGGTCCGTTTTTATCATCTATATTGGATAAAGCGAAAGCCGTTTTTGGCAATGAATCAAAAAATGATTTTTTTACATCTCTGTATTCTGCAAAAGTTGGATGATAATCTAAATGATCGTGCGAAAGATTAGTAAAAATCCCTCCAACAAAATGCAAGGCTTCTGTACGTTTTTGGTGAATTCCGTGTGAACTCACTTCCATAAAACAGTGCGTTACACCAGCTTCAATCATCTCATTTAAATAATGATTAATGGTGATAGAATCCGGAGTTGTATGTGTTGCATTATATTCTGTTTCATCAACCATGATTTTTACGGTTGATAATAAACCTACTTTAAAACCTGCTTTTTGAAACAACTGAAACAATAATGACGCAATTGTTGTTTTTCCGTTTGTACCGGTTACACCAACTAATTTTAATTTTTCAGAAGGATTTCCAAAATAATTAGCCGCCATAAAAGCCAATGCCGTATTGGTATCTTTCACTTTTATATAAGTGATTCCTTTTGCAGGATTGTCTGGTAAAGTATCGCAAATAATAGCAATTGCACCTAATTGAATTGCTTTTTCGATATAATCATGACCATCAGAAAGTGATCCGCGAATGGCTATAAAAACATCATTGTCTTCAATTTTTCTTGAATCGAAATCAATTTTGTTTACAGCGATTTCTGTCGAACCAGTTACAGACTCAATAGCTACTTTATATAATATGTCTTTCAGTATTTTCACGATAATTCTAATACTATAGTTGTGTTTTTACTAATATTTTGTCCAGCTTGTAACGACTGTTTTTTTACTTTTCCTACTCCGTTTACTTTTACTTTCAAGCCTAAGTTTTCAAGTAAAGCAATAGCATCCATTCCGGGCATTCCTTTTAAATCCGGAATTCGATTTGATTTTTTATTGGCTTCAACTACATAATATTTATCATAACTAGAATCCTGTTTTGGAACTCTTGAATCCAGTTTTTTAATTTTATTGGTTGATGGCGCATCTGTAAATATCTTTTGGGCAATTCTTTTAAAAACCGGTCCTGCAACATCGGCACCATAATAATTATTCTTAGATGTATTTGGTTTGTGAACCACTACAATACAAGAATATTTAGGATGATCTGCCGGGAAGTATCCTACGAAAGAAGAAGCGTAATACAACGCTGATTTCCCTTCTTTCCCTCCATAATTCATCTGAGCTGTTCCTGTTTTTCCTGCCATCGAAAAATCTTTCGAATACAATTTTGATCCTGTTCCTTTTTTAACAACATTCTCTAATACTGCTTTCAGTTTTTTAATAGTTTCCTGTGAACAAACTCTTGGGTTCATTACTTCAACATCAAACTTTTTAATGGTCTTATTCCACTCTTTAATTTCTGACACAAATTGCGGCCTTACCATTACACCATTATTGGCAACTGAATTGTAAAATGCAAGTGTTTGCATTGGTGTAACTGAAACTTCATATCCAAAAGCCATCCATGGAAGTGAAATTCCCGACCAATGTTTGTCTCCAGGTTTTGGTATATAAGGTCTTCCTTCTCCTTTAAAATGCAATCCTAACGGTTTATCTAATCCATAACTCTTAATGTGATTCACAAATTTGGATGGATTGCTTTTATAGTTGTCATAAACTGCCTGAACCATTACGGTATTTGAGGAAAGTTCGAAACCACGTGCTAATGAAACTTTTCCATAACCTCCATGGTGCGAATCATTAACAGGACGTCCATAATATTTTACTTGTCCGCCATGACTATCATAAACCGTACTTGTATCTGCTACTTTATCTTCTAAAATCGCCATTAGATCGACTAATTTAAAAGTCGAACCAGGCTCATGAGATTCTGCAACAGCGTAATTTGTGGTTTCATAATACGATCCGTCTTCTGCTCTTCCTAAATTCGAAATTGCTTTTACGTGACCGGTTTCTGTTTCCATAACCACTACACAACCGTGATCTGCTTCGTAATCTTCCAATTGTTTCAACAAAGCGTGGTGCGCGATATCCTGAATAAAAACATCTATTGTCGAGATTACATCGTAACCGTCGATAGGATCAACTTCATTTAAATCACGAATTGGTTTCCACTGCCCTTTTGCAATTTTTTGTTTTAAAATTTTACCGTCTTTTCCGTTCAGGTAACTTTTAAAAGCCCATTCGATTCCTTTACCTACCTCTACTCCTGTCGCGGGATCAATTCGGTCATAACCAATGGTTCTTTCAGCAATTTTTCCTATTGGATGTTTTCTAACTGTTTCCTGCTCGATGATAATTCCGCCTTTAAACGGACCTAAATTAAACAATGGAAATCCTTTTATTTTTACATATTCGGTATAACTCAAATTGCGTCCTATTAAATAGTAGCGATTTTTATTTTCTCTGGCTTTTCTTAATTCTTTTTCATAATAACCTCCCGGTCTATCCAAAACCGTTGCTAATGAATCTGATAACGCTTTTACATACTTTTCAAAAGTTTCTGTTTTTGGCGCTTTTGCATCAAATCTAATTTCATAATTAGGTATAGATGTTGCCAGTAAACTTCCGTCTGCAGAATAGATATTTCCTTTATTGGCCGGAATTATAAAATTCTTAATGGTACGCTGTTTTGCCAGTTTTCTATAGTAATCTCCTTCAACCCATTGAATATTAGTTAATTTAACAACAATAGCAATTGCCATCAAAAAGATGAAAACTGCTACGAGGTAAATTCTGTAGGATATATGTTTATCGTCTACTGCCATATTCTTTTAAAGAAATTTTTTTCTTCTTCTTTTTTAACTTCTATTTTTACAGGAGGAACCGTTGACGGAAAAATTTGCTTTTCCTGCATTTTATCCGATATCGTCGACTCCATTTTTAACTTCATTAATTCTGATCTTCTGTCTACAAATTCTGATCGTAATTCTTTTACTTCATTATTCAGTTTTGCAATTTCAAAAACCTTTTGCTCGTATCGTTGCGTATTGGCAATCATTATTATGGCAAGCAAAATGAGAAAAACAATAAACCGCCAGTTTTTTACCGCGTCATCGTTTAATAGAAATCTTGCTTTTAATATGCTAAATACTCCGCCTTTCATTTTTATACCTTAATTATATCTTTTCAGCAATTCTTAATTTTGCGCTTCTTGCTCTGTTATTAATTTTAATTTCAGCATCATCAGGAACAATTAATTTTCCAATGGTTTTAAAAGGAACTGAGAAGTTTCCAAAAAAATCGCGCTCAGGCTCTCCTTCAAACATTCCATTTTTAATGAATCTTTTTACCAGTCTGTCTTCTAATGAATGATAAGAGATTACTGAAAATCTTCCGCCCGGTTTTAAAATTTCTAACGATTGCTCGATAAATTCTTTTAAAACATCCATTTCCTGATTTACCTCAATTCTAATCGCCTGATAAATCTGCGCTAATATTTTATTTTTAACTCGTTCCGGTAAATATTTTGCCAGAACTTCTTTTAATTCATCTGTTGTTTTAATTGGTCTATGCTCTCTGGCTTCTACAATTGTTCTTGCCAAAACGGGTGCGTTTTTCAACTCCCCATAATCAAAAAAAACACGACGTAAATCCTGTTCTTCATATTCGTTAACCACCCGATAAGCATTTAAATCACTTTTCTGATTCATCCGCATATCCAGATCGGCATCAAATCTGGTTGAGAAACCTCGCTCCGGAACATCAAACTGATGGGACGAAACTCCTAAATCTGCCAAAATTCCATCTACACTTTTTACTCCGTGAAAACGTAAAAATCTTTTTATAAATCTAAAGTTCTCATTAATTAAGGTAAACCTTTCATCCGGTAATGCATTTGCAAGCGCATCTTCATCCTGATCAAAAGCAAACAATTTTCCGTTTGGTCCCAATCGTTTCAAAATTTCTTTTGAATGACCTCCGCCACCAAATGTTACATCTACATATATTCCGTCTGGCTTAATATCTAAACCATCAACTGTAGGATGAAGTAAAACCGGATTATGATATTCCATTGTCGTCGTCATTAATATTTCCCATTACTTCTTCGGCTAAATCTGCAAAATCCATATCTTCGCCGCTTATTGATTTTTCATATAAATCCTTATCCCAAATCTCCACAATATTAACCGCAGATGAAAAAACCACATCTTTTGAAATACTTGAAAAAGCAACCAAATCCTTTGGAACCAATAACCTTCCTAATGCATCAATTTCTACCACTTTAACTCCTGCAGTAAATCTTCGAATAAAATCATTGTTTTTTTTTACAAAACGATTAAGCTTGTTGATTTTTTGCATCATCAAATTCCACTCGTCCATTGGATATAATTCTAAACACGGTTGAAAAACAGAGCGCTTCAAAACGAAACCGTCCTGAAGAGATGAAGCCAATTGCTTTTTTAAAGGTGCAGGCATCATTAGCCTTCCTTTAGCATCGACTTTACACTCGTATGTTCCTACAATTGTGTTCAAGAAAAATTCATTAACATGTTATACAGCAAAAATATAAAAAAAAATACCACATTTTACCACAATCTACCACTTTGTTAATAAGTTTAACCACTTTTACCACAACTCACTTAATTAATAGATAATCAATATGATAGATTATAATTATTGAATTGATAATTCTGTTTAACAATTGCAAAAAATACATAGACTTTCTCTTAAAAATTAGCCATAATATTAATTTTTTAACATTTGGCAATTATTCATTTTTAAACAATAAAACCTGATTTTTAACCACTTATAAATCCTACTGAAATTATCTAGTTAAAAAATGTCACCAAAAATTTATTTTTATTTATTAAACCCTATATTTGTCCAAATTGAAATTGGCATTAGATTAAATGGACAAAAACTACAAAAAAGAAGGCAAATACAGCTATTATGAAGCTGGAGAAGGAACTCCTATCGTAATTTTACACGGCTTAATGGGAGGTCTAAGTAACTTTGATGCTGTAGCAGAATATTTCCCAACAAAAGGATACAAAGTTGTTATCCCTGATTTGCCAATATATACCCAAAGTATTCTAAAAACGAACGTAAAAAGTTTTGCGAAATATGTAAAAGACTTTATCACTTTTAAAGGTTTTGATAAAGTAATTTTATTAGGTAATTCACTTGGAGGACATATTGCTCTTTACCATACAAAATTATATCCCGAAAAAGTCGCAGGTCTTGTAATTACCGGAAGTTCTGGTCTTTACGAAAGCGCAATGGGAGACAGTTATCCAAAAAGAGGTGATTATGAATACATCAGAAAGAAAGCTGAAGATGTTTTTTATGATCCAAAAATTGCTACTCCGGAATTGATAGATGAAGTTTATGCAACCGTAAATGACCGCATTAAATTAATCAAAACCTTAACGATTGCAAAGAGTGCTATTCGCCACAATATGGCCAAAGATTTACCAAAAATGACAGTGGAAACCTGTATTATTTGGGGTAAAAATGATGCTGTAACTCCACCAAATGTGGCCGAAGAATTTGATAAATTATTGCCTAATTCATCTTTATACTGGATAGACAAATGTGGACACGCTGCTATGATGGAACATCCTCAGGAATTTAATGCAATTCTTGAAGAATGGCTCGTTAAAAAGAATTTATAGCACTTAACTTTCGATTTTAAGGAGGTTTTAAAAACAAAACACATGAAAATTACAACCGCCGAATTTATTATCAGTAATTCTGAAGTTGCAAAATGTCCACAGGATTTTTTGCCGGAATATGCTTTTATCGGAAGATCAAATGTTGGTAAATCTTCGTTGATTAACATGATTACCAATCATAAAAATTTAGCAAAAACATCCGGAAGACCTGGAAAAACGCAACTTATAAATCACTTTAAAATTAACAACAATTGGTTTTTAGTCGATTTACCGGGTTATGGTTATGCTAAAGTATCAAAGAAAACAAAATCTGTTTTTCAACAATTTATTACCGATTATTTTGAAACGAGAGAACAGCTTGTATGCGCTTTTGTTTTGATTGATATTCGCCACGAAGCTCAAAATATTGACATTGAATTTATGTCATATATGGGCGAAAGCGAAATTCCGTTTTGCATTATTTTTACTAAAGCAGACAAAATCAGTAAAGTAAAAATAGATTCGCATGTTGCAGCTTACAAAAAACAAATGTTTGCTAATAACTGGGAAGAAATGCCTCGATATTTTGTAACCTCATCTACAGAATCCACAGGAAAAGAAGAACTTTTATCCTATATCGACGAAGTAAATCAGGAGGTTTTTAAGAACAATAGTCAATTTTAAAATTCCAAATTTAGAAATTCCAAATTCCAATAAAAGGAATAATCAAATAGAAAATCCCAAATTCCAATTATAAATTGGAATTTGGGATTTTTTTATTTGGAATTTCAATTCCTTGGGTTATTTTGTCAAACTTTGTGTAAAAAAAAACCTTTGCCTAAACTTTGACAAAGGTTTCCCGTATAGTTTGGAATTTGGAATTTAAAATATTGGGATTTATTTAGTAAGTTCCAGTTTCTCGGCAAAATAATCACAGAAATCTTTCATTGTATCTGCCATCTTTTCGTCGTCTGTGGCACGTTTAAACGTATCTGACATTGCTACTAATGTTTGGTGAAAGAAAATTTTCATTTCATCAACCGGCATATCTTTTGTCCACAAATCAATACGCATTGTTTCTTTAGCTTTGCTATCCCAAATAGATAACATTATTGCTTTTGCTTCTTCAGCTTGTACGCCACCGTCTTGCGCGCTCCATGTTAATTTTTCAGGAACACGGTTTTCGTCTAATTCTATATTGAATTTAATTTCTGAGTTTATTGTATCTGACATTATTTCTTAGGTTTATATTTGGACTTTTCGAAAATTTCTTTAGCATTTGTTTTTAATAATTCCGGCAGCGTTACATTATTATTTCTCATGAACGAACGTACTACTTGCCAGCCAATCCAGGCACCAACTCTTCCGGGAGAATCATTATCTATTTCAAGATAAAATTTAGAAAATGGTGCAGGAGCAATAAATCGGGTATTTAATTTAGGATCTTCACTATACAGCATTTCATTTTCAATAAAATGACGCCACATGTATTCTTCATTTTCTTCACACCATTTTATTTGTTCTGGCGTATAACCCATTTTTTCTGCATCTGTATAGTCTGGTAAAAGCAAATCTTTGGCATACAATTGTTTTCCTTCAAAAATCATTTGAGAAAGCAAAGTTCTATCCGCAGAAGCCGGAATTTTTCTAAAAGAAAAACTAGAAACTACATCAGGCATAATTTGCCTTTCCTCAAAATTCTCTTTCAGGTAATTTGGAAACTCATAAAACTTATGGTTTTTTCCCAAATACAATTCTAATGCAACAATAACCAGACTATCTGCGTAAATTGCTTTTGCATTATAATCCATTTCTCCAATTACCGTAATTACTTTTGGTATTTTAGTTTCAGGAAAATAATATTTTACGTGTTGGAAAAGCGCATTGAATTCTTCACGAACAGGTTCAAAATTGGAATATTTTTTTTCAACTTCTGTGTAAACTTCTCTCCAGATTGGATCCTGCATTTTATTCAGCCACACATTATCATCATTTCCGGCAGGGAAAAAGAAAGGATATTGTTTTTTTACTTTGGCTAAATCCTGAGGTTTTGTTTCAAAAAATACTTTATCGAAACGTTCTACTTTTACATCAACCGGAATTTCCTCAACAGCTTTTTCTACTTTACTTTTTTGATCACAAGACAAAAAAAACAAGCACAGAACCACTACAAAGCGATATAATTTCATTTTATTTTAATTAGATTTGTGTTGCATGAATTTAAGCACAACATGCACTTAAAAATATTTGTGCAAATATACATTCCAGTATCTTAAACTTGACCTATTATGACTAAAAAAAGCACAATTCAAGCAGAAAAAGTAAATACGCATATTGTTGAGTGGTTAAAAAATTACGCTAACAATGCAAAAGTAAATGGTTTTGTAATCGGAATTTCCGGTGGAGTTGACTCTGCTGTAACTTCTACTCTATGTGCCCAGACGGGTTTAAAAGTTCTATGTGTTGAAATGCCTATTCATCAGGCAGAAAGTCAGGTTTCGAGAGGAAGAGAACATATTGACCAATTGAAAAAGCGTTTTCCTAACGTTTCGGATGTAAAAACTGACTTAACATCAACTTTTGAAGCTTTTAAGGCTTCTGTGCCTTCTACAGAAGATTCAACAAAAGTTAATTTATCACTAGCCAACACACGTGCACGTATCCGTATGACGTCATTATATTATTTAGCCGGAATTCACGGCCTATTGGTTGCAGGAACTGGGAACAAGGTAGAAGACTTTGGTGTTGGTTTTTATACTAAATATGGAGACGGTGGAGTCGATTTAAGTCCAATTGCTGACTTAATGAAATCGGATGTTTATGCTCTTGGAGAATTTTTAACAATTCCAGCCTCAATTTTAACAGCAGCGCCTACAGACGGTTTATTTGGCGATAACAGAACCGATGAGGATCAATTGGGAGCAAGTTACGACGAACTTGAATGGGCAATGGAAGCCTCGGAGTCAGGAAAGACGCCAGCTGACTTCACTGGGAGAGAAAAATCTGTCTTTGAAATTTATAAACGTTTAAACACCAGCAACAAGCATAAAATGGATGCCATACCTGTCTGTTTAATACCAAAAACGTTAAAATAAAACTTTTTAACATTTGTCTGCGATTAATTACAGAATTTATTTATTAATTTTACAGCTCCAAAAAACATGATAATAATTCTAAAAAGGTAAAATTATGATTAAAGTATGTCTTGCAGACAATCATCCTGTGACTCACTTTGGCGTGAAATCTTATTTCAAAGACCACGATCAAATTTCAATTGTTGCTAACGTAGGCAATTTTTCAATGGTTAGAGATATTCTTCAGACGAAGGAGATCGATATTCTAATTCTGGATTTAGAATTAGAAGGTCTTTCGAGCATCTTCGAAGTGAAATCTATCCTAAAAAATTTCCCGAAAACAAAAATTGTAATCTTCAGTGATCTCGCTGAACAAATGTATGCTCCAAACGCGATTAAAGCGGGAGTTTCCGGGTACGTGCACAAAACAGAAAAACTTGAAACTTTAGGTCTTTCTATTATTAAAGTACACGAGGGGAAAATTATTATCAACGAAACTGTACGTAAAAACATGGCTCTTATTGCTAAACAAAGCAAAAGCGAACGCTTGTACAGAAAACTTTCGAACCGCGAAATTGAGGTTTTGCGTTACTTAAGCGATGGTAAAAAGAATAATGAAATCTCTAAAATTTTAAACCTGAACGAAAAAACGATCAGTACTTACAAATTGAGATTATTAACTAAATTAAACGTGACTAATTTAGTTGACTTAGTAAATAAAGCTAAGACATTAGAAATTATTTAATGGTGTAAAATTACTCTTGCTGATATCTTCCAAATATCAGTTGAATAATCCAAAAACCGTAAAAAAAAGCTCTATACTATTAAGTATAGAGCTTTTTAAGTTTTTAGTGATAAGGAACTACAACCCTGCCTAATTTTCTTGAAAAATTATTCAGCAGCTTAGAATAATCAACTACCATAGATAAAAGCTCTGAATTATCTTCTTGCGGATCTGACAATAAAGATTGTTTTAATTCCTGTATAATTTTTGAAACCAAATACCAGCGCATCGAGAAAATGGTGTCAGAAACATTTTGTTCTATTGTTACATTTTTATGTTTTGGAAAAATGTTTTGCCCTTCCCAATTGTGAATAGCCACTTTTTCATCTTCCATTAATATATTGGTCACTTCCTGAGCAAATTCCGGTGGTAAATGCATTAAATATTTATCTAAACTAAAACTTTCGTTTTGGTTGTAAAAATCAATCAAACCGTTAAAAATACTTTGGAATAAAGAATTGGAGAGTTCCACCTCATCTTCCTGAAGGCTTAAATATACTTTTTCGTAAACCTTATATTTTCTTTTTTCGCTTACTTCCTTAATAACTCCTTCTTCATCGGCTTTTAAATAAACATCTTCAAAATCTTCGAGTACACTTCCGTAAAGCAATAATATTTCGATTATTTTGCGTTCAAAACCATATAGAATATCTACTTTTTCTGCCTGCTGTGGATATCCCGATTCTCCAGGATAATCATCCGGAGGACCTGTTCTTGGATCATCTGGATCGCCGCCAGAATAACCGGTATTTGGATTTTGGTTTCTAACTACTTCAAAGGGCTTTTGTTGCTGCTTTTGCTTTTTATCAGCATCAGCAATATCTTTTTGAATCAACTGCGCCAGTGTACTTACCAAAACCTGCTCCGAAATATCCATAATTCGGGCACATTCCTGAAGATATACTTCTCGCTGAATACGGTCTGGTATTTTCGAAATACTCGTTACCATATCCCGAATCAAATCTGCTTTTTTGATTGGGTCGTTTTTGGCTTCGTTCATTAAAATCGAAGCTTTAAACTGTATAAAATCTTTGCTGTTTGCTTCTAAATAGGCTACTAAATCATCATGAGAATTTTTTCGTGCAAAACTATCCGGATCTTCCCCATCAGGAAAACCACAAACTCTTACATTCATTCCTTCTTCAAGAATCAAATCGATTCCTCGAATAGACGCGCGCAAACCTGCAGCATCTCCATCAAAAAGCACAGTAATGTTTTTCGTTAAACGATTGACCAAACGAATCTGATCTGGCGTTAAAGCTGTCCCTGAAGAAGCCACAACATTCTCGATTCCGGCCTGATGAAACTGGATTACATCGGTATAACCTTCAACCAAATAGCAATTGTTGAGTTTTGCGATCGATTGTTTGGCCTGAAAAATTCCGTAAAGCACTCTACTTTTATGGTAAATATCACTTTCGGGAGAATTTAAATATTTGGCTGCTTTTTTATCATTGGTTAAAATACGTCCTCCAAATCCCAAAACCCGTCCGGACATACTTTCTATAGGAAACATTACACGACCCTTAAAACGGTCAAAAGGGCGATCTTCTCTGGCAATTGTTAAACCTGTACTTTCCAGAAATTCAAGTTTGTATCCTTTCCCCAAAGCTTCCTTAGTCAATGCATCCCAGGTTTCCGGTGAATATCCTAAACTGAATTTCTTGATGGTTTCGTTGGTAAAACCTCTTTCTTTAAAATAGGAAAGTCCAATTGCTTTTCCTTCTTCTGAATGTAAAAGTGTATTATGAAAATATTCTTTTGCAAATTCTGAAACCAAGTACATACTTTCGCGAACATCCGTAATGGCTTTTTCAGCATCTGTCTGTTCAGTTTCTTCAATTTCAATATTGTATTTTCTGGCTAAATACCGAATGGCTTCCGGGTAGGTAAATTGTGAGTGTTCCATTAAAAATTTAACAGAGTTCCCTCCTTTTCCGGTACTAAAATCTTTCCAGATTCCTTTTGCCGGCGACACCATAAACGACGGAGAGCGCTCATCTGAGAACGGACTCAGACCTTTAAAATTACTTCCGGCGCGTTTTAAATTTACGAAATCACCTATAACCTCCTCTACACGAGCAGTTTCAAAAACAGTATCAATTGTATTTTGTGAGATCAAAACGTAAAATATTTTTAGAATTTAGAGCCTGTAAAAGTACACAAATCAATCTTGAAATTTTATCATTTTTTCATAAAAAAAGCACTTCTTTCAAAGTGCTTTTTTACTAACTAAACTTAACTCAATTTTTAATTTAAATCGAAACGCAATCCTAATGAAATATTTTTTTCGTCAACCAGATTATCCTGAAACAAAGGATTTAAATCATATTTTGCATACAAACTCAACGATTTGTAACCGATGTAAGAACTTAATCCGTAAATAAAATTATTTACATTATAATCGCCTTTTATGGTTGTTTTATATTTTAAATCTTCTTCTTCAAATTTTAAAATTTGTTTCGATTTTACGTTAATTCCGGCATAACCTCCAATTCCGAAACGGAAACTTTTATGTGTTTTAAAATACGCTTTTCCGTTACTTACTGTGGGTTTTGTAAAATCAAATTCTAAATGTACAGGCAATACTAAATACACATTTCTAAATCGGGATTCATTGAGATTTGTCGCATTAACCTCCAAATTTGTCTGATCTTGATTTACTACAAAACTGCGATTGTCTGTTGGGCGAATATTATTATACATTAATGACAGTCCGTATTTTGCATGCAATAAATTATCGTTTTTCAATAATCTTGAATTATAAGTAAAACCCCATTCATAAAAATGCGAACCTATAAAACTGTAATTCGAATCCTGAAGTTTGCCATCGACCATCATATTATTTAATCCCATTGCAAACACAAATTGCGAAGTGGTTCTTTTTTCGCCATGAATAGAATCTTTTACTTTTTTTCTTTCTTCCCAATTTCGGTCATTCCAGTGAATAACCAGCATGTGTTTTTTTGTTGAATCCTGCTCTTGGATTTTCCCATCTACTTTTTGCTGTACCAGGTCATTAAGTTCATTTTGAGCCAAAGTAACTTTTTCTTCGATTATTACGGCTCGGGCTTCAGCCAGTTCTTTCTTGCGTTTATCGGCTTGTTCCTGAGTTATTTTCCCTTCAGACAACTGAACATTTACAGCTTCAACTTCTTCCTTTAAAGCGGCTTTTTCTTCTTTTGTTATCTTTTCTATTTTGTCGGCAATTTGCTTTGCTCTTGATTCAAAAGTTTCCTGTCCCAGCACTTTGCTGACAAATAAGAAAACTAAAATTACGAGGTAAACGGTAAAATTTTTCATGATTGATTTTTTAATTTGATTGTTGATTGATGATGATTAATTGTGAATTGTAAATACTTTTATTCCATTTCCATCGGGTTAAAACCCGACGCTACAATATGGATCGTTCCTCCGGAACTAAAAATATCTATATTCTATTTTCTTTACTCTTTATTCTTTATTCTTTACTCTATTTTCTTTACTCTATTTTCTTTACTTTTCCTGATTTCTATTCGCCAATGCCACTTTTACGGTTTGATAATTTTTATTGACTTTTGTAATTACTTTTTCTCTAAACGAAGTTTCTAATTCTCCATCGACTTGATTAAGTAAATCATTGGCGTTGATTTTTATTTTCGATTTTGGCTTAGCCGAATGTTCTGCCACCACAGTTTTTTCGGCTGTGTTTAGCAATTGATCGACATTTTCATTTTTAGAAGTTTCGACAACTAAAGTTTGATTATTGATTGATTGTTTTTCCTGATTGTTTTTGATGATGACTGAAGACTCCGCTATTTGATTTTTTTCATTTTTTATAAGTTGATATGATTTTTGTTCTGAAACGTTATGATTAATTTTCTTTTCTCTTTTATTTGAAGTTTGAATTGACATTTTCTCTGAAACCGCAATTTCTGTTTTATTAGAATCTATTACATTCAAAGTTGGTTGTACAGCCGAATCTTTCTTAGCATTATCTTCTGTAACTACATTTACTTTTGGAGTTTCAACAACATTTTTCTTCTGATTAAAAAAGAAAGTTTCCACCAATAAAAAACCAACAATACTTGCCGCGATATACAACCATTTATAGTTCTTTTTAGGCTGCTTTTCTTCTGCAATGCTCAACATGGCATCTAATCGATCCCAGGCTTTGTCGCTTGGTTCAATCGTACGTTGGTTTAATTTTTCACGGAAATCCTTTTCAAAATTATTCGGTTCCATTATCTAGTTTTTTTAATGTATTAATTTGTGTCTGCAGCATTTTTCTGGCGTGCGATAATTGCGATTTTGATGTTCCTTCATTTATACCTAACATCTTGGCAATTTCATTGTGTTTGTAACCTTCAATCGCATATAAATTGAAAACCATTTTGTAACCATCTGGCAAAGCATCAATTAAAAACTGAATTTGTTCTATCGAAAACTGGCTGTCAATGGCGTTGAAACTTTCTTCGACATAAATTTCGTCTTCGGTAAATTTTACCTTTTTCTGAACTCTTAAATACGATATGCATTCATTAACCATAATTCGGCGAATCCAGCCTTCAAAACTTCCTTTGTGTTCAAATTTGTTCAGGTTGGTAAATACTTTCATGAAAGCGGTGATCATTACATCTTCTGCCAATTGAATGTCTTTTATATATTGCCGACAAACACTTAGCATTTTTGGAGAAAACCGCCCGTAAATTTGCTGTTGAGCTTGTCGATTATTTTCGACAGCCAACTTTATAATTTCAGTTTCTTCCTGATGTAAATGAATAATTTTCATTAATAAGCGCTCCGGTTTTGTTTTACTAACAGACTTCTATTAGCATAGACGAGTTTGGTTTTGAAATGGTTGCATGGAGTGAAAAAAATCAACAAAAAAATTCCAAATTCCAAAAGAAAATCCCAATATAAAAAACAAAATAAACTGATTTACAACAAAGTAAAACAATTATCTAATTTTCTAATTGACAAATTATCTAATTACTTCTTTCTCTCAATAACGTAATTCACCATCAGAATAAGGGCATCTTTAAACTCAGAATCGGGGTAATTCTCTAATAGTGAAAGTGCTTCCTGCTGGAATTCGATCATTTTATTTTCGGCGTAAGCCAAACCATTATTGTTTTTTACAAAAGCAATAACTTCTTTTACGCGTTTTTTGTCTTTGTTGTGGTTTTTGATGGAGTTTATCAGCCACTTTTTTTCTTGCGGAGTACAAGTATTTAAAACATGAATTAAAGGCAAAGTCATTTTTTGCTCCTTAATATCGATTCCGGTTGGTTTACCGATGGCTTCTTCGCTGTAATCGAATAAGTCGTCTTTGATTTGAAATGCCATTCCGATAAGTTCACCGAATTTGCGCATATTCTCGACCTGAATATCATCTTCAATTACCGATTTTGCACCAAGAGCGCAACAAGCCGCAATAAGTGTAGCGGTTTTTTTTCGGATAATTTCATAATAAACCTCTTCGGTAATATCGAGTCTTCTGGCTTTTTCTATCTGAAGCAATTCTCCTTCGCTCATTTCGCGAACAGCTACAGAAATAATTCTGAGTAAATCGAAATCCCCATTATCTATCGAAAGCAATAATCCTTTCGACAATAAATAATCACCAACCAAAACAGCAATTTTATTTTTCCAAAGTGCATTGATAGAAAAGAATCCGCGGCGGCGATTACTGTCATCAACCACATCATCGTGCACTAAAGTTGCGGTATGAATCAACTCAATAACAGAAGCTCCTCGATATGTTCTTTCATTTACAATACCCCCGGAAACCATTTTTGATGTCAGAAAAACAAACATCGGACGCATTTGTTTTCCTTTTCGATTTACAATATAATATGTAATTCTATTCAGCAACGCAACCTTTGAGGTCATCGATTCATGGAACTTTTTTTCGAAAAGTTCCATTTCGTTAAAAATGGGCTGTTTTATTTGAGAAGTAATGTTCATTTCGACTCCAAATATACTATTTTAAATAAAAAAACGTTGACTATTTTATGTTAGTATATGAACAATTTATGTACTAATTAAAAAATTAACCAAAAAAACATCTAATTCCAATTCCCAATTTGAATTCATTAATTAAAAGTAAAACCTAAACTATTTATTATGAAAACAAAATTTTTATTAATTGGAACTTGTATCACTTTATCATTTTTTATTAGCTGTAATTCTGATGAAAGTGGAAACGACGGAACGAATGCTAAAATTTCAAATGACGAAATTGTTACCAATTCTAAAATTGATGCATCGATAGAGGATGTAACTAATATTGCTGAAGATCAATTTGATGCTCAGCAAAACAGCACTAATAAACCTAGCGGCACAATCAAAAACTTTTTACCAAGCTGCGCCACAATTACTACTGTTTTAACCAATAATATCTGGACAAGAACAGTTGATTTTGGTATTGAAGGCTGTACACTAGACAATGGAAATTCGGTAAAAGGAAAAATGACTGTTTCGTTCTCTAATGACTTTTCTGCATCGACACAAACGATTAGTTATACTTTTGAAGGTTTTTATCACAATGGTAAAAAAATTGAGGGAAGCAAGAGCATTGTTCGGACAAAAAAAGCTACCGATTTGCTTGCAGAAGTGCATCCTGTTTTAACAGCAACAATTGACATGACTGTTACTTTTGATGATGGAAGCGTTTATACCCGAAAAGGAACTTTAACAAAAGAAACTATTTCCGGTTATGATACCTGGTTTAATTGGGATGATAATAAATCTGTTGTAACAGGAAGCGGAACCACGACTTTTCCGAATGGCGATACTTATTCGGCAGAAATTACAACTCCACTGGAATTTAATGCTGCGTGTAAAAAACCATTTGCCGTAAAAGGTGTTTTATCGTTAACTAAAAACGGCGCTAATGCGATTATTGATTATGGAAATGGAGATTGCAACACTTTGGTAACAGTTACTAAAGATGGTGTAACCGAAGAAATAGATTTGAAAAAATAATGCCTTTTTTGCCCAAACAAAAAGCATTAAAAACAGGTTTGATCTTGTCTTTAATGCTTTTTTATTTATATAATTAAATGTGTAGTCCCCAACGGGACATTTTATCGGTTATCGTTTTTTTCTACCAATATGTAATTCCTAACGGAATATTTTGCTGCTATTAAATGATTAGATTGGTATTATTCTGCTTTTTTGTAACTTAATTCTTTCAATAAATATCTCGGAGAGATTACATATTGGTAGAAATTAATTATTACGCGTGTGTTTTGTCCCGTAGGGACTACACAAATATTTCAAAATCAATTATCATTTCCTTCCTTGTTGGCCAATTGTCCACAAGCGGCATCAATATCTTTTCCGCGGCTGCGACGAACTTTTACTACTACTCCAATATTTTCCAAAGCTTTTATGTAGGCCATAATAGATTCTTCCGAAGCTTGTTGAAACTCTCCGTCGTCAATTGGATTGTATTCGATTAAATTAACTTTACAAGGCACATATTTGCAGAATTTAACCAAAGCATCAATCGAAGCTTTATCGTCGTTAATTCCTTTCCAAACCACGTATTCGTATGAAATTTTACTTTTTGTTTTTCTGTACCAATATTCAAGTGCTTCTCGTAAATCTTTTAAAGGAAAATTTTTACTGAAAGGCATAATCTTCGCACGAATTTCATCAATTGCCGAATGCAGGGAAACTGCCAATTTGAACTTCACATCATCATCGGCCATCTTCTTAATCATTTTCGGAATTCCTGATGTCGAAAGCATAATACGCTTTGGCGACATTCCCAGACCTTCCGACGACGTGATCATATCGATTGCTTTAATGACATTATTATAGTTCATTAAAGGCTCACCCATTCCCATAAAAACAATATTCGAAAGGGGATGATTGTGATACAAACGGCTTTCTTTATCGATTGCCATAATCTGGTCGTAAATTTCGCCCGGTTCCAGGTTTCGCATACGCTTTAATCTTGCCGTTGCGCAAAAATTGCAGTCTAAACTACAGCCAACCTGACTTGAAACGCAAGCTGTTGTTCTGGTATCTGTAGGAATCAAAACAGATTCTACCACTAAACCATCATGCAGACGAACGGCATTTTTTACAGTTCCGTCACTGCTGCGCTGCATTGTATCAACCTTAATATGGTTAATTACAAAATTATCTTCGAGCATAGAACGTGTTGTTTTGGCAACATTCGTCATATCCTCAAAACTGTGTGCTCCTTTGCTCCACAACCATTCGTAGACTTGATTTCCGCGAAAAGCTTTGTCATTATTTGCGACAAAAAAATCTCGTAATTGATCTTTTGATAAGGCTCTTATGTCTTTTTTCTCCAATTGCATGGTGCAAAGTTACTGTTTTTTTCTTAAAAAATTCTGACGCTATATTGTCGCTTATTACCTGCAAATACTTGTTTTTGTTTTTGGAACTACACTATTTTCTATTTTACAAATTATAATTATTTAATAAATTTCTAACTATGATTTTTATCATTCTCTGCTTTATGTATTCCGAATAATTTTGGTCTAAGAAATAACAGGAATTTTTAAAGATTAAAAATTCATTGAAGTTTCCTTTATTCCAAAAACAAACTAATACCATATCAAAATGAAAGTAATTAAATCAATTTTATTGACAGTGATTTTTACAACAATGTCATTACAGGTAAACGCACAAAAAAACTATACTATAGCAAGATCAACTTTTGAGGTTGCAGGAACTTCAAATGTACACGATTGGTCAATGAAATCTTCAGAAGGAAATGGAATTGCCAATTTAACAGTTATAGATTATAAATTGGTTGATATAAACAACTTAACTATTACACTATTAGCAGAGAGTATAAAAAGCACTAAAACGAGTATGGATGATGTGGCTTACGAAACCCTGGATACAAAAACATACAAAAACATTAAATATGTTTTAAAATCTGCCACTAAAATAAACGAAACAACCTGGAATTTAACCGGAACATATACAGTTTCAGGAATCAGTAAAGAGTTTAAAACTGTTGTAAACGTAACGTCTATAAATGGCAGCTTTATTTTGAGGGGATCAAACCAGATCACTTTTGCAGATTTTGGAATGTCAGCCCCAACAGCAGCACTTGGTGTAGTTAGAGCCGGAAAAGACCTAACTTTAATTTTCAATCTTATTTTTAGCGAACTAACTATGAAAGGATCTATAACACAAAATTGATTGCTATAATTTAAAACAACAAAACTTAAAAAGAGCTATTTGACAAAAATCAAATAGCTCTTTTTTTATGCATCAATTTTAATAAAAATAAAAACGTTGTAGTTCTTAAATATGAATTTAATAAAATTTTAACAATGATTATTGTCATAAAAATCCCGGAATAACAGGAATAAATTTGAACAAGAAAATAAAACACGTGGTTAAAATTGAATTCAAAAAATTGTCTCACTTCACTAAATAATAGTAAAAATGAAATCAAAAAAAATTAAATTATTCGCCTTTATCATTTCTTTTTTAGGAATGACAACATTTGCAATTGCTCAAAAAAATTATGCATTAGACGGTAAATCAGCATTTTCAGTTTCAGGCACTTCAACATTACATGACTGGGAGATGAAATCAAATTCAGGAACAGGAACAGGGAACTTTACAATAGCGAATTCAAAACTTACTGATATCGAATCTTTATCAATAAATCTTTTAGCAGAAAGCGTTAAAAGCGAGAAAAAAAGCATGGATAAAGTGGCTTATAAAACACTGAAAACTGATACGCAAAAAAACATAAAATATGTTCTTAAATCTGCTCAAAAAGTAAATGAAACAACTTGGGAACTAACAGGAACGTATACTATTGCAGGCGTGAGCAAAATCCTGAAAACTACTGTAAAAACAGCTATCACAAAAGATGTATTAAACATGCAGGGGTCTAACAAAATTACTTTTACAGAATTTGGAATGAAATCTCCAACGGCAATGTTAGGGACTATCACAACCGGTGAAGATTTGACTGTAAAATTCAACTTAAACTTTAATTTATAACCGCCATGAAAAAGATTTATGTATTCATTATTGCATTAGTCAGTACGTTTGCCGTCAATGCACAAGTTAGTTTTGGACATATTCAGAATCAAATTCCACGAAACCAAAAAGGAATTAATCAATTTGATGTTAAAAAAGATACTGTTGCCTTTAATGGTTTAAGTGTAGATATGGGAGCTGCATTCGCGCTTCAACTTCAGGCTTTGAATTCGTTTAATGATCAAAGAGGTTTGGCTACAGCACCGGGTTACAGATTGAATAATCTGGAGAATAATTTTAATTTACCGAATGCTAATTTCACCATTGGAGCTCAGTTATATGATGGTGTTCGTGTCAATTTAGATGTTTATCTGGCTTCAAGACACCACAACGAAACCTGGGTAAAAGGAGGTTATTTGCAAATTGACAAACTGGACTTCATTAAAAAAGATTTCCTGGCTGATTTTATGCAATATACAACGATCAAAATTGGTCAAATGGAGAATAACTATGGTGATGCACATTTTAGAAGATCAGATAACGGAAATGCCTTCATGAATCCGTTTGTTGGAAACAACATTATGGATGCGTTCATCACAGAAATGGGAGCAGAAGTTTATTATAACAGATCTGGTTTTGTAAGCATGATTGGAATCACCAATTCTAAACTAAATCAAAATGTTGCAGAGATTGTACCAACAACTCCAACGACTGCAAAACCAGATTCTAATACTACTATAAGCCCATCTATACTTGCGAAATTAGGCTGGGATAAACAAATCAACGAAGATTTGAGAATTAGACTTACAGGATCTTATTACCATACTGCAAATTCTAGTGGAAATTTATACGCTTCAGACAGAGCAGGAAGCCGTTTTTATGGTGTAATGAGTCATGCTGATTATAATATTATTGATCCCGCAACCGGAAATGTTGTTACAGCTGTAGCAAACAATTTTGATCCGACTGCTAATAAAGATACAGGAAGATTTAATCCCGGATACGGAAACTGGGCAACATCATACATGGTAAACCCTTTTATAAAATATAAAGGACTTGAATTTTTTGGAACTTTAGAATTTACTTCAGGAGGTGATTTTAAAGGTACCGACGACACTCGTAAAGTAAACCAATATGTTGGGGATTTAGTTTACCGTTTTGGTGAAGGAGAAAGATTTTATATAGGCGGAAAATATAATTTAGTTGATGGAAAATTAGCCAACGCAAATACTCAGAGTATTCAAATAAATAGATTTGAAGCGGCGGCGGGCTGGTTTATGACTAAAAATGTTTTGGCAAAATTAGAATATGTGGATCAAAACTATAAAAACTTCTCTCAATTTAACGGAGCAACTCCTAACGATCTTTTTGGCGGCAGTTTTAAAGGATTAATGTTCGAAGCAGTAATTTTATTCTAATGAAATGAAACGCCTGTTTTTAAATTTAATCTTGGGTTTAGTATTTTTTTCATTCTTAGGAAGTACTAAACCCGCTTTTTCAGGTGATCCTCTTTTAATGATTAATAAAATCAAAATAGAAATTACAGGAGTATCTACCGTTGGCAAATACAATTGTTCAAATACATTTTCTAAAACAGATACTGTTTATTTGAATTCTAAAAACAACAACTTCAATACCGAAATCAAAATGACAGATTTTGATTGTGGCAACAAAATAATGACTAAAGATTTACAGGGAACTGTAAAAGCAAAAAAATTTCCTAACAGCACTGTTTTTCTTACCGACATTAAACCTTGTGGAAAAAATTACAAATGCAATCTCACTTTTTTAATCACTAATAAAACACTTAAATACAAAGATTTTATTCTGTATAATGCTGAAGATAAAATTCACGGATCTTTAAACTTAAATTTTTCTGATATAGAACTTGTACCGCCCGTAAAAATGGCCGGTTTAATAAAAGTGAAAGATGAAATTGTGATTAATTTTAGTTTATACAAAACACCTTAAACAATAAAGCAAAATTATTGATCACATTGAATTGTACTTTTTACTTCCTACTATTCTTTAAAACCGATTTCAAAGGAATTTTTAAAATCTAAGTTTCAAAAACAAAAAATTTGGCACGAGAATTGTCTTGCTCTTAGCAGAAAAATAATCTTACGAAGAGCGCTTAATTTTAAAATTTGTATTTTTATTTTTTCAGCTTTATAACCTTTATATTTTATCAACTTTTAAAAATGAATTAATCATGAAAAAACAAATTTTAAGCTTAGCTGTTATTGCTCTATTGGCATTTTCCGTACAATCTTGCGGAGATAAAGAATTAAAACCTAAGGAAGACAATCTGACTCTTGGAAACAAAGTTGATTCTTTAACTACAGATATTGAAGAAGTAAAAGACAGTGCCGTTATTAAAGCCGAAGATGCTGCTGCAAAAGCAAAAGCAGCTTCAGAAAACGCTGTTCAGGATGTGAAAGATGCAACTAAAAAAACAGCTAATGAAGTTGAAACTGCTGCAAAGAAAACTGCTGCAGACGTAAAGGAAGCATCTAAAAAAGCTGCAGATAAAGCAGAAGCTGCTGCAAAAGCTGCCAAAGACGGAACAGTAAAAACTGCTAAAGACGTTAATGAAGCATTGAAAAAATAATTTCCTTTGAAATCAAACTTAGAACCATTCGTTACGGCGAATGGTTTTTTTTATGAAAAAAAGTGAGCCGATATTTTTTGTATTTTTGTCTTTAAATAAGAACTACAACAAAATGCATTTTATATCACAAGAACTAGAAGATTATATTGAACAACATTCTGAAAACGAACCGGAATTGTTAGCAAAACTAAATAAAGAAACCTACCAGAAAATACTTTTGCCAAGAATGTTAAGCGGACATTTTCAGGGTCGCGTTTTAAGTATGTTGTCTAAATTGATTCGTCCGGTAAATATCCTGGAAATAGGGACTTATACCGGTTATGCAGCTTTGTGTTTGTGCGAAGGAATGCAGGAAAACGGACAATTACATACTATCGATATTAAAGAAGAATTAGTCGATTTTCAGCGTAAATATTTTGATGCTTCGCCTTGGGGAAAACAAATTTTTCAGCATTTAGGAGAAGCTATAGATATTATTCCAACTTTGGATGTAAAATTTGATTTGGTTTTTATTGATGCCGATAAGGAAAATTACCTGAATTACTGGGAAATGATTGTTCCGAAAATGAATAAAGGCGGCATTATTTTATCTGATAATGTTTTATGGAGCGGAAAAATCCTCGAACCGGTTCACCCAAATGATGTAAGTACAAAAGTACTTTTAGAATACAATTTACTTTTGAAAAACGATCCAAGAGTGGAGACCGTTTTACTTCCAATTCGCGATGGATTAACGGTGAGCAGAGTACTTTAGAAAAGTTGCTAAGGTTCTGAGATACTAAGATCCTGAGTTTTCTTTAGAATGGAAAGACTTAGATCCTTAGTATCTCAGAAACTTAGAATCTTTAAAAAAATTATCCCGGAAAATATTGCGGTTTTAGTCGTTTATAAACCAAATAAAGCAACGATCCAAAAAGTGCTCCGAAGAAATACCCCGTAAGAATGTCTCCCGGATAATGCAATCCTAAATAGATTCGGCTATAAGCGAAAATTAAAGGCCATAAAAACAATAATCCGAAATACTTGAAATGGCGTTTTAAAATCCAGAACAAAAAGGTAGCAACCGCCATTGTATTTGCAGCATGTCCTGAGAAAAAACTATATGAATTACGAATCTGAACGGCACGAATAACACCTTTAAGATCAGGATTGTTACACGGACGCAAGCGCGCAAAAGTATGTTTAAAAAGATTTGTGGTCTGATCTGTAAAAGCGATCAAAACCGCAATAAAAAGCAATATATATAAAGTCTGCTTTACTCCTATTTTTTTGTAGATCAGAAAGAAAAGAAATAAAAAGAATGGTGTCCAATACAATTGATTGGTAATAATAAGCCAGAAGCCGTCAAATTTTTCAGAACCTAAACTATTAAGATATACCAATAAATTGATATCAAATTCTTTTATTTTTTCAAGCATTATTTTTGGCGTTTTACTGGTCCTGAGATTGTTTCTATGTCTTCTTTTACTTTGTCGATTTCTGCAGCAGTATCCCCTAACAAATTAGTAGATACACTAGTCGTATCGCCTAATAAATTAGTTTTTGCCTCGTTAATCTGCGCATTGATATTACCGGTGATATTCGTCAAAGTTTGAGAATCAAAACCATTGGCTTCTGCTCCTTTATGAATTTCACTTTTAATATCGTTGGTTGCGTTTTTTAACTGCGCCATTGCTTTACCCATAGTACGGGCAATTTCCGGCACTTTATCAGAACCAAAAAGCATTAAAACTATAAATAGTATGAAAACTAATTCTCCTCCTCCTATACCAAACATAACTTTTATTTTTGTGTGTCACAAAGATATTAAATTTTGTAGCTCATGAACTTTAAAATTTCCTTAAAAAAAAAGACTCTTTTCAGAGTCTTTTTAATTGTATGCTTAATCAAATTTTGATTTTTCTTCTACTTTTGGCCAGGAGTTGTTGGTTACATCAATATCTGCAGTCATCAATTTTGGATCTATCTGAATGCTTTTTATTGCTTTTTCTGTAGCGTAAACTTTTTTGGCAGTATCATTGCTTTTTCTCCAGATTTGAGCCGGATATTGGAAGTTTTGTTTCGAACCATCTTCATAAGTAATCTCCACAAGAATTGGCATAATCATTCCGCCTGGTTTGTTAAACTCAACTTCGTAGAAATATTTAGGTGATTTTAAACTTGCTTTTTCTTCTGCTGTAAAAGTTTGGTCAACATAATCAGATAATAATTTTACATCATCTACTTTCAATGCTTTTTTCTTCGAAGCATTTACCTCAGCGTTATCACTGGCTACTAAATATACAAACGGTCCTTTATCAAAACCAAAACGTCCTTTTCTAACTTTTACATCTTTAAGATCAGCTGTTGGAGTATCAGAAACGTAATATTGTTTCACCTCTTTAATTCCGATATCTACGAAATCAGTAGAGTAAAACCATCCTCTAAAAAACCAGTCCAAATCTACTGCAGAAGCATCTTCCATAGTTCTAAAGAAGTCTTCCGGAGTTGGATGCTTGAATTTCCATCTGTTTGCGTATGTTTTAAAAGCATAATCAAACAATTCTTTACCCATAACTACTTCTCTTAAAATATTAAGACCTGTAGCCGGTTTTCCGTATGCGTTATTTCCAAATTGGTGAATAGTTTCTGAGTTAGACATAATTGGCTCTAAAAACTTTTGGTCTCCACTCATGTAAGGAACAATATTTTTTGCAGGTCCGCGTCTTGAAGGGAAATTTGGATCTAATTCCTGCTCTGCCAAATATTCTAAAAATGAATTCAAACCTTCATCCATCCAAGTCCATTGACGCTCATCTGAATTTACAATCATTGGGAAGAAAGTGTGTCCAACTTCGTGAATTACAACACCAATCATTCCGTTTTTAACTTCTTTACTTGTTACTCCGTTTTCGTCAGGACGACCAAAATTCCAGCAAATCATTGGATATTCCATACCCTGATCTTCTGCAGAAACTGAAACCGCTTTTGGATAAGGATAATCAAAAGTATGAGAGGAATAGCTTTTCAAAGTATGCGCCACTGTCATTGTTGAAGTTTCTCCCCAAAGCGGATTTGCTTCTTTAGGATAAACAGACTCTGCCATAACGACTTTGCCGCCTAATTGTACAGCCATTGCATCGTAAATAAACTTTCTTGACGAAGCAATACCAAAATCACGTACGTTTTTAGCACTAAATTTCCAGGTTTTTTTCTTTTCAGAGAACCCCTTTTCAGCCGCTTCAGCCTCCGCTTGTGTTACAATTACAACAGGTTTATCAAATGATTTTTGAGCTTGTTCGTAACGTTTTACCTGTTCTGCAGTAAAAACTTCAGCTCTGTTTGTCAATTCTCCTGTTGCATCAATTACGTGATCTGCAGGAACTGTGATATTTACGTCAAAATTTCCAAAAGGAAGAGCAAACTCTCCGCTTCCCCAAAACTGCATGTTTTGCCATCCTTCAACGTCGTTATAAACAGCCATTCTTGGATAAAACTGCGCAATTACATACAATTTGTTTCCATCTTTTTCGAACAATTCATAACCAGAACGTCCACCTTCTTTTCTATAATTATTGATGTTATACCACCATTTTATGGCTAATGAAATTTTTTCACCCGGTTTTAAAGGAGTTGCCAGGTTAATACGCATCATCGTTTCGTTGATCGTATATGACATTGGATTTCCTTTAGCATCTTTTACCTGTTCGATATTAAAACCACGCTCTAAATCTTTTTTCAAATATTTGCTTGAAAAACCATCAAGCGGCAAAACCTGATTGATTTTTTCGCTTTCAGCCAAAGTCGACTGCGTATTGGCTTTTGCCTGATTTTGATCTAACTGAATCCATAAATATTCTAAACTATCCGGAGAATTGTTTGAATACGTAATAACCTCAGATCCTGTTATTTTTGATTTTTTATCATCTAATTCGATATCAATTTTATAATCTGCCTGTTGTTGGTAGTATGCAGGACCCGGCGCTCCGGAAGCTGTACGAAACATATTAGGCGTAGCTAATAAATCATACATCTGGCTGAACTTATTCGTATCGTATTTTCCTTGTTGTTTTGGAGCAACGACCGAAGTTGATTTTTCCTGAGCCATTAATAAAGCAGGAAAAATTAATAATAATGAAAGTTTTTTCATAAAAATGTAATAGGTAGTTTTGTCAGGGTGTGAAAATAATAATTATAATGGTAATTTTACTTATCCATTAATACTTTAACACTTCTTTCCTTGAAGATTCTGTAAAGAGAACACTCTTTTTAGTACCAAAAGCTGAAATATGTGTAATATTCTGCTGTTCAGCATTCCAATCAACTAAAATTGTATTCGAAATCTCAATTGTTTTAAACTTGTCAATATCTTTTATTCTGGAGTAACAAACCAAAACATCGCCGGCTTCGACTTCTTTAGACAAAAAAGTAATTGCTTTTAACTGTCCGTTTATTTTTATTGTGAAATTTTCTGAAAGGTATTTTTTCAAAAGATCTAAATCTTCCTGCGTTTCCTTCTCTGTTCCAACGAATGTTTTTTTATGGTATTTTTTTTCCATACCATTATTCAAATCATCAATAAAAATACGCGACGTAATTTGAATCATTTTTTTCTCAGCCACATAATTGACCTGATAAACGCCCATGTAAAACTTATGAAACGCAAAAGATGATAACGATATAAACAAGATTCCAATTAAGAAATAAACTAACTTTTTTTTCATTTCTGTTTCATTTCCACTTTTTTGAACTCCTTATTTTTATTAATCATAAAGTCCATTAATTCAAATTTTTCTTCTGGCTTTAAATATTTCTTAGATTCTGCATCATTAGAACAATACATTAAAAACAAGTCAATCTCATCTTCTTTTAACCCTAGTGTTTTAGTAAAAAAGTCGGGAGTAAAATTACCTTTAGAATATTCAACAAATGCAATATCACTTATCACTTCTTCCTTTACATCTTCATCTTTACGAAACAGCTTTTTTACGTCTTTAAATATTCTAACAAAATCAGTTCCGTATTTAATAGTCTGATCAGAATACATTGCTTTATTTTCAGGACTTGATAATTTATCATCTTCAAACTGCATATCAACAATTCCCTGCGATCCGCCTTGCAAAGATTTAACTTTTAATTCTTTATGAACCAAAACTTCTTTCAGCTCTATATTTACCAAATCCAGAGGTACCGTAAAAAGTACTTCTGCACAATCTTTCTCTGTCAACACCACTTTTTTAGATTGAAATGCAATTCCGGTAAAGAGCAAAGTGTCTTTAGGCCTTGCCATAATATCAAACAATCCATTTAAACCAATAAAAGTTCTAACATTGGCATTTATATTCATTACATACCCACTTTCTATGGTAAGTGACTTATTGGTAACTTGTCCATGTAATGGTTTCCTTGAGTTTTGTCCAAGCGCAATCTGACAAAATAAGCACACAACGAGTATTCTTAGGCTATTTTTCATTTTCGAGAATTTTTAGATATTTTCCGGCTAATTCAGTTATTAAAAACATACTCATTGTTTTGTTTTTACTATTCAAAGATACGGCAAATTCAGAATCTTCTATGCAATATAATTGAAATCCTTTAATATCTTCTACCGAAATTTTCAATCTTTCTGTATAATATTTCTCATCAAAAAGGTATTCTATTTTTCTAAAAAGCGCTTCTTTTTTCTCGACTTGCACTTCTTTTTTCAACATTGAAGTTCTCCCCGAAATTGCATTTAACAAAGCATCACCCGGAGTCGATGTTGCTGTGTACACTTTTCTTTCTGCAGGCGTATATTTTTTTTGTCCTGCCGAAATAATACCGAGATTTTCGGCATTAATATTTGCATTTTCGTTTACAACAACTTCTTTCAATTCAATTTCCTTAGCAACCATTTTTATCTGAAGCAGATTAGATTTTAAATCTTCAATTGTAATTCTTCGTTTAAAAGGCTCCAAATTAACTGATGAAAAAACCAACACATCGCCTTCTTTAGCAACAATCGAAAACATTCCGCTTGCATCAGAAACCGCTGTAACCTGCGTTTCATTATTGATAATATTAACTCCTTCAACAGAAGTTGATTGTTCGAATATTTGACCAAGAATTTCTTTGGCACCAGTAGTTTGCCCAAACGAAATTTGAGTTATCCAGAGAAAAAATATGAATAAGGTTTTATTTGTTTTCAACAGCAAGTATTTCTTTATATTTTACAGCTAATTCTCCTAAAAGAAATTCTGTCGAAGTTTTATTTTTAGAATTTAAAATTGTCGTAAACTTATCGTTTTCAACAGCATAATATTCAAATCCTTTTACATATTCATTTGGAATTTTTAGTCGGTTTACAAAATGATCCAGACTAAACATCTTCTCTAAAAGTTTCATAAAAAACTCTTTTTTCTCTACTGCAACTTCCTTTTTCAGCATTGCCGTGCGCCCTGATAAAAAATTCAATAACGGATCTGCAGAAATTGAACCTCCGGCAAGCGAACTCGTACTTGCAGTTGCATTTAATGCTGTAGCAGTGTGTAATTTTCTTTCCGCCTCAGTATATGTTTTTTGTCCTGCGGGTATAATTCCTAATGCCACAGCATTTATATTATCGTATCTTCTTATAATAACTTCCTGCAATTGATGCATTACAATATTAAGTTTTACTATAAAATTAAGTTCCGAAAAATTTTCAGGAGTAACTAAAACTCTCTTTTCTTTAAATTGAATAGAGGAAAAAACAAGTTCATCTCCTGCTTTCGCCAAAATCGAAAAAGCTCCTTCAGCATTTGTAGTTGTCATGACTTCTGTTTGCGCATTCACTACATAAACACCTTCCAAATCATTTGTATTAGAAACAATTTTTCCGCTTATTATAATGCGCTCTTCATTTTGAGTCCACGCAGTCTGACTCAAAACAACACATAAAACACATAAAACTTTGTTGATCAAAATGAAAAAATTAAAATTATTCTTAAAAGTGTAAAAATATCTTAATGTACTCCAAATTTAGTATTAACGGCTTGGTAAAAATATGTTAATTAAACTTTGAATTTTAAGTCTAAAAAAGGAGTTTTTAATATCTTTAACAGCACAATCTGAGATTAAATTTTATGAAAAATATTATTATTGCCAGCACTTCTACTTTGCACGAAGGGAGTTATTTAGAGTATTTATTACCTACTTTGCAAATTCATTTTAAAAACTGCAAAAGCATTTTATTTATTCCATATGCGCGTCCGGGAGGAATTTCACATGACGAATATACCGCAAAAGCTGCTCTGGCATTTTCAAAAATTAACATAGCTGTAAAAGGAATTCATGAATTTGAAAACGCAGAAGACGCCATAAAAAACGCAGAAGGAATATTTACCGGAGGCGGAAATACTTTTTTACTGGTAACAAAACTATACTACCATAATGTGATGCAGATTCTCTCTGAAACTGTAAAAAACGGAACTCCATATTTAGGAACAAGCGCCGGAAGTAATATTTGCGGATTATCGATGCAGACTACGAACGATATGCCAATTGTTTATCCGCCAAGTTTCCAGACCTTAGGATTAATTCCTTTCAACTTAAACCCACATTACTTAGATGCCGATTTACAATCGAAACATATGGGCGAAACGCGTGAAACCAGAATCAAAGAATTTCATGCCTTTAATTCAATTCCGGTTTTAGGATTAAGAGAAGGAAGCTGGCTTGAAGTAAAAGGAGATAAAATTACTTTAAAAGGAAATTTAAAAGCCCGTTTGTTTCTGCAAAACCAAACTCCTCAGGAATTAGAAGCCGAAAATGATTTGAGCAATTTAAAATAAAGTTTTTTTTACCATTAAGATATTAAGTTTATTAAGTTTTGAGCTTAATTTATCTTAATATCTTAATGGCAAAAAACAAAAAAGCCTCAAACTAATAGTTTAAGGCTTTTTGAAGAGCGAAAGACGAGGCTCGAACTCGCGACAACCAGCTTGGAAGGCTGGAGCTCTACCAACTGAGCTACTTTCGCATTAACAGGGTGCAAATATAAACAATTAAATCATTTTAAAAAATAAAAATCAAAAATTATTCAACTTTGATAAAAAAACCGAAATAATAAAATTTCGGTTTTTTAGAGCGAAAGACGAGGCTCGAACTCGCGACAACCAGCTTGGAAGGCTGGAGCTCTACCAACTGAGCTACTTTCGCATTACTGGTGCAAATATAAAAAATAAGTTCAGTTCAAAACAAGCTTTTTTGCAAAAAAATTAATTAAAAAACAACGATTCCTTATAACCTATTTAAAACTAAAAAGTTATACTTTTATTATTTTTTACACATTATGACTATTATCAAAGAAATTCCATCAAAAGACACTTATATCGTTCGCCAACCAGTACTCAGAAAAGGAAAACCTATCAAAAGCTGCATCTTTGAAGGAGACGATTTAAATACTACACATCATTTTGGGTTATTCGAAAACGACGACTTAATAGGTATTATTTCATTATTCTCCCAAACCAACACTATATTTGCCAACAAAAATCAAGCTCAGATTCGAGGCATGGCTATTTTGGAAAATCATCAAAAAAAAGGATTTGGTGAAGCTCTCGTAAAACATTGCGAAGATTATTGCAAGACTCAAAACGTTGATTTAATTTGGTTTAATGCCAGAACAGCTGCTGTTGGGTTTTACAAAAAAATGAATTACCAAATAATTGGCCAGCCTTTTGATATAAAAGATGTCGGCGAACACTATTTAATGTTTAAAAAATTATAAAATGAATAAACTCTACTTTCTGATTGTAATATGTTTTTTTATTAACTGCAAAAAAGAGGAACCAAAAGTTATTCGTGTAAAAAAAACTCCTCCACCGGCAATTATACTTACTGACGAAAGAAAAGTAGCTGTCGATACTGCATTAATAAATGTTTTTAAAAGTGAAACTCTGAAACAATTTTACATTGCTTCAGAAAATAAAAGCGTTTGGGGAAACCTTAAAAAAAGAACTTACGTTTTATCCCAATTAAAAAAAGCGGAAGAATTAGGTTTAAATCCCGAAGATTACAAAGCCGCAACACTCGAAAAATTTGAGAAAAGAATCAGTTCTTTAAATGATAAAGAATTGGCTACTTATGACATATTACTGACTTATAATTTTGAATTATACTTAACTCATTTATATAAAGGAAAACTCGATCCTAAAAAATTATATACTGATTGGGATTTGGAAGAAAAAACATTTGATCCAAATAACACTCTTATTAAAGCTTTTAATAAAAACAAATTAGATAGCATTGTTGATAATATTCAACCAAAACATCAAACCTATAAAGAGCTTTTAAAAGCACTTGAAATCATCAATACTTATCCGGAAGAAGAAGTTACAGACACTATAAGATCTGCGGATAAAATGACATTGAATGACACTAACAATGCTTTAATAGATATTAAAAAGAAACTTTTATTCTGGGAAGATCTGACCGGAAAAGACAGTCTGACTAATAAATACGATAAAAAAACATTTGAAGCTGTAAAAAGATTTCAGGAAAGGCACGGTTTAGCCGCCGATGGCGTTATTGGTGCAGGAACCCTGAGTGCTTTAAACTTTACTAAAGAAAAAAGAAAACAACAAATTATTGCCAATCTCGAAAGATGGAGATGGTATAATAATGATTTTGCTGAAAATTATTTTATCATTAATATTCCTAATTACAGTTTGAATGTTATTGAAAATCAAGACACCACTTTGGTTCGAAATATTGTTGTAGGAACAAGCAAAAGAAAAACACCTATTATTACATCAAAGCTAAAAACGGTCGTTTTTAACCCAACATGGACAGTTCCTCCCACTATCCTAAAAGAAGACATTATCCCTGAGATGAAAAAGAACAGGAACTATTTAGCCAAAAAAAGAATCACCATATTTGATTCTGCCGGGCGCGAAGTTGATCCTAAGGCATGGAATGAGGACAAACCTAATAGTTACCGTTATGTACAAAGTCCGGGTTATAACAACTCTTTGGGATTAATGAAAATTTTATTTCCAAATCACCATAGCGTTTATTTACATGATACCAATCATCGTAATTATTTTGGAAGAAACAATCGTTCTTTAAGTTCAGGATGTGTGCGTATTGAAAATCCATTAGAATTGGCAGAACATATTTTGAATGATACCATTGCAACAAACTGGCCAAAAGAAAAAATCGATTCTATTATTGAAACCAAGAAGACAATAAACATCAGAATCACAAAAAAATACGCTTTATACCAATGGTATTGGACAGCATGGAGCAAAAAAAATCAGCTCATTTTCAGAGCTGATATTTATAATCTTGATTCGGATTTGTATAGTAAACTAAGAAATTAGTTTTTCTTCCATTGTAAAACTTCTTGAAGGATGGTAGATATACAAACACGATTTATCTTTTATTGTTTGGATGATTTCATTTGTTAATTCAAATGGAATCGCCGGACAACCCTGACTTCTGCCTAATCTTTTGTTATTTCTGATAAAAGATTCAGAAACATAATCGGCTCCGTGCATAACAACCGCTCTTTCACGGGCATTATCGTTTACACCTTTTTCTAACCCGTCTAATTTTAATGAAGCACCATGTTTTCCCTGGTAAATTTCGCCAGTTGCATAAAACCCTAAACTGCTTTTAAAAGATGAGTTTGAGTTTGAAAATGCCGAAGCAAATTCTTCTCCTGTATTTCTTCCGTGGGCAACCAAAGAATGAAATAAGATTTTATTTGAATCTAAATCAATTACCCAAAGGCGTTTGATGTTTGATGACAAACTAAAATCAATCAGCGTTAAAATATCTTTTTTGATAATTCCTTTTTCTTTCAATAAGTAAAAGCCTTTTAATGCTTCAGAAAAAGTTTTAAGTTCTGGTAACTCAAAATGGTTAGAATTTAATGTATTATAAACATTTTCAATTTTAGCATCTACAGACAGTTTTTCAACTTTTGCAATGCTTCTGGCAGTTACTTCTTTTAATTCTGGAGTGTTTTTTGTGTCTTTTCCAAAAGACAATAGCAAAAACACCAACAAGGGATAAATTTTGTAAATCATTGAAATTCTTTAGGTTAATAATAAATTTGGGTTCAGCAAAAGTATAAAAAAAATATAGCGCACAAAATAAATCACTGTAAATCAGGCCTGTTTTGTTTAAAATTTAACAGATAGAAAAGAAAATTTTAGCATATCGACGGAAAAAACTTATTTTTACTGATTATTTTAGATTTAAATATGTAATCATAAACTTACATCTGTTGAAAAGATATAATTATTGAATATTAAAGTGTAACAATTAACAAAAACGACTGTCTATTTACAGGCAATCATATTCGTTATTTTTATTCAAAAATGAAAAAAATATTTTTTTTAAGTTTTTTACTATCAACATGCTTCGTTTTTAGCCAAAAGAAAACTTTACAGGCACAGCCTATTTCCCAATCTGTTGTGATTGATGGAAAATTAGACGAAGTCGCATGGGAAAATGTTCCTGTAGCTACAGACTTTGTTATGTTTGAACCTGATAATGGCAAACCTATTCCTAATACTAAAAGATCTGAAATCAAGGTTTTATACAATAATGACGCCCTTTATATTGGTGCAATGCTATATGATGATGAGCCAGATAAGATTTTAAAAGAAATCTCTCAACGTGATAATTTTGGAACTGCAGATATTTTTGGTGTTTTCATTAATGGTTTTAACGATGGTCAGCAAAATTTTGAGTTTTTTGTTTCTGCTTCTGACGTACAAGGCGATTGTATTATGACAGATGCAAATGGTGAAGATTTTACCTGGGATGCGGTCTGGATTAGCAAAGCCAGATTAAGCGATAAAGGCTGGATTGTTGAAATTAAAATTCCGTATGCAGCTTTGCGTTTTTCTGCAGAAAATAAACAAACGTGGGGAATTAATTTTTTCAGGGAAATAAAAAGAGAACGTAAAAAATATACCTGGAATTTAATCGATACCAAAATTGGCACTTTTACTCAGCAAAACGGTAACCTGAAAGGAATTGAAAACATCAAACCTCCTACCCGATTGTTTTTTATGCCTTACGCTTCTTATTATTTAAATGCCGGTGAGGGACAAAAAACGTACGGAACAATGAAAGGCGGAATGGATATTAAATATGGTATAAACGATGCTTTTACACTCGATGCCATTTTAATTCCTGATTTTGGACAAACAAAATACGATGATCAAATTCTGAATTTGGGTCCGTTTGAGCAGCAATTTAACGAAAACAGAGCCTTTTTTACCGAAGGAACTGATTTGTTCAACAAAGGAAATATGTTTTATTCGAGAAGAATTGGAGGAGCACCGTCCATTGATCCGGATTTAAATGATGATGAAAAAATCATCGAAAATGTTCAGAACGTAAATCTTATAAATGCGCTAAAAGTTTCGGGAAGAACTAAAAATGGTCTTGGAATCGGGGTTTTAAACGCTGTTACCGAAAAAACATTTGCTGTAATACAAGATACAATAACCGGCGCAACGAGACGCGAAGTTGTAGAACCTTTGACAAATTATAATGTTTTGGTTTTAGATCAGCGCTTTCGCAAAAATTCATCAGTAACCTTAATCAATACCAATGTTTCCAGAAATACACATTACAGAGACGCCAACGTAACCGGTCTGGCGTGGGATTTAAATACAAAAGCGAATACCTATAATTTATCCGGAAATGTAAAATACAGTTTAATTAATGCCGAAGAAGATAAAAAAGGAATTTATTCAACTATTGGCTTTGCCGAAACAAGCGGAAATTATCGTTACAGTTTTGGTTCTGATTTTGTTTCTAAAGATTTCGATCCGAATGATTTGGGAATTAATTTCTATACTAATTATTACAACTTTTACGGAAATGCCAATTACAGAATTCTAAACCCGACAAAGCTTTTTAATAGTTTCAAGATTAACCTGAATATGTATTCAGAATTTAATAAAGAATCCGGAAAAGTACAAGACAATAGCATCAATGCAAATGTGAACCTGACAACCGTAAAAAATAATTATTACGGAACAGGAATTACGTTTTATCCTTTAGAATCATACGATTATTATGAGCCAAGGGCAGACAACAGATATGTCGCGCTTCCGCAAAGGATAGAATGGTGGGGCAGTATCTCGACGAATTACAATTATAAATTTGCCTTAGATTTAAATCCTACTTTATTACTTTTTAATCAATCAGGGCGACTGAATTATGGCATTGACATTGGCCCAAGATATCGTTTTAATGATAAACTATTGTTGACATACACTTTTAGCTATTTAAGAAAAGACAACAACAAAGGGTATATCGACAGTGTGGATGAAGATGATAATGAAAGCACACCTAAAGCTATTGTTTTTGCAAATAGAAATGTAATTACCTACGCTAACACTTTAAGTGGAAAATATGCCATAAACAGTGCGATGACGCTTAATTTAGCCGTTCGCCAATATTGGTCGTATGCAGAAAACAAAGATATTCTTGAACTGGAACAAGACGGAACTTTATCTCCACATCCGCAATATACCGAAAACAAAAATTCGAGTTTTTATTCCTGGAATGCTGATCTTTCTTATTCCTGGTGGTTTGCTCCAGGTAGTCAGGTTTCGGTTTTATACCGAAACAGCGCAGCTAATTTTGAACGTACAATTGACAAAGAATTCAAATCGAATGTAGCCGACTTATTAACTAATACGGCATTAAAACATGTTTTTTCTGTAAGCGTAAAATACTTTATTGACTATAATGCGGTCAAAAATAAAATTAGAAAGCGAGCGTAGTCTGAATTAATTTTAAAAAATAAAGACTTATATAATTAATTTAATATTTTTCATAACAATTCATTTTATTAAACATAAATTATGACATTGCTTTCTTGCTCATTTTATAAATGGTTTATCTTTGTAAAAAACTAAAAATGATGAACAAAAAAGTAATACTTATGATTTTAGACGGTTGGGGAAAATCTCCTGACCCTAAAGTATCTGCAATAGACAATGCAAACGTTCCTTTTATAAACAGTCTTTACCGAAATTACCCAAGTGCACAACTTAGAACTGATGGTCTAAACGTAGGTTTACCAGAAGGTCAAATGGGAAACAGTGAAGTAGGTCACATGAATCTTGGTGCCGGAAGAATCGTATATCAGGATTTAGCCAAAATAAATCTGGCAGTAGCACACAAAACGCTTGCAAAAGAGCAAGTATTGGTTGATGCTTTTAAATATGCCAAAGAAAACAATAAAAAAGTTCACTTTTTAGGATTAGTTTCTGATGGAGGTGTTCACTCTCACACTTCACATTTACGCGGATTAATTGACGCTTCTCAGGAATATGGTTTAGATAATGTTTTTATCCATGCTTTTACAGATGGTCGTGATGTTGACCCAAAATCGGGAGCTAAATACATTCATGATTTAGAAGAATATATTAAAGAAACTCCTGTAAAAATTGCTTCAATCATTGGTCGTTATTATGCAATGGATCGTGACAAACGCTGGGAAAGAGTTAAACTTGCTTACGATTTATTAGTAAATGCAAAAGGAACTCATTCTCAAAATGCAGTTGCCAGCGTTCTTGACAGTTATGCAAATCACGTTACCGATGAGTTTATCGAACCAATTGTTATGGTTGATGAGAAAGAAAATCCATTGGCTACGATTATCGAAGGCGATGTTGTCATTTTCTTCAATTTTAGAACAGACAGAGGTCGTGAGCTTACAGAAGCGCTTTCTCAACAAGATTTTCACGAGCAAAACATGCACAAAATAAACTTGTACTATGTTACGCTTACCAACTACGACGAAACATACCAAAATGTAAAAGTTGTTTACAATAAAGATAATATTACTGAAACTCTTGGTGAGGTTTTAGAAAAAGCTGGTAAAAAGCAAATTCGTATTGCCGAAACCGAGAAATATCCACATGTAACTTTCTTCTTTTCCGGCGGAAGAGAAACTCCATTTGAAGGAGAAAGCAGAATTTTAAGAAACTCTCCAAAAGTGGCGACTTACGATTTACAGCCAGAAATGAGTGCTTTCGAATTGAAAGACGCGCTTATTCCTGAATTAAACAAAGGCGAAGTTGATTTTGTTTGTTTAAATTTTGCAAACGGTGATATGGTTGGTCATACCGGAATCATGAGCGCTGCAATTCTTGCTTGTGAAGCTGTTGATGCCTGCGTAAAAGGTGTTATCGAAGCAGCTCTTGCAAACGATTATACTACAATTGTAATTGCAGATCACGGAAATTGCGAAACTATGATTAATCCTGACGGAAGTCCAAATACTGCACACACAACAAACCCAGTGCCTATTATTTTGGTTGACAAACAATTAAAAAACATAAACGATGGTGTTTTAGGCGACATCGCTCCTACTATTTTAGAATTAATGGGCGTTCAGCAACCAGCAGCAATGACTTGTCATTCGTTGTTGTAGAAAACATCTTAGGTTAAATTTTTAAACCATATAAGTTATATAAGTTCATTTAAAAAACTTACTATACTTATATGGTTTTATTTTTCCAAAAAAAACAAATCACGCTGATTTATATTTACTTATATAACTTATATGGTTTAAAAAGCATCACACTATAAAAAAGTGATAAATCTGTTCTACGCCATAAATCACAAGTCCGATCATTCCTCCTACCAACGTTCCGTTGATTCTGATGTATTGGAGATCTTTACCGATTTCCAGTTCTAATTTTTCAGAAACTTCCTTTCCGTCCCAGCTTTTTACCGTAGAGGAAATTAAATCGCCTATCACTTTTTTATTATTTAAAAGCACTGATAATAAATCAATTTTGATAAAATTATTGATTTTGTCGATCATTATTGGATCATCTTTTATTCCGGTTCCGAAACCCTGAATTAAATTTGAGATACTATTTTTGATGGAAGATTGATCCCCTTTTTCCAAATCATTAGTAATAGACAATTTTATCTCATCCCAAATTCCGTTTACATAATCCTGAACTTCTTTTTTGCCAGCAAAACCAAGAATTAAATTATTGATTTTCACTCGCATTTCTTCTGAATTTTTTACCTGATCCAGAAAATTATAAACATATTCGTCTATTTTAATTCTCACGGTGCTGTCGGGATTTTTGGCTTCATCTAAAAATTCGGCCAAACCATTAAAAATTCCTTCTGAAATGCTTTTATCGGCTAAGCCAAAACTCAAAAATGGCGTTGATTCTTTTACTTTTTTGCGAATCAAATCTTTATTATTTGCCAATTCGGTGCTCATAACTTCCATCAAATTGGTTAGCAATTGATCTTTAACGTTTCCTTTCTGCAAAGGTTCTAACGCCAACGCGACCCAATCTCCAAAATTAATTCCTTCCAATTTTTCCTTAAACTGAACCTGAATTAATCGTTTTACATCTTCATCTTTTATAGTTTTTAAAACACCCGGAATAATATTTACAACAACCAAATTAGCAATTTTATTGGCATTTTCTCCCTGTGAAAGCCAATCTGAAGCTTTAGTTGCAAAATTGAATTCTTCTATTTTAATTTCCAGTTTTTCACGATCCAGAAATTCTTCGGAAACAAAACTGCCCAGATTTTCGCCAATTTCATTTTTCTTTGTTGGAATAATCGCCGTATGCCAAATCGGGATTCCCATCGGATGACGAAATAAAGCCACAACTGCAAACCAATCTGCGATTCCACCCACCATTGCTGCTTCGCTAAACGCCTGCAATATCGGAATCTTAAAATAAATCGCAATTATAAATAAAAGGACCGCAAAACCTAAAAGTGCCAAAGCGTTTCCTTTCATTTTTCGTAAAGCTTTTTCTTTGGATATATTTTCCTGGACTATCGGAGTTTTCATGATTTAAACGTTTTTACTACTAATTTACGGTTTTTCTGTCAAATATTAAATTGAAAGGCTTTGAGTTTTTAAGAAATTAATGAGAATTAAAAAGGTTTGCCGCGAATTTCACTAATTTTCACTAATTAATTTTTGTGTGAATTTTAAAAACGATGAATTCCTAAAATTCAATTTTTGTATTAATTTTTAATTTGTGCTAATTCGTGAAATTCGTGGCGAAAAAAACAATTCGTGGCGAAAAATTTATATTAAAATTGTACTTTTGCGAACTGAAAATCTGAAAAATATGATTATCCAAAAAAGTAGAGAAGAAATTGAATTAATGCGCGAAAGTGCTTTGATCGTATCTAAAACATTAGGAATGATTGCTTCTGAAATTAAAGAAGGAGTCACCACATTATATCTTGACAAGTTAGCCGAAGAATTTATTCGTGATCATGGCGCAGTTCCTAGTTTTTTGGGATTGTATGATTTTCCGAATTCGCTTTGCATGAGTCCAAACGCACAGGTTGTACACGGAATTCCAAATAATACACCTTTGAAAAATGGTGATGTTATATCCGTAGATTGTGGTGCATTCAAAAACGGTTATCACGGTGATCACGCTTACAGTTTTGAAATTGGTGAAGTTGCTCCGGAAGTTAAAAAACTTCTGAAAATCACTAAGGAATCTCTATATGTTGGGATTCGTGAATTTAAAGCAGGAAATCGCGTTGAAGATGTTGGAAATGCGATTCAAAAATATACTGAAGCTCACGGTTACGGTGTTGTTCGCGAATTAGTTGGGCACGGTGTTGGACAGAAAATGCACGAAGAACCGGAAATGCCAAACTACGGAAAACGCGGCCGCGGAAAACTTTTTGTAGAAGGAATGGTCGTTGCTATCGAGCCAATGATCAATATGGGAACAAGAAACATCAAACAACTTAAAGACGGCTGGACTATATTAACTGCTGATGGAAAACCAAGTGCGCATTTCGAACATGACGTTGCCTTAATTGACGGAAAACCAGAATTATTATCGACTTTTCAATACATCTATAAAGCGTTAGGAATTGAGAGTAATGAAGAAGATGATTTTAGACAAGTGCCGCTTATATTATAACACGAATTTCACATATTTGCACGAATTAATATATTGCTGAAAATTTCACTGATTGATGATGATGAATGAGTTATATTTAAAAGAAGAGTCCTATAAAATTATTGGGATTTGTATGGAAGTCCATAAAATTTTAGGAAAAGGACATAGTGAAAAAGTGTATGGTGATGCATTAGAATATGAATTTCAAAGAAATGAAATCCCTTACAACAGAGAATTAAAATATAATATCGCTTATAAGGATATAATACTGTCGAGTTATTACTTTGCAGATTTTGTGATTTTCAATGAAATCATTTTAGAATTAAAAGCAATTGCAGCACTGTCAACAAGCGAAATTAAACAAACATTAAATTATCTGGCTGCATCAAAAAACAAACTAGGTTTACTAGTAAATTTTGGAGAGGATAGCCTTAAATATAAAAGAATAGTACTTTAACCCAAATCAAGGTTCGTGAAATTTCACCACAAACATTAATCCGTGTTAATTTGTGAAATTCGTGTTCAAATCTATTAAACTGTGAAAAAACTTTTTAAACTAATACTTAATACAATCCCGCGCCCATTATTAATTCGTTTGAGTTATGTGGCGCGTCCGATTTTGGCTTTATCATTAAAAGGAGATAAATTTACCGATCCTATTGACGGGAAAAGTTTTAAATCGTTTTTACCTTACGGATACGGAAAACAACGTAACAATGTACTTTCGCCAAGTACTCTTTCATTAGAAAGACACCGCTTACTTTGGTTGTATTTAAACGATCAGACTGATTTTTTTACAGCACCAAAAAAAGTATTGCATTTTGCTCCGGAACAGGCTTTTTACAAAAGATTCCGCAAGCAGAAAAATCTTGATTACACCACAACCGATTTGTTTTCGCCTTTGGCAGATGTAAAAGCAGATATTTGTAATTTACCTTTTAAAGACAACGAATACGATGTGATTTTGTGTAATCACGTTTTAGAACATATTCCGGATGACACAAAAGCGATGCAGGAATTATTTCGCGTATTAAAACCAGGCGGAATGGCTGTTTTACAGATTCCTCAGGATTTATCGAGAGAAAAAACCTTTGCTGATGATACAATTACCGATCAAAAAGAACGTGCTAAAATATTTGGACAATATGATCACGTTCGTATTTACGGACGCGATTATTTCGACAAATTAAGAAGTATCGGCTTTATCGTAATAGAAGAAGATTATACGAATAAAATTGCCCCAGAATTGGTAGAAAAATATTGTTTGGCAAAAGGAGAAATTATTCCTCTTTGTTTCAAACAGGAAATTAAACAGTAGATTTTTCACCATATAATTGATTTATAGTTCATTTAAAAAGTTTTCAAAATAGCAATATTTGAAAACTTTTTAAATTTTAGCTCAAACCCTAATACAACCCAACCCTAATTTTGAAACCTTCAAAATCATTTCAATTTTGTTTTGACGTCAGTTTTGACAAAAACCTGAACACTTATCTTCCAACTTCTTATGTCGTTGAAGGTATGAATGACATTAAATATTTAGACAAAAAAGCAACTTCCGGAATTCTTAAAAGCTTCGGAATTATATTTGATGATTTAGATTCTAATTCAAAAAAAATACTGACAGCTTGCGAATCATTAAAGCCTGAGTTTATTTTCAAAAAGTTCAGCGCAAAAATCAAGTCGGCAAAAACAATTGCTGATTTACAGAAAGACTCTAAAATTGAATTTGCGATTCGCCAGCATTTGCAATTAAATCTGGATTGCTTTTATACTTTAATTGTAAAAGAGCAATTTCCGCTGTCTATCAATATGAGCGCTGAAAAAGATTTTTTTCGTTCAAGAGTCAATATTGACCCCCGCTCTTTCGAACCTCAAATTCAATTTGACAAACACGACGCCGGCATTACTTATAGTTTATCTTTAAAAGAAAACGAAACTACCTTTTTACCCATGAATAGTAGCGTAGATGTTCTTTTAGACGAGCCGGGCTGGTTAATTATCGATAAGAAATTAGGACAGTTAAAAGATCTCAATTCTAAAAAACTTTCGCCTTTTTTAACTAAAAAATCAATCGAAATACCTTCAAAATTAGTTGATAATTACTTTAAAAATTTCATTCCAGAAATTGCTAAAAAAATTGATATCCAGGCAACCGGTTTTGAAATTGAACTTCGTGATACCATTATTTCATGCACAATTCAGCCTGTTTACGATTTCTTCAAAAACTGTTATTATCTCAATTTATTTTTTGATTATAATGGCTATTCATTTGATTCAGGCAAAACGAAAAAAACACATTCGTTTGTTGATTTCAGCATTATAAATGAACCTAAAATAATTCAGTTTAAACGAAGTGCCGATGAGATTTTATATACAAATAAATTAGTTGAAATTGGTTTAACAAAAATCAAAAACGAATTATTGGGATTGAATTCTGAAACAGAAATTAGTGATCCTTACACCAATATTCAATTTGTTATTGATCGTAAAGAAGAACTTGAAAATCTGGGATTTACAATTCAGAATTTAAAACTCGAAAGCAAAGAAATCATTACAGAAAACCATACGGTTACAGCTTCAAAAGAAACAACCGGAGATTGGTTTGACATTAAAATAATCATTACAGTTGGAACTTATACGATTAACTTCAGTGAAATAATTCCTAATATAAAAAGTAAAGAAAGACTGTTTTTATTGCCAGACGGAAATTATTTTTTGATTCCCTTAGAATGGTTCAGTAAATATAGTTCGCTGGCAAAACTGGCGAAAACAGAAGACGGAAATCTTCTTTTGCGTAAAAGTAATTTTACTGCTTTGGATGCAATACCGGAAATCAAAAATGACATTGAACCCATTTACGAAGCTGAATATGTAGCTTCTGATTTGCTAAAAGCTACTTTGAGACCCTATCAAATTGATGGTGTAAAATGGCTTTTGGGTCATTTTAACTCAAATCTTGGTGCTTGTCTGGCTGATGATATGGGACTTGGTAAGACTTTACAAACCCTGGCCGTTCTGGTTGCTGTTCAGGAACAATTGGGTTTTACAACAAAAACCACGAATTTTGATTTGTTTCAAAATGAAACTACCGTACAAAGAGAACCATTAAAAACACTGATTGTTTTACCTTCTTCATTGGTTTTTAACTGGTACAATGAAGCTGCGAAATTTACACCGCACTTTTCGAAAATGCAATATGTGGGTAACGACAGAAAATTATTAGCAAGCAGATTAGATTCTTGTGATTTAATTTTTACAAGTTATAGCATTGTGCATCGCGATATTTCAATTTTAGAAAAATACAATTTTCGCTATTTAATTTTAGACGAAAGTCAATACATTAAAAACAAGAATTCTAAAATTTTTAAAGCGATTAATAAAATAAAGACTTATAATAAAATTGCGTTGAGTGGTACGCCGATAGAAAATTCGCTTGATGATTTATGGTCGCAAATGGAATTTATAAATCCAGAAATTTTAGGCAGTTATAATTTTTTCGCAGAAAATTTTAAAATTCCGATTGAGAAAAAGCAAGACGAAAACAGTTTATCTGAATTAAAAAACCTGATTCAGCCTTACATATTAAGAAGAACCAAAGAACAGGTTTTAAAAGACTTACCAGAATTAACAGAACAGATTTATTACTGTGACATGGATCCTGAACAGGAAAAATTATACGAGCAGGAAAAATCAAAAGCTCGTAATTTTTTATTGAAAACAGACGGATCAAGTCCTGACAAAATTAGCATTATCAATACGTTGATGAAGTTAAGACAGTTGAGTAATCATCCAAAAATGGTCGATCAGGAATCTGAAATTGATTCCGGAAAATATATTGCGGTTACTAATTATCTCGAAACTTTAGTAAAAGAGAAACAAAAAACGATCATTTTTAGTTCGTTTGTTACTAATTTGAATTTTTACACGACTTGGTGTAAAGAAAATAAAATAACATTCTGTGAAATTACGGGTGAAACTCCGGCAAGTAAAAGAGAACAGCAAGTAAAACTTTTTCAGGAAAAAGAAGAGCCTCTATTGTTTTTTATTTCGCTTAAAGCGGGCGGCGTTGGTTTAAATATTACCAAAGCTTCTTATGTTTTATTTCTTGATCCGTGGTGGAACCCTTTTGCTGAAAAACAAGGAGTTGGACGAGCACACAGGATTGGACAATTAAATAAGGTAAATGTTATTCGCTTCATTTCAAAAAATACGGTAGAAGAAAAAATAATCAAATTGCAGGAAAACAAAAAGCTGTTATCGGATTCCCTTTTAGAAGAAAGTTTTGTTAACGATGAAATCGAAGTTAATCTGGATTACATTTTGGGTTCTTGATAAATTGTTTTTAAAACCAATAAAACGTACTATTTTTCGTTATATAAATTGTTATATTTACAATCTTACAACGCAATAAGATGTCAAAATTTTTGTTTCAGAACTTTCTTTTGTTTTTCATTTTTACTTTCGCGACAGCGCAGGAAGTACAAACAGAAGTAATTCCTCCTTATAATATAAAAACAGTTTCGTTTGTTCAAAACGGAAATAATGTTGTGCCAATATTTGAATTAGGCTCCACGTTTGAATTGCAATTTGATGATTTATTTGGTAACGAAGCCAATTATTATTTTGATATTACGCATTGCGATTACAACTGGAAACCAACCGATATTCCTAAAACAGATTTCATTCGTGGTTTTGATAATCAAAGAATTACAGATTATGTAAATTCTTTTAACACGCTTCAGGTTTATTCACATTACCGGCTTGCTTTTCCTAATCAGTTTACAACGCAATTACGACTTTCAGGAAATTATATTTTAAAAATTCTGAACGAAGATAAAGAAGTGGTTTTCTCGAGAAAATTTATTTTATATGAAGAACATTCGACTGTTGCGGCCCAGGTAAAAAGAAGCCGAAACCTCAGCAATATAGACTATATGCAAAATCTTGAATTTACGATACTTTCTAATGATATTGCTTTTCAAACGCCTTTGCAAAATGTGAGGGTGCTTTTGCTGCAAAATGGAGATTTTAATACCGCAATTAAAAACATTCCTCCTCAATATACTATTGGCAATCAGTTAGTTTATAAATATGGACAGGAAACTTTGTTTTGGGGTGGAAATGAATTTTTATATTTTGAAAATAAAGACATTCGGGCCGCTAATAATAATGTAGGGAAAGTAGGATCTAATAATGATATTTATAACTCTTATTTGTATACCAATGCCGCAAGAGCCAATCAAATTTATACCAATTATGAAGATGTAAACGGTAATTTTGTAGTTAAAAACATCAACGGTTCTAACAATGAAATTGAAGCCGATTATGCCTGGGTTTATTTTACACTTTCTGCACCAACATTCAGATCAAATAATAAGGATATTTATGTTACCGGAATGTTTAATAATTACAGCTTATCGGCAGAAAATAAAATGGATTACAACCAGGATAAGGGAGTTTTTGAAAAAGCAATTATGATCAAACAGGGTTTTACCAATTTTCAATATAAAATCGCCGATAAAAAAGGCATTGTTGATTATGAAAATGCTATTGATGGCAACTTCTATCAAACCGAAAATGAATACACAATATTGGTATATTATAAGCAAAGTTCTGATCGATATGAAAGAGTTATCGGAAAGGGGAATGCTAACTCTATCAATATCACCAATTAAAACATTGTTAAAGGATTTCGGGTAAACGAATTTTTTTCGTAAGTTTGCCACTATAACACTCACATATATACGACGTTAGTATGGTTTCTCAGATTACAAGAGGCATAAAAATATCTGTTTTAACTAGTTTTGAAGGTACTTACTTCAAGAACTACAAGATTCATTTTGCCTTTAGTTATGTAATTACAATCGAAAATCATAGTAAAGATTCGGTTCAGTTAACTTCTCGTCACTGGGAAATTTTCGACTCTCTTAACGATCTAGAAGTTGTTGATGGTGAAGGAGTTATCGGTAAAAAACCAGTTTTAAAACCTGGTGAAAATCACACTTATAGCTCTGGTTGTTTGCTTTCATCTCCATACGGAGCCATGAAAGGTCATTTTAATATGATCAATTTTACCACAACAAAAACATTCAAAGTAATTGTTCCTACTTTTAGAATGTGCGCTCCTTTTGCACTGAATTAATTTATTGCAACTTCTATTATTCCCTCTTTTGTAATCGCATAAACTTTGTCTTTTTCTGTTGGAATTAGATATGAATTTCCTGTAAATTCTCCAAAAGCCGGAAAAATCAACTGATTTGGTTTGTGAAAAAAGCAAGATAAACTTAAAAATTGTCGCCCTAATCCTCGTAATTGTATTCCGGGATGAATGTGTCCGCAAAAATTAAAGAAGTTTTCTTTTTCTGTGGGATGATGGGTTAATAAAAAATTGCCTATTTCTAATTCATTAAAAATTTCAATATTTAAATCTGAATAGTTTTGTTTAGAAATAATATCGTGATTTCCTTCCACCAAAATTATTTTCTGCGAATGTTCTTTAGTCCATTGCACAAAAAGATCCCATTCGTTATTGATTTTACTATGAAACAAATCGCCCAAAAAAACGATTGTTTTTGGATTAAATAATTCTAAAACTGTTTTTAATCGGGTAAAATTTTCAAAAATGGCATTGTTTGGAATTCCGATTCCGTGTTTTCTAAAATGTGCCACTTTTCCTAAATGCACATCTGAGATTAAAAGTATTTTTTCTTTTTCCCAAAAAACAGCACCAGATTGATGCAGAATGAAATCCTGATTGTTTATTATTATGTTCATTTACGCTGTTGTAATTATTTTTAACACATAGAACCATAGCATTTGGAATGTTTTGAAAAGAAGTTTCCCTTTTTATATCAACATATAGCTATGTGAAAAACGAGTTTTCTTAAATAATATTTCTTAGTTAAATAGAATCTATGTTTCTGTGTTAAATTAGATTTTTAGAATCAGCCAAAAAAGTGTGATTCAAGAGGTTTTATCCAAAAATCAGTCCAAAATTATTTCATGTAACTGGCTGTCATTTTTTTAATTCTTTCTGACAATGTTTCACTTGATAATTTTTCCCGAAGTCGGTCTGTAATTATTGGAAAACTAAAAGGTGTTGGTTTTTTGCATTGTTTCCATTCGATAGTTTGCCCGTTAATTCGTTCTAAAGCCTGAATCAAACGTCCTTCTTCTAACTGATGTTCGAATGTTTCGATATAAGCTTGCTGGAGCAATAAATTGTCGGGTTCATAATCTCTGAAAACTTCAAAAAGCAATTGCGAACCGCTTTGCAAATGTTTAGTTTTAACTGGTTTTCCGGGCATTCCGGTAAATACCAAACCGGCAATTACAGAAATATCCCTGAATTTTCGTCGTGCCATTTCTGTCGAATTCAAACTTTTTTGTAAATCGTGATGTACGTATTCTGTTGAAAATAAATTATTATCAAAAACACTTTCCATATCAATTTCCTGATCAGAAAGTAATTCAAATCCATAATCATTATAAGCTAATGAAAAAGTGATTGGCGACAATAAGCTGATGCGATACGAAATAATACTAGCCAAAGCTTCGTGTACAAATCGGCCTTCAAAAGGATAAAAAACAGCATGAAACCCCTCACGGGTTTTAAAGGTTTCTATTAAAAATTGATTGGTATCCGGAACGATGCTTTCTTTTCTTTGTCTTGCAAAAAGAGGCTGCAATGCAATTAGTTCCGGCGTTAACTTATCAGTATTTGCGGTATATAATTCTTCTCTCAATAATTCACTCATTTGTACCGATAAAGCCATACGGCCACCCATCCAGCTTACTACTCTTGATGCTTTTTTAGGATCTGCTTTTCGCACTAAAACCTGCATATTTTTTACGCGGAATAATTCAAGTCTTTTTCCGGCAAACGTAAAGACATCTCCAGGCTGTAGTTTTGAGGCAAACCATTCCTCAATAGAACCTATATAGCCTCCGCTTAAAAACTTAACATTTAACGACGCATCGCCAACAATAGTTCCAATCTGCATTCTGTGATGCATAGCAATCATTCGGCTGTGGATTTTAAAGCGTCCGTCTTCTTCAACTTCAACTTTTTTGAATTCGTCATACGCTTGTAAACTCTGGCTTCCATTGGTAATAAAATTCAGAATCCAGTTCCAGTTTTCTTTTGTCATGTTTTGATAACAAAAGGTATTTTTGACTTCTTCAAAAATTTCATCGGGATAAAATCCATCAGAAACTGCCAACGTATTTAAGTATTGCACCAAAACATCCCAACTGTTCAAGTACGGAATCCGATCTTCGACAATTGTTTTTTCAGCTGCTTTTTTTAATGCCGATGCTTCAATTAACTCTATAGCGTGCGTGGCAAGAAAATAAATCACACTTTCTTTCCCGGGCTGATGTCCGCTTCGTCCGGCTCTCTGCAGAAAACGCGCAACGCCTTTTGGTCCGCCAACCTGTATAATAGTTTCAACAGGTGCAAAATCAACACCCAAATCCAGACTTGATGTACAAACTACTACTTTTAAGTCTTCATTTCGAATCGCATTTTCAACCCACAATCTGGTTTCTCTACTTATGCTTCCGTGGTGCATGGCCATATCTCCGGCAAATTCAGGATATTTTTCTAATATCGCCTGAAACCACATTTCGCAGGCAGAACGTACATTGGTAAAAATTAAAGTCGTTTTACTTCTTCTGATGATTTTCGCAACCTCATCAATTAAGTGCAAACCCATATGACCTCGCCACGGGTAACTGTCCATTTTTTCAGGCAGAATCGAAAGCACTTTTATTTTCTTATTGATGTTGGCCTTTATTAAAACTGAATTTTGATAGGCTTCAGAATTTAATCCTAATAAAACCTGTTGTGCTAATTCAAGATTTCCAATTGTAGCTGAAATTCCCCAAATACGCATTTTGGGCGCCACTATTTTTAATCTTGACAAAGCCAATTCCATTTGAACACCACGTTTTGTGCCTAATAATTCGTGCCATTCATCAACCACAATAGAGGAACAATTGGCAAAAGTTTTCGCAAATTCTTTTGATGCAAGAAGCAATTGTAAACTTTCAGGCGTTGTTATCAGCAAATCCGGCATTTTTTTGCTTTGCTTCGCTCTTTCACTTTGAGAAGTGTCTCCAGAGCGGATTCCGACTGTTAATGGCAACTCTAAATCTTCGACAATTCGTTCTGCTGCTTGTTTTATTTCTACCGAAAGTGCTCGCAAAGGTGTAATCCAAATAGCTTTTAATCCCGGTTTATGTTTTGTTTTATAATTCGGGTTTTTCTTCATGTAATCAAGAACTATCGGAAACCATAAAGCATAGGTTTTTCCGCTTCCGGTTGGTGCGTTTAATAAACCGTTTTTGCCTTGTAAAAAAGCCGTCCAGGTTTGAGTTTGAAACGGAAATGATTTCCAACCCTGATCCTGAAACCAATTTTCTGCAATAGCGTATAATTCTTCTCGATTCATTATGATATTTGATTTATAGTGCAAGTAATTTTAACACATAGAAACATAGTTTTTTGAAAACGCATAAAGTCGTTTCACTTGCATTAATGGACATAGCTATGTGTGGAAACTTGTTTCTTTTGTATTCTTTTTATACACATTTTAACCTATGTTTCTATATGTTAAATTTTTTTTTACGAAATCATACTTTTTAAGTCTTCAATCGAATTTGCTTCGTCAATTTTTTTGTCGTGTCGCCATCTCAAGATTCTTGGAAAACGTGTTGCAACGCCGCTTTTGTGTCTTTTTGAAAGTGCGATTCCCTCAAAACCAATTTCGAAAACCAATTGTGGCGTAACGCTTCGAACCGGACCAAAACGTTCTAATGTATTTTTCTTTATAAAATCATCTACTCTTCTAAATTCAGCATCGGTTAAACCGGAATAGGCTTTTGCAAATGTCACCAGTTCTTTTTCCCCATTATCATTGGTTTGCCAGAGCGCAAAAGTATAATCGGTAAATAAGTTCGATCTTCGCCCGTGACCTCGCATGGCGTAGGTTAAAACGGCATCGATTACCAAAGGTTCAATTTTCCATTTCCACCAATCGCCTTTTTTTCTTCCCACCAAATACGCCGAATCATTTCGTTTTAACATCAAACCTTCGCTTTTCATTTCGCGGGCACGCATTCTTTCATTTGTCACATCTTCCCAGGAATGGAGCAAAACCCTTTCTGATAATTGAAAAGAAGCCGTTTTATCTTTAATTGAATCGTATAATTGTTCTAATAATAATCTTCTTTCGGCATAAGGCAAATGGCGAATATCCTGCCCTTCCCATTCTAAAATATCGTAGGCTTTTAAAATTACGGGGACTTTTTCGAGTAAACTTGCTGAAATGGCTTTACGTCCGATTCTGGTTTGCAAATCATTAAAAGTTCCGATTTCACCTTCTGGAAAAGCTAAAATTTCGGCATCAATTACGGTTCCATCCGGAATTAAACCAACGAAAGATTTAAACTCAGGATATTTATCCGTAACCAACTCCTCACCTCTTGACCAGACATAAATTTCGCTTTCGCGGATGATGGTTTGCGACCTGATTCCATCCCATTTATGTTCTATAGACCAATCTTCGGGATTTCCCAAATTCTCAACTTCTCCTTCAATCGGATATGCTAGATAAAACGGATAGGGTTTTGATAAATAATCACTGTTTTGTTCATCCAAAATCAATTCCTGAAAAGTGATCGTATTCGGATCCCAATTTCCCATTAATTTATACGCCAAAGCATCTTCATCAACATCTTCTGCTTTAGAAAGTGCTCTTGTCATTAATTTTTGGCTTACGCCGATTCTAAAACTTCCGGTGATTAATTTGGTAAAAACAAAGCGTTCGTAATAATTGAGCGCGAGCCAGTTTTGCTGCAAATATTCTTTTTTATCAGGATCTGATTTCTTTTTTAAAGCGATGATTTCCTGAAGATATTCAGTTAAACTTTTGTCTGAATGTTCTTTTGTGGTTGGAATTATTAAGGCAATGGTTTCGGCTAAATCTCCCACGATATGATAACTTTCTTCAAAAAGCCATAGCGGAATATTAGCGATTTCATTTGCCCAATTTCGCAATAAAGTGGTATTGACAGGTCTCGGCGGACGACGATGTGAAAGAATGGCAATGGTCCAAACTTTATCTTCCGGTGATGCATTTTTAAAATACATCGTCAGCGCATCGACTTTTACATTCGTTTTATTCGAACTATCAAGGACTTTTATGAGTTGGGCGAAATTTTTCATTCTCGAATTTCTTTTTCGGTTTCAACTTCTCTTTCCATTTCTGCCGTTTCGCCTTCATATTGGGTTTTCTCGGTTCTGGCGTCGTATCCTATTTCTCTTAAATATTTAGAAAAAATATCGGTATAACCATGCGTGCAAATTACTTTTTCTGCGCCTGTTGCTTTTATGCTATCCAAAAGAGAATACCAATCGCAGTGATCACTCAAAACAAAACCTTTATCAATCGCACGTCGGCGTCTGGCTCCGCGAAAAGCCATCCACCCACTTGCTGAACCTGTAACGAAAGGTGTCATTTTCCTGATCCACGTACTTCCGTGTGCGCTTGGCGGTGCGAGTACAATGTTGCCTAATAAATCTTCTTTCTTAGTTTCATAAGTCACCAATTTTGTTGGCGGAAGATCAATTAACGGACGAACTACGTTGGTCATATTTTCGATAGCGCCGTGTGTATAAATGGTTCCGAGATCTGTATCTAAGTATTTTAAAAGTCGTTGTGCTTTTCCTAAAGAATATCCGAACAAAATCGAAGTTTTTTCTTCTGCTTTATTTTCTGCCCACCAATTGTTGATTTCTGTAATCACTTCGGCTTGCGGAGTCCAGTTAAAAGCGGGTAATCCAAAAGTGCATTCGGTTATAAAAGTGTGGCATTTCACCACTTCATACGGAACAGATATTCCGTCATCTTCAGTTTTATAATCTCCTGTAAAAACCCAAACTTCGCCTTTATGTTCTACTCGAATTTGTGCGCTTCCAATAATATGTCCGGCGGGATGAAAAGAAAATTTCACATTATTGATTACAAAGGTTTCGTTCCAGTCTTTTCCCGTAACATTTATTTCGCCCAAACGATGGCGAATAATTGGAATATTGGTATGATGTGTAATATAATTTTGATGCCCCCAGCGTGCATGATCAGAATGTCCGTGTGTAATAATGGCGTTTTTCACCGGTCGCCACGGGTCGAGATAAACATCGGCCTGCTGGCAATAAATTCCATTATCATTAAAAGCTAAAAGGGGAATTTTCATTTCGTTACTATTTAAATATTTTAAAAATATTTGGCGTATTTGTATCAAATTTAATTATTAAACAGCTGATGCTCTTTACAATTTAGCCCGATTTGTTTATTTAATTACAACTTTTAATATTGTGTTATGATATAATCAAAATATCCTTTGTACTTTTGTGAAAATTTAAATAATTCGTAATTTTAAATACTTACAACCCATGTTAAAAGGATTCTTTCATGTACCAAAAGCGGTAAACGAACCAGTAAAAGGTTACGCACCGAACTCACCAGAAAAAGCAGCTGTTCAGGCAGCATACACTTCAATGTGGAACTCTAAAATCGATGTTCCATTATACATTGGTAGTGAAGAAATCAAAACCGGAAATACAAAAACTATTTCAGCACCTCACGATCACAAACATATCGTAGGAACGTATCATTTAGCTGAAAAACAACATATCGAAAAAGCAATTGCAAATGCGCTTGAATCAAGAAAAGCATGGGCAAATATGGCATGGGAACAACGTGCTGCTATTTTCTTAAAAGCTGCTGAACTTATTGCAGGTCCATACAGAGCGCGTATCAACGCTGCTACTATGATTGGACAATCTAAAAACATTCATCAGGCAGAAATTGATGCTTCTTGCGAATTGATCGACTTTTTACGTTACAACGTAGAATTTATGACTCAAATATACAACGATCAGCCAAAATCTGATTCTACAGTTTGGAACCGTTTAGAATACAGACCTCTTGAAGGTTTTGTTTACGCGATTACTCCATTCAACTTTACTGCTATTGCTGCAAATCTTCCTGCAAGTGCTGCTATGATGGGTAACGTTGTTATTTGGAAACCAAGTGACAGCCAAGTATTTTCGGCAAAAGTTATTATTGATGTTTTCAAAGAAGCAGGTGTTCCTGATGGCGTTATCAACGTTGTTTTTGGAGATGCCTTAATGATTACTGATACTGTTTTGGCAAGTCGTGATTTCGCCGGAGTTCACTTTACAGGATCTACTCATGTATTTAAAGATATCTGGGCAAAAATTGGCGCCAATATTAACAATTATAAAACTTACCCAAGAATCGTTGGTGAAACTGGTGGTAAAGATTTTATCATTGCGCACCCAAGTGCTAACGTAAAACAAGTTGCAACAGGAATTACTCGTGGAGCATTTGAATTTCAAGGGCAAAAATGTTCTGCAGCTTCAAGAGCTTATATTCCGCAAAGTTTATGGCCAGCTGTAAAAGAACAATTAATTGCTGATGCAAAATCAATGAAAATGGGTTCTCCGGAAGATTTCGGAAACTTTATTACAGCAGTTATTCACGAAGGTTCTTTTGATAAATTGGCGAGTTATATCGATCAGGCTAAAAAAGATGCTGATGCTGAAATCATCATTGGAGGAAACTACGATAAATCTGTAGGATACTTTATTGAGCCAACCGTTATTGTAACTACAAATCCAAAATATACTACAATGGAAACCGAATTATTCGGACCAGTTATTACTATATATGTTTACGAAGATGCAAAATGGGAAGAAACTTTAGAATTAGTTGATACTACTTCTGAATATGCTTTAACAGGAGCTGTATTTAGCCAGGATCGTTATGCTATTGAAGTAGCAACTACGAAATTGCAAAATGCTGCAGGTAACTTCTACATTAATGATAAACCAACCGGGGCAGTTGTAGGAATGCAGCCTTTTGGTGGAGCAAGAGCTTCCGGAACTAACGATAAAGCTGGTTCTGCATTGAACTTATTACGTTGGGCTTCTCCTAGAACTATTAAAGAAACTTTTGTAACTCCTGAAGATTACAGATACCCATTTTTAGGATAATACATTAGATCATCTAATTTATATAACCCACAGTTGTCTTTTGATAATTGTGGGTTTCTTTTTTAAACAACTCATTTTTAAATAATTGTAAAATTTGTAGTACTTTTCTTATGTTACTAGAAATCAGTCACTTACCTTCTAAAAAATCCTAATTTATCATTCAAAAAACTTATAGTATCAGGTTAAAAATAAGCTAACATATAATTTTGTCAAAGTTTTAAATCACAAAGAAACAAATAGAAGAAACAGTTTTACTGATATAAAACATGACACTAATTCTAAATTAAAAAGCTTATGAAAAATTTAAAAAATGTTCCTGAAATCATTGTAAAATCAAAATGTATTGGTCACCCAATTAATTTTAAATGGACAAAAAAGAAAATAGATGCGATTTTAGATCCTTTGGAAGGAAATGAAGAACTAGAAATTGCATTAACCCAAATTAACCATAAAGCTGCTATAGGTTTAACAGCAGCTCTTTTAGAATGGGTAAATTGGCGCTTTACAGGATATACAAAAGCAGCAAATGATATCGACAGACGTATCGAAGCACTTTGGGCTTCAATTGTTAATCCTGAATATTCAAGTCCTCTTGATTTTGATACAGATTTAAACATTCCTGCAACAAATTCTGTAAACGGACCAATTTGGGTTGCTCTTATGAATGTAAAAATGGTAGATGTAAGATATAGAAAAGGATCATACTATCTTCAAAACGAACTTGTTGGTTTAGTTTTACTTGCACGTCATATTTCTCCAAAAAAGAAAGTATTTGATAAATGGTTTAGTAGTAGAATAATAGAATTAGCCCGTTTGCTTCCTTGCCAATATAGTGATGAGAATCTTGACGAAACAGACGAAGCAATTTATGATTCATCAAATGAACCTGTAATTTGCAGAGAGTTTTTCTTCGATCCTAAATTCAAATATTCTCCTGAAGCAGCAACACAATCTCTTAATGAGTTTATAGATCATTTAGATCAAAAAAGAAATTCATTTTTACAAATACAAGAAATGGCTTATTAGTTTAAATAATTTCAATTAAAAAAAACCGAATCTAAAATTTTAGATTCGGTTTTTTTTAATTGAAGATTTTCAAAGCTGAAACTTTTGAAACAAAATTTTAAGGTTGAAACTTCAATGGCAAATGCACGACTTTTTTAGTCTCAAAAAACTCATCTTCAAAAATATCTGCCAAATCATATAATGTTGCTTTTGGAAAATCTTTTAATTCTTCTGCCAAATCTCCACCTTTAAGATATAAAATTCCGTTTTTCAATGCATGCTTGTGTTGCTTTTTGATTTTATCTTTTATCCAAGAAACAAAATCCGGCATATTGGTAACGGCACGACTTACAATAAAATCGAAATCTCCTTTTACCAATTCGGCACGCTTTTGTTCTGCTTTTACATTTTTCAATTCTAAAGCATCAACAACGCCCTGAACGACTTTTATTTTCTTGGCTATAACATCGATTAAATAAAAACGGGTTTCAGGAAAAAGAATCGCTAACGGAATCCCTGGAAATCCTCCACCGGTTCCAACATCAAGAACAGTTGCTCCAGGTTCAAACTTCATGATTTTTGCAATTCCAAGTGAGTGCAAAATATGTTTTGTATATAAGGCATCAATATCTTTTCGCGAAATAACATTGATTTTTTCGTTCCAATCGTGGTATAAAAAGTCTAATTTTTGAAATTGTTCGATTTGAATGTCGGTCAAATCAGGAAAATATTTCAATATCTCATCCATTGCTCTAATTTTTTAACAAAAGTACTACTTTACGATTGAAATATTTAACTCAATTTTGCAAATTGAAAATTTATAATAATTACCTTTGAAAACTATTTAAATTAATTATGAATAACACTGCGCCTACATTTGCTAAGCAAGACAATCTGAAGTTCTTCAGAACACTTAACTCACGAGTAAACAATTACTTCAAAGAGAACAACATTCAGAAAACCGGAAACTGGAAGCTGCACTTAAAAGCCATTATTCTGTTTGCCGTTTTTTTAACGCCATACTTTTTGATATTAACTCTTGACATGCCTTTTTGGGCACAATTGTTATTAAACATTCTTATGGGAGTTGGAATGGCTGGAATAGGTATGAACGTAATGCACGATGGAAACCATGGGTCTTACTCTTCTAAATCCTGGATCAATAAAATTATGGGCGGAAGCATTTATGTTTTGGCCGGAAATGTACACAATTGGCAAGTACAACACAATGTACTTCATCATACGTATACTAATATTCACGGTCATGATGAAGATCTTGATGCCGGAAGAATTATTCGTTTTACAAAAAATGCTGAATGGCACAAATTTCATAAATTTCAACATTATTATTCTTTTTTCTTATACGGACTTTTGACTTTCAATTGGGCTTTAACGACTGATTTTAAACAAATGAAAAACTATCTGAAGAGAAAATTATCATACGGAACACCGCAAAGTCCGGCTAAATTATGGACCGTTTTAGTAATAACAAAAATAATTTATGTTTTAATCTGGATGGTTTTACCAATGGTTTTAGGTGTAACATGGTGGAAAGTTGTTATTGGCTTTTTCGTAATGCATTATGTTGCGGGATTAATTTTAAGTGTCGTTTTTCAATTAGCACACGTAATTGAGGAAACTTCAAATCCGGTTCCAAATGAAAACGGCGAAATGGAAAATACATGGGCCATTCACCAATTATATACAACGGCTAATTTTGCTCCAAAAAACAAAATAATCAACTGGTTTACCGGTGGTTTAAATCATCAGATAGAGCATCATATTTTTCCAAATATCAGTCACATTCACTACGGAAAAATTGCTGAAATTGTAAAACAAACTGCAAAAGAATGCAACTTGCCTTATCATGAATTCAGAACCATGAGAGGAGCTGTTATAGCACATTACAAGCACTTAAAAGATCTTGGAATGAAACCGGAACTAGCATAAAAATCAAAAATCTATTAATAATTAACCTTCCTTAATTAAGTTGAAATTAAGGACATTCAAAATTTTTATAATGAATCATATTCTTTCAGACAGAATTAACAACTTAGCGACATCACAAACCTTAGCAATGGCTGCTTTAGCACGTGAATTAAAATCGCAGGGAAAAGACATTATCAGTTTAAGTTTAGGTGAGCCAGACTTTAATACGCCAGATTTTATTAAAGAAGCTGTTAAAAAAGCAGTTGACGAAAATTACAGCACCTATTCTCCGGTAGAAGGTTATTTAGAATTGAGAGAAGCTATTTGCAGAAAATTCAAAAGAGATAATAATTTAGAGTACAAACCAACTCAAATTGTAGTTTCTACAGGAGCAAAACAATCTTTATATAATATTGCACAAGTAATGTTAAATGATGGTGACGAGGTTATTTTACCGGCACCTTACTGGGTTTCTTATTTCGAAATTGTAAAATTGTCTGGCGGAGTTCCTGTTGAGGTTCCAACGTCTGTAGATACTGATTTTAAAATTACACCAGCACAATTAGAAGCTGCCATTACACCAAAAACAAAAATGATGTGGTTCAGTTCTCCTTGTAACCCATCTGGATCTGTGTACAGCAGAGAAGAGTTAACAGCTCTTGCAAAAGTTTTAGAAAAACACCCAAATATATATGTTGTTGCCGATGAAATTTATGAGCACATTAATTTCTCAGGAACTTTCTGCAGTATCGGTTCAATTCCTGGAATGTTTGAAAGAACAATTACTGTAAACGGAGTAGCAAAAGCATTTGCTATGACAGGATACAGAATTGGTTACATCGGTGCGCCGGAATTCATTGCAAAAGCGTGTACAAAAATTCAGGGACAAGTAACTTCAGGAGCAAACTCTGTGGCGCAACGTGCTACAATTACTGCTGTTGATGCAGATGCTAGCGTATTAAACCACATGGTTAAGGCTTTTCACGAACGCAGAGATTTGGTTGTTGGTTTATTAAAAGAAATTCCGGGAGTAAAAATCAACGTTCCTGAAGGAGCATTTTATGTTTTCCCAGACGTTTCTTCTTTCTTCGGAAAAACATTAAAAGGAACAGAAATTAAAGATGCAAACGATTTATCAATGTATCTTTTAGGTGAAGCAAACGTAGCAACCGTAACAGGAGACGCTTTTGGAAATCCAAACTGTATCCGTTTCTCTTACGCAACAAGTAACGACATATTAAAAGAAGCTTTACGCAGAATCAAAGAAGCTTTGGCTGTGTAATTCTTATAATTAATTATACAAAAAGGGTGCTTCACAGCACCCTTTTTTATTACCCGTTATTGCAATACTAAAGCAGCAATATCTCTCGTAAGCGCGGTTGGCGAATTACAATCGCAATTGCTCAATCCTATTACATAAACCTGTTCACTAGGTTCATAAACTCCCATTGATTTAAAACCGAAAATACTGCCTCCGTGCTCACGTACCAATTTCCCGTTTAAATCTTTTATATGCCAGCCATATCCATAATCAATTTTACTGCCATCCTTTAAAGTATAATTTGCAAACGCTTTTTCAGCAATTTTTGAACTAATTAATTTATTAGAATCAATTGCATTTTGCCATTTTAACATATCATCTACATTAGACATAATTGAACCAGAGGCATATGGTATTGAAAAACTAATATAATTTGCATTCACAACTCCGTCCCTGTTACGATAACCAGAAACCCTGTTTTTTATTATTTTATCATGACTTGCATAATAACTGTTGTTCATCCCGATTTTTTCGAAAATATGATTCCGTATAAAATCTTCATAAGTTTGACCAGATACAATTTCAAGAATATATCCTAAAACAACATATCCTGAATTACAATACTTAAACTGTTCTCCTGGTTTAAAATCAATAGGCTCATTTTTAAAAAAATCAACCAATTCTTTTGGAGACAAATCCTCTCTGGCAATATTTTTTATAGCTTTCATGCTCGTAAAATCTTTAATTCCAGAAGTGTGTATCAATAAATGATGTATCGTAATAACATTTCCATTGGTTGGGTAATCCGGAATAAATTTCGTGATATCATCATCCAGCTTAATCTTGCCTTGTTCAACCAGCATTAGGATTGAAACAGCCGTGAATTGTTTGGTCATAGATCCAATTTCAAAAACAAACTCAGGCTGCATTTTAATATTGATTTCTAAATTTGCCTTTCCAACAGCTTTCCTGTAAACCACTTTTCCTTTCTTAGCAACTAAAAAAACTGCTCCCGGACCGTCGGGTTTAAATTTCTCGTTTACCAGCTTATCTATTTTAGATTCTAAATTTTGACTAAAAGCAGCCGAATAAAATATTAGAAAAAACACCATGTACACTTTAAAAATTGATTTCATATTTACTATTAATTAATGATTGATCTACTTTTGACGACATCATGATCTGCTTGGTTACAAAAACAATAGCACTCAAATATTTTGGGCGTGTCCCTCCGGGTCGGGCTATTCGCTGCAAGTCCTCGCACTTCCTTCGTCAGGCTGTGGGCT